>NZ_JBHEEW010000002.1:0-411906 GCF_041930185.1 Mycoplana ramosa | reverse complement strand
TAAATCAACCCGCAAACCGAGCCGGAAACTCCAATCTTCGGAAGTCCCAAAAGTCTCAGATCATTCGACGACGGACAGGGCAAGACCACCACGCTGATGATGCTGGCCGGCCTCGAGACGCCAACCAGCGGTCGCATCCTGCTCGATGACGTTCCCATCGAGGGTATACCGCCGCACCGGCGCAACATCGGCGTGGTTTTCCAGAACTACGCCCTGTTCCCCCACATGACAGTCGCCGAGAATCTCGCCTATCCTTTGAAGGCTAGGCGCATGGCGAAGCTGGAGATCGGCAAGCGGGTCAAACGCGCGCTCGACATGGTCAAGCTCGCAAGCCTTGGCGAGCGCCGCCCGGCGCAGCTGTCCGGCGGCCAGCAACAGCGGGTCGCGCTGGCGCGCGCGCTGGTGTTCGAGCCGAGTGTCGTGCTTCTCGACGAGCCGTTGGGGGCCCTCGACCGGCAGCTGCGCGAAACCATGCAACTGGAGCTCAAGCAGCTGCACAGCGAGACCTCGGTGACCATGATCTACGTGACGCACGATCAGGGCGAGGCGATGACGATGTCCGACAGGGTCGCGGTCTTCCATGACGGCCACCTGCTGCAATGCGCACCGCCGAAGCAGCTCTACGACGAGCCGGAAAGCGCCTTCGTTGCGGAGTTCGTCGGCGAGAACAACCGGCTGTCTGGGACCCTCGTGTCACGCGACGGCGAGGGGGGCTCGATCCAGACGAATGCAGGCATGATGGTCGCGGCGAGGCTGGGCCAGCAGGTACGGATCGGGGATAAAGTCCTTCTCTATGTCCGCCCGGAGCGGGCTTCGATCGGCGCGGCTGCGGCCAATTGCGAAAACCGTTTCGAGGCGCGGGTCGCGGACACGATCTTCCAGGGCGATCATACCCGGCTGCGGATCGATTTTCCCGGCTCCTCCCACTTCACGGTGAAGCAGAACTTCTTTGCCGAAACGGCGCCGCCAGTCGTCGGCGACCGCGTTCAGCTCGGTTGGTCGGCGCAGGCGCTGCAGGTCGTTCAGGCCTAGCCAACCGAACGCATTGCGATTGCCCGCACCCACCCGCCGGACCCCGTCCGGCGGCGCTGATACCGCTCGTCAAAAAACACCCATTGCCAAGAACGGATTCGATATGCACAGGCAAGATTTCCATAAGCTCTTCAAGTCACCCGGGCCGGTCGTCCTCCCGGTCATCCACGTCCTGGACTCCGAGCAGACGGAGCGTAACCTCCGCATCGCGATGCAGGCGGGCGCGCCCGGCGTCCTGCTGATCAACCACGACATCAGCGTCGAGGCGTTCCTGCCGATCATCCGCAGCGCCCGCGCCAGGTTCCCATCGGCCTGGATCGGCGTGAACTTCCTGGCGGTGACCGGCAAGGCGGCGTTTCCGATCCTCGGAGAGCTGCAGCGCGAAGGCGTCGCGGTCGACGCTTACTGGGCAGACGACGCCTGCCTGAACGAGATGGAACCGGTAGACAACCAGAAGGACGCAGCCGAAATCGAGGCGATCCGCAAGGCCTCGGGCTGGGAAGGCCTTTATATGGGCGGCACCTGCTTCAAGAAGCAGCGCGAGGTCGCCCCGGAGCACTACGAAGTCTCTGCACGGATTGCAGTCTCTTGGATGGACGTGGTGACGACCTCGGGCATCGCCACCGGCCACGCGCCGGAACTGGAAAAGATCGAGACCTTCAGGCGTGGCGTCGGCGACGCAGCGCTGGCCCTTGCCTCGGGGATCACCCCGGAAAACGCGCCTGTGTTCGCGCCGCTTGTCGACTGCTTCATCGTCGGCACCGGCATCAGCTACGAAGGCGACTTCCACAATCTCGATCCTGAAAGGCTCGCCCGCCTGCTGGCCTTCACCCGCCGGCAGGGGGAGGCACCGCTGCCAGCCTGACCACCCGGACTTCACTCGCACACCAGATTTTGAACAGGAAGAGAACCAAAATGGACGACATGCTGCACGTGATGAAATGGCATAATGGCGAGAAGGACTATTCACCCTTCTCCGATGCCGAGATGACGCGCCGCCAGGACGACGTGCGTCGCTGGATGGCCGAAAACAATGTCGATGCGGCACTGTTCACCTCCTATCATTGCATCAACTACTATTCCGGTTGGCTCTACTGCTATTTCGGCCGCAAGTACGGGATGGTCATCGACCACGACAACGCAACCACGATCTCGGCGGGCATCGACGGCGGCCAGCCCTGGCGCCGCAGCTTCGGCGACAACATCACCTACACGGACTGGCGCCGGGACAATTTCTATCAGGCCGTGCGGCAGCTCACCCCCGGTGCCAAGCGCATTGGCATCGAGTTCGACCATGTCACGCTCGATTTCCGCCGCCAGTTGGAGGTGGCGTTGCCAGGCGTCGAGTTCGTTGACGTCGGCCAGCCGTCGATGTGGATGCGGACGATCAAGTCGGTCGAGGAGCAGAAGCTGATCCGCGAGGGCGCCCGCGTCTGCGACGTCGGCGGCGCCGCCTGCGTGGCCGCCGTCAAGGCCGGCGTGCCGGAGCACGAGGTGGCGATCGCCACGACCAACGCGATGATCCGCGAGATCGCCAAGTCGCATCCCTTCGTCGAGCTGATGGACACCTGGACCTGGTTCCAGTCCGGCATCAACACCGACGGCGCCCACAACCCGGTGACCAACCGCATCATCCAGTCGGGCGACATTCTGTCGCTCAACACCTTCCCGATGATCTTCGGCTACTACACGGCGCTGGAGCGGACGCTGTTCTGCGACCACGTCGACGACGCAAGCCTCGACATCTGGGAGAAGAACGTCGCCGTCCATCGCCGCGGCCTCGAGCTGATCAAGCCGGGTGCGCGCTGCAAGGACATCGCCATCGAGCTCAACGAGATGTATCGCGAGTGGGATCTGCTGAAGTACCGTTCGTTCGGCTACGGCCATTCCTTCGGCGTGCTCTGCCATTACTACGGCCGCGAGGCCGGGGTGGAGCTGCGCGAGGACATCGACACGGTGCTGGAGCCCGGCATGGTGGTGTCGATGGAACCGATGGTGATGCTGCCCGAAGGCATGCCCGGCGCTGGCGGCTACCGCGAACATGACATCCTGATCGTCAAGGAGGACGGTGCCGAGAACATCACCGGCTTCCCGTTCGGTCCGGAGCACAACATCATCCGTAACTGAATACGGATGGGAAGCAGAAAAGGGCCGCCCGGGTGCCGGGCGGCCCTTCTTGGTGGCCGTCAAACGCTTGGCTCGTCAGCCGGGAAACTCGGTTCGCAGCGCATCGACGATGCCGCGCACGCACACATCGAGCAGGATTCGTCCCTTTTCCTCGGACGCCTGCTTGGGTGAGGAAAGCGTGCCGCTCTGCGGCGTCCATTCGGGTTTCGGCGGATAGACGTCGTAAGGGGGGAAACTGGCGGGCGCATGGTCGATGGCGCGCTCGAGATGAACCATGTGCGGATGCAGCGCCAGCATCAGCGACGTCTCCAGCACGCCGCCGTGTTCGATGTCCCAGCCGGGAAAGCCGTCCGGATAGAGCTTTGCAATCGTCGCCTTGTCGACGAAGTCCCAATAGGAGAGCACGACGACCTTCACGTCGTCGATGCCACTCCAGCGCAGTTCACGCAGTGCCAGATCGATTCCCTCGATGATGAACCAGGAGTTCTCGAAATGGCCGTTGACCAGGCATATCTTGCGGACGCCGTGGCGTGCGAATTCCTTGATGACGTCGCGCAGCGCGGCGACCAGGGTGGAGCCATCGAGGCTCGTCGTTCCCGGCAGGTGATTGCCGCCGCCGGATTTCTGATGCGACTTGTAGCCGTAGGTGAACGGCGGGGCCACCAGCGCGCCGACCTGGGCTGCGACACGCCGGGCGAACTCGACCGGCAACAGCACATCGACATGCATCGGCATGTGATGGCCGTGCTGTTCCATCGAACCGATCGGGATCAGGATCGGGACGGCGCCGTCGCGCACCTTGGCATCGTAATCCGGCCAGGGCAGTTCGGCGGCGAAAACGGAATCGGCTGGCATTAACTTTTCCTCCTCTAAGTTGGAGAGCAATGATTGCTGCCTGCCGGAGAATATGGGAAATTTATAATCGTCATCGTTACATGAGAAATTCAAATCCGTGCGCACCATCGTCAACTTCCAGACAGACCTTCTGCGAACCTTCGTCTCGGTGATCGACCTCGGTGCGTTCACCAAGGCGGGCGAAGCGCTTGGGCGAACGCAACCGGCGATCTCGCTGCAGATCAGGCGGCTTGAGGAACTCGTGGGCTCCCCGATCATCAAGCAGGTCGGCCGCACGCTGCTGCTGACCAGCGAGGGGGAGATGCTCTTGAGCTATGCGCGCGAGATCCTGCGGCTGAACGACGAGGTTGCCTCCTATTTCGACCGGTCAAAAATCGCCGGGGTCATCCGCGTCGGCCTTCCCAACGACTATGCCGTGGCCTTCCTGCAGGGCGTGATCACGGAGTACACCCGCCAGCATACGGAGATATCGCTTGAGCTGCATTGCGGGTGGAGTGCCGAGATCCTCGACCGGCTGCACGCCGATGAACTCGACATAGCGGTGGCCATGGTCAATGGAGAGCGGGCGCAGTATCTGTCGCGGTCGTGGATCGAGCGGCCGATTTGGGCGGCGGCGGCAGACGTCGGTGTCGATACCACCGTGGGGGTTTCGCTGGCCGCTCATCCCGAAGGCTGCGCCTATCGCGCAAGGATGATCCAGGCGCTGGACGACGCGCAGATCCGCTGGCGCGTCGCCTATACCGGCTCCGGTATCGCCGGCCTCCAGAATGCCGTGGTGAACGGTCTCGGCGTCAGTGCGCTGACGCAGTACACGATGCTTCCGGGCATGCGCGCGCTTGATGAGCGCGACGGCCTCCCGCCGCTCGCCGAGATCCGCGTGGGTCTGTTCTACAAGCACCCGCGTCTGTCCGATGCCGGCATCGGACTGGTCAACCACATCATCTCACGGCTGGACGAAGCGGGCGTTTCTTCGTCGCCGCGGAGCCGATATTCGGAACTTGATCGGCGATAAGAATAGTAAATGCAAAAATTATGAGAATTAATTTTTCAAATGCATGGACGCTGCATACGCTTCTCTCATAACAAACGGGAGGGGAATAAAATGAGCGTCAAGGTTATACCGTCAGAGCGCCGCACCCGGCGTGAGTTCCTCAAGAGTACCGCCGTCGTGGGTGGCGGGATTTTGGCTACGCCCTACCTGAGCCGCCTTGCTTTCGCAGCCCCGACCGAACTGACGATGCTGGCCTGGTACGGCCATGCCGAACCCGACGTCGTCGCCGAGTTCGAGGCGGAGAACAACGTCAAGTTCAAGCCAAAATACTACACCGGCGGCGACAATATGCTGGGCCTGATCGCCCAGTCGCCTCCGGGCACCTTCGACCTCATCCTGTCCGATGCCGAATACGTCCAGCAGCTCAACGCCGCCGGTTACATCGAGGAACTCGACCCCAAGGACTACGCCTTCGACGAATTCTTTCCGGAGTTCCAGCAGTTCCCCGGCCACTGGCAGGATGGCAAGCTCTATTCGGTGATCACCCGTTTCGGGTTCCTGGGAGTCGCCTACAACACCGAGGCGATCACCGAGAAGGAGGCTTCCACCTACAAGGTCTACTGGGACGAGAAGCTCAAGGGCAAGGTCGGTCATTTCGACTGGCACCTGCCCAATCTCGGCCAGATCAGCCTGTTGAACGGCAATCCCTCTCCCTATGACATCGACGAAGCCGCCTGGGAAAAGGTGCAGGAAGTAACAAGATCGCTACGCCCGCAGATCGGCGGCTTTTTCGACTACGGCGGCACCTTCTCGTCGCTGCAGAACGGCCAGATGCTGGTCATGGCCGGCATCGGCGACTGGATCACCGGCGCCCTTGAAAAGGGCGGCGCCAAGGTGCGCAGCGTCATCCCCGAGGAAGGCGGTCTCCAGTTCACCGAATCTTTCTCCATCGGCAAGGGCTCGCAGAAAGCCGATCTCGCCAAGAAGTGGATCCAGTACATCACCTCGGCCAAGGGCCAGGTGAAGTCGGCCAACATGGCCGCCTATCCCTGCCTGATCCCGAACAAGAAGGGCTGGGAACTGCTGGCCGTGGAAACGCCGGAAGAGGCCAAACGCCAGGGCATGCTGCTCAATGAGAGCAACGCGATGGACTTGATCCGCAACGGCCGCATCAAGTACCGGCAGCTGCCCGTGCAGCAGAGCCTCGAGACCTGGAACGACTTCTGGTCCGAGTACAAGAGCGCGTAGCGCCACCAGACCTGCAATACTGCCGACACTCGTCAGGGCGGGCCTCAGTGCCCGCCCGCTCATTCCGGCAATCCTGCGCGGCCCTGGCTGTGCAGTCGCATGGACGTGGAACCTACACGATGCGGAAATCAATAACTCTCTACGGTCTGACCTTCTCGCTGCCGATGCTCGTCTGGCAGGTCATGTTCTTCCTCGCGCCATTGTTGTTCCTGATCGCTCTCAGCTTCTGGACGGTCCGCAACTTCCGAATGGAGCCGAACTTCGACCCCGTCAACTGGGTCTGGATGCTCTCGCGCGGCGTCTTCTGGGATGCCTATCTGCGCACCTTCGCGCTGGCCACGGCGGCGGCGATCATCACCAGCGCGCTTGCCTTTCCCTGCGCCTATGCGATCGCCTACAAGCTGTCGGACACCGCACGGCGCTGGGCCGTGTTTCTGATGGTGATACCCTTCTTCACCAGCTACCTGGTGCGCATCTACTCCTGGCAGATCTTCCTGTCCGACAACGGCATCTTCAACGCGCTGTTTGCCAAGGTCGGGCTCGGGCCGTTCGGGATGCTCAACTCCACGTTCGGGGTCATGGTCGGCTACCTGACGCTGAGCCTGCCGCTGGTCGTGCTGCTGCAGCTCTTCAGCCTGATCTTCGTCGACAGGACGCTGATCGAGGCCGCGCACAACCTGCGCTGTGGCCGGCTGCGCACCGTCTTCGAGGTCATTGTGCCCTCGGCACGGGTCGGTCTCGTGATCGCCGCGCTGTTCTGCTTCATCCTGACTTTCGGCGATTTCGTCAGCCCGCTCTACCTCGGCGGCGGCGACCCGCCGACCCTTTCCATCCTGATCACGGACACGACCAAATCGGGCCAGCAGTGGCCACGGGCGGCGGTGATTGCCCTGGTCATGATCGCAACGCTGCTGGCCGTTGCCTTCGCCTTGGTCAACTATGCCTACAAGGAGCGCGGACGATGACCTTCAACCGCAACCGGCTGATCGACTGGGCCTTGAAACTGTACCTGTTGCTCGTCTTCGCGTTCGTCTTCGCGCCGATTGGCGCAAGCTTCGTCTTCTCGTTCAATGTCGACCGCTTCCCTTCGCTTCCGCTCGGTGGATTCTCGACCATTTGGTACGAAGCGGTCGCCAACGATCCGTTGGTCTGGGAAGGACTTCGCAACACGCTGATAGCAGGCGCGGTGGTGTCGGTCCTGGCCACGGCGATCGGCTTCGGCGCCGCCTATACCGACTTCCGCTACAGGTTCTTCGGCAAGTCGCTCTATGTCGCACTGGCGCTGTTGCCGCCCACCATCCCGGTGGTCATCCTTGGCCTTGCCATGCTCGCCTTCCTATCGAACGTCAGCCTTTCCGGGGCCATTCATTCGGTCATCATCGCCCATGTGGTGATGTGCGCGCCGTTCGCGATGGCCATCGTCCGGCTGCGGCTGTCACAGATGGATCCCTCGCTGGAGTCCGCGGCTTGGAACCTCGGTGCGTCGGAGTGGATGGCGATGCGCCATGTCATCATCCCGTTCTGCAGACCGGCGCTCTTTGCGGCACTGTTCATCACGATGGCGGTGTCCTTCGATGAGTTCGCCGTCGCCTGGTTCGTCTCGGGCCTGAACGAGACGTTGCCGGTCAAGGTACTCGGCTTCCTGCAGGGTCAGGTCAGCCCCCGCATCAATGTCATCGGCACCTTCGTCTTCATCGTCTCCATGACGCTGGTGATCCTCGCCCAGGTCCTTCTCATGAAACGCAGCGGTGCGCCCAAGGTGGCCGCGGAAACTGCCGGAGTACAAATATCATGAACGACAAGGCTCTCGTTGTCTTCGACGGCGTCGTCAAGCGGTTCGGCGCATTCCTCGCGGTCGAACGGACGGACTTCGAAATTCACAAGGGTGAGTTCCTTGCCATCATGGGCTCCAGCGGCTGCGGCAAGACGACGACGCTGCGCATGCTGGCCGGATTGGAAGCCCCGAGCGAAGGCGAGATCCGCCTGGCCGGCAAGCGCATCAACGACCTGCCGACCTGGCGGCGCGATACGCCGATGGTGTGGCAAAGCCTCGCCCTCTTCCCCTTCCTGACGGTGCGCGAGAATGTGGAGTTTGCTCTGCGCATGCGGGGAATGGAGAAATCCAAGCGCCGCAAGCGGGTCGACACCTGGCTGGAGCGAATGCAGATCACCGAGTTCGCCGAGCGCAACGTCGCGCATCTTTCCGGGGGGCAGCGCCAACGCGTTGCGCTCGCCCGCTCCCTGGTGACGGAGCCCGAGATCCTGTTGCTGGATGAGCCGTTGTCGGCGCTCGACGCCCATCTGAAGGTGCGCATGCAGACGGTGCTGTCCAATCTGCAACGCGAGCTCGGCATCACCTTCGTTTACGTCACGCACAGCCAGTCCGAGGCGTTCTCGATGGCCGATCGCGTCGTGATCATGAGCCGCGGGCGGATCGAGCAGATCGGCAACCCGCAGGAAATCTACCGCGCGCCGCGCACGCGGTTCGTTGCGGAGTTCCTCGGGTCGAACAACATCTTTAGCGGCAACGTCTCGGGCGTCGATGGCGCGTCCGTGAAGATCGCGACACCCGCCGGTGAATTCGTCGTAGCGTCCGGGGCCGCAAAGCCCCTCAGCAAGGGCGACAAGGCGACCTTTGTGGTGTCGGATGATCGGGTCCACCTCAGCAGCCAACCGCCGACGAATGGCTACAACGCGCTCCGGGCATCGGTGGTGGGCGAGGAGTTCGTCGGCGCGACCGCGATCATCCATCTGGAGAATGCGGCGGGCGCTCTGGAGCTGAAGGCCCAGAAAAGCCATGACGAGCTGGAGAAGATCGGTCATTCTCCGGGATCCCAGGTATGGGTCTCCTGGCGTCCTGAGGCCGCGCATATCCTGCCGGGACAGGATTGACCCGGCACGGCGTTTGACGCCGGGGCCGGTCTCTGTTTGCGGGAAAGCGGAGGCCGGTATATATCGTGCGATCCTGCCGGGCAGGGTTGGGAAAGGGAGCTGAGATGTTGGAACGCGGCATCGGACACGTCGTGGCTAACCAGCGGGTGTCCGACACGGAACGAGACGGGAAAAAGCCCAAAGGGACCGCTCTTCGGGTCGGGTTCGTTCTTGCTCGGCATTTCACGCTCAGCGCGTTCTCCCTGTTCGTCGATACCCTCAGGCTTGCCAGCGATGTCGATGATCGCTCCGGTCGCGTCCTGTGCGACTGGGAAGTCATCAGCGCCACTCCGCACATGATCAAGTCGAGCAGCGGGGTTCAGGTGTCGCCGACCACAAGGCTCGGCAATCCGGAACGCTTCGACTACATCGCCGTCATCGGCGGGCTCCTTGATGTCGAGGAGCCGCTTGATCGCGAAACGGTCGCTTTTCTGCATGAGGCGTCGCGCAAGAAGGTCAGGATCATCGGTGTCTGCACCGGCAGCTTCATTCTTGCCGGCGCGGGCTTGCTGCAGGACCGGCTTGCTTGCGTAAGCTGGCTCCACCACGCCGAGTTCAAGGCGCGCCATCCGGCAATTCGGCTGACCTCGCAACGGCTGTTTGTCGAGGACAGAAACACGATCACCTGCGCAGGCGGCAGCGCGGTCGCCGACCTGGCCGCGTTGCTGGTGCGCCGGCACGTGGGCGAAAACGCCGAGCGAAACGCGCTCGAAATCCTTCAGGTCGAGCGCCGGCGCGAGGGTAGCGAATTGCAGAGCCGGATGCCGATCATGCTGCCGATGCATGACGATGCGCGGATCAAGGCCGCCTTGCTGTGCATGGAGCAGCATATCGAGGAAAAGGTCGGCATCGAGACGATCGCGGAGAAGGTCGGTCTGTCACGGCGCCAGCTTGAACGCGTCTTCCAGAACAAGACCGGAATCTCTCCTGCGGCGGCCTATGAGAAGATCCGAATGAAGAAGGCATTGCTCTTGGTGGAGCGCACGTCCAAGTCCCTGATTGAAATCGCGCTCGAGGTTGGTTTCGAGAGCAGTTCGCACTTTTGCAGAAAGTTCCGCGCGAACTTCGGCTCGACGCCGACCGCGCTGCGCATCAAGGCGCGAAGATCGAGCTGCAGCCGCGCCGGACGATAGATTTTTTTGGGCGACCATCAAGAACCGCGGCGGCCGCCTGTGTGCCTGGCCGCCGGCCATGTCCAGTCTGGAGGCCCTGGCGGAAGAGAATGGGAGTCGAACCCACCAAAGACCGTCTGACGGCCCCTCCCGGATTTGAAGTCCGGACGCCCCACCGGGAACGAGTCTCTTCCGTCGATTGATTTTATTATTCTTTCCCAATTGCAACGGTGTCAGCAAAGCACGATTGCTGCCGCTTTGCTACGGTTACCTTGAAACCTGCTTCCCGAACGCTCTGCTCATCATGGCGTCAATTTGTGCTGCGGCCTCTCATTCCCGGCATCACAGGGAAGCAGAGGTCGAGCGTGATCCGGATCGTGGACTGCCCTAAAGCGCGTCGCGACCTTTCAGATTCGCTTGCCACGGATCGAATGGGGAGCAGAGATCAACGGCCCGAGACTGCCAACTGATCGTGTTGGTGGAGCCGAGCGGGATCGAACCGCCGACCTCCGCAGTGCGATTGCGGCGCTCTCCCAGCTGAGCTACGGCCCCACGACTGCGGCAGTAGAGCATCAGAACGCGCCCGTGGCAATGCGGCTAAAAGTCTAGTTCCCCTACAGGAACCCGGAACGCATCAGCGCGTTCATCAGGTCGATCAAATGTCGTCCGCAGCCGAGGTACCACGGATGTCACTGTCGGATGAACATTTTTGCACCGGCCGGGGCAGTCGATGCCCCGGCGACTGTCTGGACGTGGGATTTCCAAAAAACACGGCCCGCTAGGATTTGAACTCCGGACTCCCCACCGGGAACGAGTCTCTTCCAGGGCCAGCCTGTGTGAGATTGCCGAACAAGTCCAGCTTGCTTCGATTGATCCTGCGCCGGTCGCCGCGCCGGATCGTCATGCCGCTGCGGTCGAAGAACTCGAGAATCTGGATCGCCACCTTTCGCCCGCTGTCGACATGATCGCGAAAGCAGGCGGCGGTAAACCAGCCATTGTCGATGCGCGCGTCCATGCCCGTGACGATGCCGATCATTTCCGCGATCGTGTCACGCAGGAAGAAACGGTCCTGTGCGATCTCGTGCACCCGGCCCATTCGACCTGCGAGTTTCAACAGGCGGCGGATGTCGGCTTCGCGTTCGCCCAGCATTCCGGCGATGTCGCGGACGCGCTGTGGCCGGAACCGCGCCTCACCGCCGATGAACGGCAGCAATCGGTGCCAGAGCAACTCGTCGGCAGCGCTCATCCTCGCCTCGTGACTGCTGAGCCGCAGCCAGACGCCGTCGAGCGAAACCGGTCCTTCCGCGAGCAGCATGGAAACCGCAGCGCGGAAGGCAGGGGCGGGTAAGCGCGGCTGCAGCACCTGCCGCAAGCGCTCCAGCCCCATGCCGGCAAGGTCGGGATTGGCGGCGTGGAAAGACGCAAGCTGCTCCAGAAGCGCGGCACGGAATTCCCGCCACGGCTCCGGCAGCATCAGGAGCGCCGATGCGCCGCACGGTAGCACGACGGCACCGAGCGTCCGCGCAAAGGCGGCGGTATCCTCGGGCAAGGCGCGGTCGCGCAGGAAGACCGAAGCATCCAGGGAATAGGGCTCGATCGCAAGCAGGGCCCGTGCGGCCGCAACCGGGTCGGCGATCGCGTGGGCTGAAAGCTGCGCCGCGCGCTCAGCGCTTCGGCGCTTACGCTGCGGGCCGCGCAGGTCGAGGAAGCGCCCGCCGCCGATGGTGCGCCGGGCGGAGACGTCGCGGATGACGTAGCGGTCGCCGACGGCCGCGGCGATCGGGCGGTCCAGCACCAGCTGGACGCGGCCCTCGGACCCGGGCTGCAGGTCGTCGTTTCCCAGAAGCACGATGCGGGCGCCGACCTCCGTCGAGGCGTGGTGCAGGCGCGCCGGGAACCACTGGCCGAGTGGCCTTCGTTCCGACGGCAGGAGCCGCAATGTCGCGTCGATGCGGCCGGTAGGGGCATGGAGGGTGGGGGAAACCACCATGTCGCCGCGACCGATTTCCGCTTTCGAGATGCCGTCGCCAGCGAGATTGAGCGCGCACCGATCCCCGGCCTGGCCGGTTTCACTTTGCCGGTTCTGCGCGTGCAGCGAGCGGACCCGCACCGCCTTGCCCGACGGGCTGACGGTCAGGTGATCGCCGACGCTGACCCTGCCGGAAAGGACCGAGCCCGTGACCACCGTACCGACGCCCTGGATGGTGAAGGAGCGGTCGACGGCGAGGCGGAAGCGCGCGGCGTCGCGACGATGCCCGAAGCCGCGCGCGGCCTGGGCCAGCGCCGCCTGCAATTGCGGGACGCCTTCGCCCGTGCGGGTCGACACCGCCATGATCGGAATGCCGGCCAATGCCGTGGCGCTCAATTCATTGCGGATCGCCACCTCGACCTCGGTGATGCGCTCTGCGGGCGCGAGATCGCTCTTGGTGATTACCGCAACGCCCCGGGAGATGCCGAGCAGATCGACGATCGCCAGATGTTCGCGCGTCTGCGGCATCACGCCGTCGTCGGCGGCGACCACCAGCAGGACGAAGTCGATGCTGGCCGCACCCGCCAGCATCGTGTGGATGAACTTCTCATGCCCCGGCACGTCGACGAACCCGAGGATCACCTCCGGGTCTTCAGGCAGCGGCAGATAGGCAAAGCCGAGGTCGATCGAGATGCCGCGCGCCTTTTCTTCCTTGAGGCGATCGGTATCGACCTGCGTCAGCGCCTTCACCAGCGACGTCTTGCCATGATCGATGTGCCCTGCCGTTCCAATGATCATCGCGGATCGGCCTTTCCGGCCACCGCTTCGGCGGTGAGACGCTGGTCATCCGTCAGCGCGTCGCGTGCGGCCTTCAGGAACGGGGCTGCAAGCCTGCTGCCGCCCGTCTCGGCGCGCAGCAGCCATACCAGGGCGGTAACCGGGTCGCGCCTGGCACCCGTGCCCAGGTGCAGGGCGGCACCGAGCATGGCCTGACCATCGGCGTCTCCTGCTTCGGCAGCTCTCTTCCACCATGACACGGCGTGTTGCGCGTCGCGCGGAACGCCGAGCGCATTGTGGTGGATCATGCCGAGCCGGGTCATGGCGGCCGCGACACCGCCTTCCGCCGCCTTTAGAGCCCAGTACTGCGCCGCAACCGGATCGGCGGGGATGACGTCGCCCTCCAACAGCATCCAGCTCAGCATGTCCTGTGCCTGCGCATCGCCCTGTTCGGCGGCAAGAGCATAGAGGCGTGCGGCTTCCGCCAGGTCGGGTTCGGTTCCGAGGCCATTGAAGAGCAGCGATGCCAGGTTGCGCTGGCCGGAAGAGTCGCCAGCCTCGGCGGACAGCGCCAGCCAACGGCGCGCCAGGTCCGCGTCGCGCTCGACGCCGAGCCCGCCGGCAAAGCAGGCGCCGATGTTGCTCTGGGCGCGGGCGTTGCCGTCGCGCGCGAGCGGCTCCCAGACAGACAGCGCCGTGGCGTAGTCGCCGGCCCTTGCCGCGTCGAGCGCGATCTGCATCGCCTCCGCGACCTTGTCCGTCTTCGGCTTGCGGGTGAAGAGGTCAGCGATCCGCATCATCGGTGGGCCTGCCCATTTCCGCGCGGAGGCCGGAGAGGTTGGCGAGGAAGCGCGCCCCGTCCTCCAGACAGCGCAGGTCGAGGATCAGCGCGCCGCGCTCGACCCGCCCGATCACCGGCATTGGCAACCGTCGCAGCGCGGCCGAGAGGCCGGCAAGCCTTGTGCCGCTGTCGTCCTTGGGCGAAATGGATAGCCCGGCGCTGGCGATCGTCGCCAGCGGCAGGGCGCCGGAGCCGATCTGGCTTTGGCAGTCGATCACGTTGACATCGAAGTCCGGGGCGAACACCGGGACGAGGGCAGGGGCGAGGCGCTCCGCCAGCGCCCGGATCTCGCTCTTCCGCCGCGACAGAAAGCGCATCGTTGGCAGCCTCTCCGAGAGCCGGTCCGGATCCCGATAGAGCTTCAGCGTCGCTTCGAGGGCGGCGAGCCTGATCTTGTCGACGCGCAAGGCCCGCTTCATCGGGTTGCTGTTGATCCGTGCGATCAGGTCGCGGCGCCCGACGATGAAACCCGCCTGCGGTCCGCCCAGAAGCTTGTCGCCGGAGAAGGTGACGATGTCGGCGCCCTCGGCCACAGCCTCGCGCACGGTCGGTTCGTGCGCCAGGCCAAAAGCCGCCAGATCAGCCAGCGTGCCGGACCCCAGGTCGTTGACGAGCGGGACGCCCTTTTCCATCGCGATCGCCGCAAGCTCCGCCGCCGGGACCTCGCGGGTAAAGCCCTCGATCCGGTAGTTGGACGTGTGGACCTTCAGCACCAGGCCCGTTTCGTCGTGGATGGCGTCGGCATAATCGCGCGGATGGGTGCGGTTGGTGGTTCCAACCTCGACCAGCCGCGCATCGGCGCGGGTCATGATGTCGGGCATGCGAAACGCGCCGCCGATCTCGATCAGTTCGCCGCGTGAGACGACCGCGTCCCTGCCGGCGGCAAGGCTGTTCAGCACCAGAAGGACGGCGGCGGCATTGTTGTTGACGATGGTGGCATCTTCGGCGCCGGTCAGTTCGCAGATGAGCGTGCGCAGGTGTTCGTCGCGCTCGCCGCGTTTGCCCGTCTCGAGGTCGAATTCCAGAGCCACCGCTTCCCGCATCGCCATGGTCGCGGCCTCGATCGCTGCTTCCGCCAGAACCGCGCGTCCGAGATTGGTATGGAGCACCGTGCCGGTCAGGTTGAACAGCGGGCTCAGGCGCGAGCGGTCGGCCGTTTCGAGCAGAGCCGCGGCCCGCTCGGCTATGGCGTCGGCCGACGGCGGTGCCGTGCCCGCCTTTATCTCCTCCCGCACAGCCGCAAGCGTATCGCGTAGGGCACCGGTCATGGCCGGCCGGCCAAATCGTTCGATCGGACTAAGGGCCCGCTCCGATTGCAGCACCTGATCGACCGCCGGAAGTCGGCGCAGCGCCGTCTGGAGGTTGTCGCGATCGCAGTCGGTGTTGCGTTGCTCCATAACACGCCTCACAGGCCGGCGAGCAGCGGCGAGAAGCCGCCACGCCGATAAGGCTCCGACCGCATCAACAGGTCGATGCCCAGGCTGCCGACGTCGTCGGCAATCGGCTCGGCGCCGGAAGACGACTGCTGGTAGATGATCTTCGTCCAGCTCTGACATTCGTCGCAGGTCTCGGCCTTGACGACCCCGTCGCCGCCATCCACTTGCTTGTAGCCGATGCCCTTGGTGGAACCGCAGCAGGTGCATTTGATGCGCACGTAGTGCCACATCGAATTGCACAGCGAACAGGCGCAGAAGCGTGCACCATGCGCACCGGCCCAGCCGACGACCATGGAAGAGGCGGGGAGGCCGCCGCAGATTGGACAGAGACCATCCGCAACGGGCCGCGCGGCCTTGGGATCCAAAGCCGATGCCAGGCCCGCGAAATACACCTGGAGCCCGGACCAGACATAGATGTGCTCGGCGATCGCGTCGTCCGGCAACCTGCCGGCGAAGACCGTATCGACCATGGCCCGCCGCTGCTGCCGGCTGGCGTTGGCGACTTTTGCGAGTGCCGCAGCCGCGTTCTCGGGCATTTCGACCCCGGCGGCCTCGGCAAAGAGTCGATCGAAGACGGGGCCGAGGCGGTCGTCGTCCGCGGCCCTGGCGCGGTCGATCAGGGGCATGCCAAACTCCTGCGCACGGCCAATCGCATCCGGATCCGGCCTATGGGCCGGGACCGGATCCGCCTGGACGAGGGCTTGCGCCTCGGTGAGCGCCGCAACGAAGGTGAGATAGGGCTTGAGCGGGCTCAATTCTGCGAGTTGGCGCAAGCGCGCCGCGCGAGCGGAAAAGAGTGTGGAGGGATCCGGCAATCGCACGAAGGGGGGCGACGATACGGCACCGATTGCCGTTGGATCCGGTGCCAGATCTGGCTTGCCTGTCATGTCGCTCCCTCACGAACCCGCCGGGCCACGTGGTGATATTTCCGCATCATGCCCGGAAACGCTTCATCCGGAAAGGCGGATCCTTTATTCATTCGGCCGGTGTCGTTCCGGAGGGTCCGTGCTTCTGCCGGGTAACCAGCTCGCGCAGCCACTTGCGGTGATGCCGCCATGCCCAGCCGCCGGTGACGGTGCCGCGCGTCATGGCGCTGATCGTTCCGCGAACCCAGATGGCCGCATAGACGTGCACGATCCAGACGCAGATCGCGACGACGGCGGCGACCGAATGGACCAGCAGAGCCCAGCGCTGCTGCTCGATGGTCGTGTAGGCGCCGAAATACTGTTGCCAGATGATTGTTCCGGAAGCGATCAGCACGACGATCAGGATCGACATGGACCAGAAGACGAGCTTCTGGCCGGCATTGTACTTGCCGACCTCGGGGAGCTTTTCCTCGTTTCCCGCCAGCACGTCATTGGCCTGCGCCATCCACTGGGTGTCGACGCGCTGCCACAGGTTGGCGCTCCAGAAGCGCAGGAACAATCCGAGGAAGCTGAAGAAAAGGACGACGCCGATCCACGGATGGATCGTGCGGGTCCATTGTCCGCCGCCGAACAGGCCGGTGAGGAAAAACAGCGACGGATGGAACATTGCCAGGCCGGAGAGCGCCAGCAGCACCAGGCTGATGGCGGTGATCCAGTGATTGACGCGCGCTCCGCCCGAGTAGCGGTGCACCCTCACCGGCCTGCCGGGTTCGATGCTGTCGCCGCGCTCGACATCATAGTCCAGCTTGCTCATGAGCGTTCATCTCCCGTGAGCCGTTCGGCCTGTTCCTCATCCTGCTCGGTCACGACGTTCGGACCACGGAACAGGTAGTGCAGCAGCCCCCCCGCAGCGGCGAGCCCCATGACCGCCATGCCGGCGTATTTGGTTGCTCCCTTCCAGACCTCGACCACCCGGCTGATACGCGGGTCCTTCGGCAGGCCGGCATAGATCTCCGGTTTGTCGGCATGGTGCAGCACATACATGACATGGGTGCCCCCGACGCCGGGCGGATCATACAAGCCGGCATCGGCAAAGCCGCGCGACTTCAGATCCTCGATGCGGCCCTTGGCCCACTCCTTCATCTCGTCCTTGGTGCCGTAAACGATCGCTTGCGTCGGGCAGGCCTTGGCGCAGGCCGGACCCTGGCCGACGGCGATACGGTCGGAGCAGAGCGTGCACTTGTAGGCCCGGTGTGTCACCTCGGAGACCCGCGGGATGTTGAACGGACAGCCCTTGATGCAGTAGCCGCAGCCGATGCAGTTCTCGTGGACGAAGTCGACGATGCCGTTGGAATATTGCACGATCGCGCCGGGTGCGGGGCAGGCCTTGAGGCAGCCCGGATCCTCGCAATGCATACAGCCGTCCTTGCGGATCAGCCATTCGAGATTGCCGGTATCGGGGTTGTCCCACTCGGTGAAGCGCATCAGCGTGAAGGTGTCGGGCGTCAGGTCGTGCGGGTTGTCGTAGACGCCGACGTTGATGCCGACCTCCTGATGCGTGTCGTTCCATTCGGCACAGGCGGCCTGGCACGCCTTGCAGCCGATGCATTTGCTGACATCGATGAGCTTGGCGACCTCCGTCTGGCGTTCAGAGGGTGGCGTTATTGTCGACGCCGACCGCCTGATCAGATCCTTCTCGCCGAAGCGAGGCTCCTGCGGCGCGGTGTCGGGATTGGGAACAGGCGCAAACATCTTCTTCCTCCCTACGCCACCGGCGCCGTGCTGCGCTCGATGTTGACGAGGAACGCCTTGAACTCCGGCGTCTCGATGTTGGCATCGCCGACGACCGGGGTGAGCGAGTTCGGTCCGAACCCCTTCCGGGCCGCGCCGGTAAAGCCCCAATGCAGCGGGATGCCGACCACATGGATCGTCTTGCCGTCGCAGGTCAGCGGCTTGATGCGCTTGGTCACCACCGCCTTCGCCCGGACCTCGCCGCGCTTGGACCAGACCCGCACCCAGTCGCCCTTGCCGATGCCCTTTTCGGCCGCCAGTTCCTCCGAGATCTCGACGAAGAACTCCGGCTGGAGCACGGCATTCTCATGGACGTGCTTGGTCCAGTAGTGGAAGTGCTCGGTCAGCCGGTAGGACGTTGCCGCATAGGGGAACTCTTCCGACGCGGTATCGGCGAACTGCTTGAAGTCGTCGTCGAAGACGCGCGCCACCGGATTGCCGCGGACATTCGGAGCGATGGCATTGGCGACCGGTGATTCGAACGGTTCGTAGTGCGCCGGGAACGGCCCGTCGCGCATCAGCCCCCGCGAGAAGAGCCGCGAAACCCCTTCCGGGTTCATGATGAACGGCCCGACCTCGTTCGGCTTGGCAGTAGGCGAGATGTCCGGAACGTCGTAGCCGCTCCACTTCTGGCCGTCCCACTCGATCAGCTTCCGGCTCGGGTCCCAGGCCTTGCCGTCGAGGTCGGCGGAGGCGCGGTTGTAGAGAATGCGCCGGTTGGCCGGCCAGGCCCAGGCCCAGTTGAGGAAGGTCCCGGTCTCGTCTGGATCGTGGTTGTCGCGACGGGCCATGTTGTTGCCGGCCTCGGTGAAGCAACCGGCATAGATCCAGCAGCCGCTCGCCGTCGAGCCGTCATCACGCAGCACGGCGAAGCCCGGCACCTGCTTGCCCGCTTCCAAGACGACCTTCGTCGGGTCGGCCGGGTCCATCAGCGGCGCCAGCGCCCGGCCGTTCAACTCCCGGGCCAGTTCGTCGGCCCGTGGCTCGCCCGGATCCTCATAAGGCCATTCGAGATTGAGGATCGCATCGGGGAACGCGCCGCCCTCCTTGCGGTAGAGGTCCCTGAGCCGCAGGAAGAGCTGCCCCATGATCCAGTTGTCGTTCTTCGCCTCGCCTGGAGCCGTCGCCCCCGGCCAGTGCCATTGCAGCCAGCGGCCGGAATTGGTGAGCGACCCCTCGTCCTCGGCAAAGCAGGTCGAAGGCAGCTGGAACACCTCGGTCTGGATCGAGGCCGTGTCGACATCGTTGTAGGCGCCGTGATTCTCCCAGAAGCGCGAGGTTTCGGTTTCCAGCGGATCAATCGTCACGAGGAACTTGAGCTTCGACAGGGCATCCGTCATCTTCTTCCGGTTCGGCGCCGCCAGCAGCGGGTTGAAGCCCTGGCAGAGATAGCCGTTGACCTTGCCCGCATGCATCATGTCAAAGATGCGCAGCATGTCGTAGTTCGCCACGTCGAGCTTGGGCAGCCAGTCGTAGGCGAAGTCGTTTTCCGGCTTTGCCGCCGGACCCCACATCGCTTTCTGGAAGCTGACGAAAAACTTCTTGTAGTTCTGCCAGTAGCTCGTCTGGTTCGGCCGCAGCGGCTTGTAGGCCCGCGTCGACATGTAGGTTTCGAGATCGATTTCCTTTTCCAGCGGGATGTTCATGTAGCCGGGCAGGAGGTTCGACATCAGCCCGACATCGGTCAGTCCCTGGATGTTGGAGTGGCCGCGCAGGGCGTTCATGCCGCCGCCGCGCACGCCGATGTTGCCGAGGATCAGTTGCAGCATCGCCATGCAGCGAATGTTCTGCGACCCCTTGGAATGCTGGGTCCAGCCCAGCGCGTACATCGACGTCATCGTCTTGGTCGGCGACGAACACTCCGAGATCATCTCCGCCACCTTCAGGAATTTCTCCTTCGGCGTGCCGCAGATGCGCTCGACCATGTCCGGGGTAAAGACGGAGACGTGCTTCTTGAGCAGGTTCCAGACGCAACGCGGGTTCTGCAGCGTGTCGTCCACCGTCGCAAAGCCGTCGGGGCCGATCACATATTCCCAGCTGGAGCGGTCGTAGTCGCGGCGGGCTTCGTCATAACCGGTAAACAGGCCGTCCTTGTAATCGAACCCGTCCCGGACGATGTAGCTCGCATTGGTGAAGGCCTTGACGTAGGGCCACTGCACCTTGTCGTTTTCGATGCAGTAGTTGATCACGCCGAGCAGGAAGGCGATGTCCGTGCCCTGGCGGATCGGCGCGTAGAAATCGGCGACCGATGCGGTGCGGGTGAAGCGCGGATCGACGACGATCAGCCGCGCGCCGCGGTTGGCCTTGGCTTCCGTCACCCATTTGAACCCACAGGGATGTGCTTCCGCCGCATTGCCGCCCATGACGACGACGAGATCGGTGTTCTTGATGTCGGTCCAGGAGTTGGTCATTGCTCCACGGCCAAAGGATGGGGCGAGACTCGCCACCGTCGGGCCGTGTCAGACGCGTGCCTGGTTATCGAATGCGACGATCCCTGTGCTGCGCACCACCTTGTAGGTGAGAAACGCCGTTTCGTTCGTGGTGGCCGATGCGGCCAGGAAACCGGTGGACGTCCACCGGTTCACTGTGACGCCGGCTTCGTTCTTCGCAATGAAGTTCGCGTCGCGATCGTCCTTCAAATGGCGGGCGATCCGGTTGAGTGCATCGTCCCAGGAAATCTGCTCGAACTTGTCGGACCCGGGCTTGCGCACCATCGGATATTGCAGCCGCGTCTTCGCCTTGACGAAGTCCTTGAGCGCTGCGCCCTTGGGGCAGAGCGTGCCGCGATTGGTCGGATGGTCCGTGTCGCCTTCCACATGGACGAGTTCGGCTTTTTCGCCCTTGCGCACGTCCCCCCTTGAATAGAGGATGACGCCGCAGGCGACCGAACAATAGGGACAGGTGTTTCGGGTTTCGGCCATGTTCGTCAGCTTGAAGGGACGGATCGCTGCCGCATAGGCGCTTTCCACCGCGCCGAAGCCGAATGAACCCATTGCCGTCGCTGCAACCGCCGCTCCGGCTCCGCCGAGAAACTGCCGGCGTGAGAGCTCCACGTTCATTGCATCACACCTCCGCATTTGCTGTCCCGAACGGCATTTCGGCAAGTTCAGGCAATCAATTAACCCGGTGCATTGAAGCAGTTCACCGCAATAACACCGAACTGTCAACATCGCTCTTTCTGCAAGCCATGATACGTGTCGGCGCGTGCTGCTTCAGGGCAGGTTGTGCCGACGGCCGCATTGACGCGGTGAGCCAAACGACACAGATTGTAGCGCTGACTTCACTGCCTTCTCCGCGGATCGGGTGCGCCGATCAACGTGTGCGGCGCAGCTGACCATGCCGACTGACCGTTTGCCGGAGGCCACCATGGACACCAACGCGCCGATCCGTCTCAGCACCCTCGCCCACGGCGGCGGCTGCGGCTGCAAGCTCGCTCCCGCCGTCCTGCAGGACCTGCTCGCCGATCAACCGGCCATGCAATCCTTCAAGCAATTGCTCGTCGGTACCGAAACCGGCGACGATGCCGCCGTCTGGCAGCTGGACGACGACAACTGCGTGATCGCCACGACCGATTTCTTCATGCCGATGGTCGACGATCCGTTCGATTTCGGCCGCATCGCCGCCACCAACGCCATTTCCGATGTCTATGCCATGGGCGGCACCCCGATCCTGGCGCTGGCGATCCTCGGCATGCCGCTCGACAAGCTTCCCGCCGAGATGATCCGCGCCATCCTCAAAGGCGGCGCGAGCATTTGCGCCGAAGCCGGCATTCCGGTGGCCGGCGGTCATTCCATCGACGCACCGGAACCGATCTACGGCCTGGCGGTGATCGGCACTTGCAAGCGTGCAAACCTGCGCAGAAACAGCGGTGCAGTGCCCGGTGACGCGCTGATCCTGACGAAGCCGCTCGGCGTCGGCATCTATTCGGCTGCCTTCAAGAAGGAGAGGCTCGGCTCCGACGCCTATGGCGAACTGATCGCGTCGGTGACGCTGCTGAACCGGATCGGCGCGGATCTCGGTGGGGATCCGGCCGTCCACGCGATCACCGACGTCACCGGCTTCGGCCTTCTCGGTCATGGGCTGGAGATGGCGCGCGGCTCCGGAGTCGGCATGACGCTGCATTACGACGCCCTTCCGTTCCTCAAGGAGGCGGAAGCGCTCGCGGAGCAGGGGTTCGTCACCGGTGCGTCGAACCGCAACTGGGCCAGTTATGGCGACGGTATCCGCCTGCCGGACGATCTGCCGTCGTGGAAGCGGCATTTGCTGACCGATCCGCAGACATCGGGCGGCTTGCTGGTCGCCTGTGATCATCGCCGCGCGGAGGCGTTGCTGCAAAGCATACACGCGGCTGGATATCCTGCCGCGGCGCTTGTCGGGCGGGTCGATTCCGGCAGCGGACTGACCATTCTCGCCTAGCGAGGTGTTGGCTTCTGCGTGACGGTCCGGCAGCAACCAGCAGGTCGTTGCATCCACACGCGTTGGCTTGCGGCCCCGCCTACACGCCGAACACGATGGCACCTGCCGTCAATCCCGCTCCCGCCGCCGTCAGCAGCAGTTTTTCCCCCGGCACCAGCGGCCGGTCGCGATGCGCCAATGACAGCGACAGCGCGATCGTCGCCGCCGAGGAGTTTCCATAGTCCTCGATCGTGCGGACGGTCGTTTGCGGATCTATGCCAAGCCTTCCGGCCACGGCATCGAAGATCCGGGCGTTTGCCTGGTGCGGCACGAAGCGGTCGATTCGTGCCGCATCGAGGCCGGCATCGCCAAGCGCCCGGGCGCCACAACCCGCCATCATCTCCACGGCCTGTGTGAACATTTCGCGTCCGTCGCGCATCGTCATCAGGAAGTCCTCCGATGCCATACCGGGCGCGAAGGGCCTGTTGCTGCCGCCGGCCGGAACGGAGATCAGGCCGTAGCGGCCGCCGTCGGAGGCGAGGTCCACGCCGAGGATCCCCTTTCCTGGCTCGCTCGTCGGCGCAAGGACGACAGCGCCGGCGGCATCGGCAAAGAGAACCGCGCTGGCGCGCTCCGCCGGGTTGATCCGCCGGCTGAGAATATTGGCCGCCACGATCAGGACCGGCTTTGCCTGGGTGCGGACGAAGCCGTCGGCAAGCGTCAGTGCGTAGAGAAAGCCCGAGCAGGCGCCGGCAAGATCGACCGCGCCGCTGTTTTTGAGGCGCAGCCGATGGGCCAGGAGCGGGGCCGACGGCGGCAGCAGATGATCGGGGGTGGAGGTGGCCAACAGGGTCAGCGCGATGTCGTCGCTGGCCATGCCGGCATCGTTGAGGGCCGATTCTCCCGCTCGTGCGGCAAGTCCGCTCAGCGTGTCGGTGTCCTCGGCCCAGTATCGCCCCCGTATGCCGGTCCGCCGCTCGATCCAGCCCGGCTCCAGCCCGAGCCTTTCTTCGATCTCGGCATTTTCGACGCGGCGAGACGGAACGGCATGGCCCAGTCCCGCCAGGCATGAAGAGCGGGCGCCCTTCATAGCTGTCCCTTCTCGACGAGGCCCGCCGCCTCATCGATCGCGTCATAGGCCCGGTCGAGATCGGCTGCGGTGACGCAGTAGGGGGGCATCAGGTAGATGACGTTGCCGAGCGGGCGGATCAGCAGCTTTCGCGCCCGGAAATGGGCCCGCAGCCGCGGTCCGACCTCCGACAGGTAACCACCCCTCGGCACGACGAGATCGAGCGCGGCGATGGTTCCGGCTTGGCGAACATTGGCGAAGCGCGGGTCGGCCTCGAAGCGGGCAAGCCTTGTCCGCTGGAGGTCCGAAAGGGCCGCAACCCGGTCGCTGACGGGTTCGTTCCGCCAGACGTGCAGGTTGGCAACGGCGGCGGCGCAGGCGATCGGGTTGGCCGTATAGGAACTCGAATGGAAGAAGGTCTTGCTCCGGTCCGACGATCGATGCGCCTGGAAAATTTCGGCAGTGCAGAGCGTCGCCGCCAGCGGCAGCGCGCCGCCGGTCAGTCCCTTGGACGTGCAAAGGATATCGGGGGTGATCTGCGCCTGCTCGCAGGCGAAGAGGCTGCCGGTCCGGCCCCATCCGGTCATCACCTCATCGGCGATCATCAGCGTGCCGTGCCGCTCGGCGATGCGCTTCAGTTCTCGCAGCAGCGCCGCCCCGTACATCTTCATTCCACCGGCCCCGAGAACCAGCGGCTCGATCAGCAGTGCCGCCACCTGGCCTGACCTGCAGGCAGCCTCGAAGGCATCAAGGGTGGCCTGCTCGTGGCCTGGCTCGGGAAAGGGCAGCCTGTCGACTTCGAACAGCAGAGGCTCGTATGCCGCGTTGAACACGCCGCGCTCGCCGGTCGACATCGTGCCGATCGTATCGCCGTGATAGCCGTGCTCCATCACCGCGATACGGCTGCGGGGCCTGCCGGCATTGTGGAAAAAGCCGAGCGCCATCTTCAAAGCGACTTCGACCGCTGTCGATCCGCTGTCGGAGTAGAACACATGGCTCAGGCCGGCAGGAGCAAACTCGATCAGGCCGCGGGCCAGTTCTTCCGCCGGCTCATGCGTGTATTCGGCAAAGATGATCTGGTCGTAGGCTTCGCACGCTTCTTGGATCGCCGCCATGATGGCCGGATGGCGGTGACCGTGGGTAATCACCCACCACGAGGAAATGGCGTCGAGAATGGCGGCGCCGTCCTCGTCGACGAGATAGGCGCCCTCCGTCCTTGCGATCCGCTTCATCGGCGGCTCAAGTGCGTGCTGGGTGAAGGGGTGCCACACGGGTGAACGCGTCATGTCGGCTCCGTTCGAAAAAGGTCGATGTCGAAGTTTTCCCGGAACACCTGCTGCAGCCGCGGCGGGGTCAGCGGGCAAAGGTTCGGCAGGCGGCCGAGCGATCGAACGCCTCCCAGTTCGGCAATGATGGCCTGGGTGTCCTCTTGCGGCTCGCCTATGAAGGCGACGCCGAAAACCGGAATGGATCGGGCCCGCAGCGCTTCCAGCGACAGCAGCGTGTGATTGATCGTTCCAAGGCCCGTGCGGGCGCAGAGAATGACGGGAATCTGCCAGCGGGCAAACACGTCGGCAAAGACAGCCCGCTCGGTGAGCGGCACGAGCAGCCCGCCGGCGCCCTCGATGACCAAAGGCCCGTCCACCACTGGCGGCACAAGCGTCTCCACGTCGATCTGCACGCCGTCGATCCTGGCCGCCAGATGCGGCGAGGCAGGGGTGCGGAGGCGATAGGCTTCGGGAAGAATGCACGCAGACGAGATTTGGCCGAGCCGCCGGACGGCATCGCTGTCGGTTTCCTCTTCGAGCCCGGATTGCACCGGTTTCCAGTAGTAAGCCTCAAGCGCATGGGTCAGGGCGGCAGAGAAGACCGTCTTGCCGATGCCGGTATCGGTGCCCGTGATGACGAAACGCGTGCTCATGGCATCTCCTCATCCAGGATTGCCGCAAGGGCTGCGAACATGCGCGCGATCGTCGGCCTGTCGATGTTGAGCGTGATGGCGACCCTTAAGCGCGCCGTTCCCTCTGGGACGGTCGGCGGCCGGATCGCGCGAATGTCGAAGCCCTCCTCGCGCATGCGCGCCGCGATTCGCACGTACAGTGCGTTGTCGCCGATCCGCACCGGCAGGATCTGCGATCCGCTGCCTTCCAAGCCGAGTGCCCGGGCCATCTCGGCATTGGCGAAGCGCTGCAGTGCCTCCAATGCTTCCCGCCGCTCCGGTTCTTCGGCGAGCACTCGCAAGGCTTCGCGGACGCCTGCCGCCATCAGCGGTGACGGCGCCGTCGAATAGATGAAGCCGCGCGCCCGATTGACCAGGTAATCGCAGAGCGTTTCGCTCGCGCCGATTAGTGCCCCCGCAAGTCCCAGCGCCTTGCCGCAGGTGTGGACGACGATGATGTTTTCCCGCGGTTCCAGTCCGGTCGCGAAGCCGCGCCCGCCGGGTCCGAAAACACCGGTCGCATGCGCCTCGTCGATCACCAGGAAGCCGTCATGCCGGTCGGCCAGTTCGGCCAGTTCGACCAGCGGGGCACGATCGCCGTCCATCGAATAGAGGCTTTCGACTGCGATCCATGGATGGCCGGTGCCGCCCGCCTTTCGCCAATCTCGGATTGCGTCGGCAAAGGCGTCGACATCGCTGTGCGGCACAGACACCGCCGGCGCCTTGCTCGCCGCAATGCCATCATGCACGCTCGCATGCACGAGCGCATCGTGGACAATGAGGTCGTCGCGTTGTGGCAGGGTGGAAAAGAGCGCGGTGTTGGCGGCAAAGCCGCTGCCGAAATAGAGCGCGCGCTCCGAGCCGAAATAGGCGGCAGCCTCGGCCTCCAGCGCCTCATGCTCCGGGTGATTGCCGCGCAACAGCCGTGAGCCGCCGGCGCCTGCCGGCACGCCGCGCTCGATGGCAGACGTCACGGCGGCTTTGAGGCGCGGCGCGTCGGCGAGGGCGAGATAGTCGTTGGAGGTGAAGTCGATGCCGCCCGGCGGCAGCAGCGCCCGGCGCCGTCCCTTGCGCTCCAGACCCGCCAGTGTCCGCTCGTAGCGGACCAGCCCATCGCGAATCATGCGTGCGGCTCCAGTTCCATCGGCTTCAAGCCGAGGCGGCGGAAGAGGGTGACGTCATGATCCTCGCCCGGGTTGTCCGCGGTCAGCAGCGTTTCCCCGACGAAGATTGAGTTGGCGCCGGCAAAGAAGCAGAGCGCCTGCATCTCGTCGCTCATCCCGGTCCGCCCGGCCGACAGACGGACATGGGATTTCGGCATCAGGATGCGCGCCAGCGCAATCGTGCGAACAAACTCGATCGGGTCGACCGGCGCGGCGTCGGCCAGTTTCGATCCCGGGATCGGGATGAGCATGTTGATCGGCACGCTCTCGGGCGGGGAGGGCAGGTTGGCGAGGGTCACCAGCATCGAAATGCGGTCTTCTGCCGTTTCCCCCATCCCGAGTATGCCGCCCGCGCAAACCTTGATCCCGGCGTGACGCACATTCGACAGCGTTTCCAGCCGGTCGGCAAAGGTGCGGGTGGTGATGACTTCGCCGTAGAAGCGTTCGGAGGTGTCGATGTTGTGGTTGTAGTAGTCGAGACCGGCCTCGGCGAGCGCGGCGCTCTGTTCTGGCGACAGCATGCCGAGCGTCATGCAGGTCTCCATGCCGAGCGCTCTGACGCCGCGAACCATGGCAATGATCGCCTCCATGTCGCGGTCCTTGGGGCTGCGCCAGGCCGCGCCCATGCAATAACGCGTCGCGCCGCCCTCCTTGGCCTTTCGCGCCTCGGCGATCACCCTTTCGACCTCCATCAGCTTGGAGGCCTTGAGCCCGGTCGGGTAGTGCGCCGACTGGCTGCAATAGCCGCAGTCCTCGGCGCAACCGCCGGTCTTGATCGAGAGGAGCCGGCTCATCTGGACCGCATTGGGATCGAAATTTGCCCGATGGACGGTGTGTGCGCGAAAGAGTAGATCGTTGAACGGCAAATTATAGATTTTTTGAGCGGCCCTGAGCGCTTGCGATTCCAGCGTGTCGATCGATCTGTGGTCGCCGCCAGCGTTTTCGCCCAGCAGTTTCGGCATCTTCTTCCCCTCTTCGTCGGATCAAAATAGATAGAATGAAGTTTTATCTATAATTTGCCAGGACATGAGCAAGCGCAAGCGCCCAAATGGCGAGAGGCGCCAATCCTTCAACCAGTGGAAGTGAAAACGGAACTGCGGGAGCGGTCAGCCGACGATGGCAAAGATGTCGCGCGTGGCGCCGGAAGCGCTCTTGACCGGCCGTTGGCCGATCCATTGGACGTGCCGTTCCAGGACCGCCGCGGCGTTGTCGATCTTGCCCTGCCGCAGAAATGCGAGGATTGCCCGGTGGTCATGGTCGGTCCGCACTTCCCATTCGGAGCGCCAGGTCGCGAACAGGAAGCGCGCGCTTGCGGCGTGCAGGTCGTCGATGGCGGCGAGCAGGCGCGGCATGCCGCAGGGCGAAAGGATCAGCCGGTGAAAGCGGCGGTTGGCGTCTTCCCAGGACCGGACATCCCGCGAATTGTCGCCGGCGATGGTCGCCTGCTCGGCCTCGTCGAGGATGGAGGGCGTCAGGTGCGGTGCCGCGTGCCTGAGCGCAAGCACCTCGAGGGCTGCGCGCATTTGCGCCACCTCGCGGACCTCCTTGAGGTCGAACGCGGCGACGCGCACGCCGCGGCGCGGCTCGCTGACCACCAGCCCCTGCGCCTCAAGCCGGCGAAAGGCCTCGCGCACCGGGACGTGACTCGCCCCGAATTCCTCGGCGAAATGGTCCTGCCGCAGCTTCGTTCCCGGTGCCAGTTCCCCGGTGACGATCCGGTCGGCGAGGATGCGACTGATGCGGCTGGCAATGGTGTCGTCGTTTGGTGCGGTCATGTGTTGCGGATCAGTGCTGTTGGATCAGTTCCAGCCGACTCGTGATGGCCCCTTGGCACCCGCTCTTATGTCAGATTGCCGGCATGGTTGCGAGTCCCGCCGCACGGGGCTGGTCGGCTCGGAAGACGTCTCCGACCCGTGTCCGGGCAAGCTCGCCGCCGCGCCGTTGCACGAACAGCGCGTCGAGGCCTTGTTTGCGTGCAAGCGCTTCTCCTTCCGCCGGTCCCAGGACCATGAACGCCGTTGCCCAGGCGTCGGCATCCATGCAGCTTTCGGCTACGACGGAGACGGATGCGGTTCCATTGTCGGCCGGCCCCCCGCGCGTCCGGTCCATGGTGTGAGACAGTCGCCTTCCGCCGATATCGACCCAGTGGCGATAATCGCCCGAGGTGGCGACGGCCTGGTTGCAAAGCGCAATCACGCCGAGCGGGCTGCGCATCGCAAAGTCGGGCTTTTCCACCGCCACCAGCCATGGCGCGCCGCCGGCCCTGGTGCCGCGCGCCTTCACTTCGCCGTCGAGGCTGACCAGCGCGCCAGGGATGTCGAACGCCTCGATCGTCCGCATCATTTCGTCGACGGCAAACCCTTTGGCGATCCCGGAAAGATCGAGCGCGACGGGGGCGTGGCTGCGGGCCCGGCCTCCCGGCCGATCCAGCTCCACGACGTCATGGGTTGGCGGCAGCCGCACCCGAAGCGACTGCCGGACCAGTTCCGTGTCGGGCCCGGAGCGCTCCGGCCCGAAGCCCCAGGCGTTGACCATGGCGCCGACGCCGATGTCGAAGGCTCCGCCCGAGGCGCGGCCGATCTCCAGCCCTCGCTCCAGCACCTGCATCAGCTCGGCGGGCAGGGAAACCCAGGTGTCGGGTGGTGCCGCATTGAAGCGCATCAGGTCGCTCTCCGGCTTCCAGGTGGACATCTGCAGGTCGACGCGGTCGACGGATCGGCTCAATGCCGCCTTGAGCGCGTCGATGGCGGTCGCGGGCGGCGCGTAGACAAGCGCCGACCACCGTGTTCCCATGGTGGCGCCGTTCAGCGCGTGGCGGATCAAATCAGTAGACATCTTCGACATACCTCCCCTGGGCTTTCAGGGCGATCGGATCGAGGTTGGCCGGGGCCAGAATATCGGTGAGTGCGGCCATGACGCCTGCCGCCATCTCGCGTCCGCCGCACACCATGATCTGCGCGCCGCCGGTGATCAGCGCACGGAGGCGGCCGGCGTCCTCGCGAAGGCGGTCCTGCACGTAGCTGCCGCCTGGCACGCGCGAGAAGGTCGCCCGCAGGCTCGTCAGCCGGCTTTCGTCGAGCCACTTTTCGATCTCGTGCTTGTAGAGGAAATCCGACCGCGGATCGCGCCCGCCGAAATAGAGATGCATCGGCCTGGCATCGCTGTTGGCGCGGATCGTGCCCGCGAGTGGCCCGACCCCGGTGCCGGCGCCGATGAGGATGACGGGCGCCTTGCCGCGCCCAGGTCGGAAAGCCGGGTTGGGCTTGATGAAGGCTGCGATGGTGTCCCCCGGCCGCAGGTCGTGAAGGTAGCCGGAGCACAAGCCGCCGGGATGCTTGCGCACGCAGATCTCCAGAAAACCGTCGCGCGACGACGAGGCAAGCGAATAGTAGCGCGGCAGTGCGCTGCCGGGCGGGACGATGCCGAGGAGATCGCCGGCGTTGAAGCTCGGGCGTCCGCGTCCGAACAGGCGCTCAAGCAGGCTCCGCTTTGCCGGCGCGAAACGCAGGACGGCGGTCGGCGCCTGGACCTCCGCGCCATAGTCGCGGCGCGAAACCAGTGTCAGCGGAAGCGTGCGCGGCGTCGCCGGCCGGTGGTCGAGCACGAGCGTCTTGCCAAGGGCCGCCGACAGTGCTTGTCCCCAGCGGGCAAACTCCTGTGGGCACTGCCGGTTGATCGTCTCTGCCGGGATCAGGAAGCGCCAGCCGTTGCGGGCGAGTGCCGCCTCCACATCGCGGGAGAACTGGCTGAATTTCGGAAACTGTCGATCCCCGAAGCCGAGCACGGCCACCGGATAGGCGGGCGGTGGGGCGATCGTTTCGAGCCGCTGGAGAAACGAGCGGGCGTTGGCGGGCGCTTCGCCGTTGCCGTATGTGGCGGCAAGGATGAACATTCGCCGGCAGGTTGGATAGGATTGTGCCAGCTTGTCCATCGGGCCGGTATGCACCGTGTGCCCGGCGTCCGCCAACGCCTTGTGCAGCGTCGCGGCAAACCCCCAGGTGCTCCCGCCCTCGCTGCCGACCAGAATGATCGTATCGGCGGACGCAGCGGCGGCGTTGGCGGCAATCTGCGGACGTCCGCGCCGACCGGACCACCAGACGATGGCGCCCGTTGCACTGAAAAGCGGAACACTGAGCGCGGTCATGCCGAGGATCAGCCCCAGCCACCACAGGCCTTGTCCGGTGTGCAGCATCCTAATGAAGCCGTAGATCCGCTGCGGCAGCGGCTGATCCTGCCACGCCACCATCTCGCCGGTCGTCGGATCGATCAAGCCTGCGCCACCGATCGTCTTGAGTTCCATGGCGCTTTTCGGGTCAGCCGCATCGGGGAAGGTCAGGTTGCGCAACTCCGACAAGTCGAACCGCTGAAGCGCCTGGTTCTGCTCCACCGGCAGGTGCGGGCCGCCGCTGACTTCGATGGGAGCCTCGAGGGGCGGCGCACCCTTGCTGGGGACGAGCCCAAATGTTGCTGCCGACATATAGAGCGCGGTGAGGGCGGACAGCAGAAGCCCGGCGGCCGCCAGCCGGCCCGTCTCGACATGCAGGCGCTGGGAACGGCTGCCTCGCGCACGGGCGAAGAAATGACGCCAGCCGCCCATGCGGCGCGCCGTCATCTGCAGCCCCGTCACGGTCAGCAGAAGCATGGCCGCAGCACCCAGGGCCGCAGCGATCCGTCCGCCATCGCCGAGAAAGAGCGAACGGTGCAGGTTCTTCGTCCAGCGTTCGAGCGATGATCGCTCATAGGGGCCGAGGGACTGCCCGGTGACGGGATCGACGACAACCGATGCCGGGCGGCCATTTTCGAGATGATGGACAATGATCGTGCCCGATGGGGTGCGCTCGATCTCTTCAACGCCCTGGTGGGTCGCCGCGATCCGTCCCGCCAGCTCCGCGATGGTGACTTGGCCTTCGGCAACGCTGATCGCTCTGGCGCGGTCCATGGCCGGGTATAGCGACAACATTGCGCCGCTGACCGCGAGGACGCTGACGAGGAGAGCGGCGAGAAGGCCGGAAAACTTGTGCAACTGGCGCAGCATGGGATTGATCCTCGTTGCTCGCGTTACATGCTGTAGGTGAAGGAGCCGACATAGCGGCGCCCCGATACGGCCTGATCGGCGCCGCCGGAGGTCAGGGGCACGACGACGTCGGACGGGCTGTCGCGCATGTCCTCCACTGCCGCATCGATGTGCAATTCATAGCCGGCGTCGAACAGGGCGTCGGCGAGGTCCAGGGTAATCTTCAGCGTTCGGCCGGCCCCGACGCTCGCGCCGGTAATGCCGCTGATCTCGGCGGTGTCTCCGCCTGAAAGGCGGGCCCAGTCGCTGAGGTGGCTGTAGTACTTGGACTTGCCGCCCGCCATCCACAGGGTCCCCTTGTAGGCACCGGCCGCGTCGGTGACGTAGAGCGTCAGGTAGGCCCCGTCTCCGCCGTAATTGTTGAGCGTCGTCGTCAAGGTGACGGGCCGGGCCAGGGCCAGCCCGGGCAGGGTCAGTGCGGTGGTGAGGACCAGACCGGCGATCAGCGACTTCAGCATGGGTATCTCCATTGGTTGCTATGGCCCGGAGATTGCGGCTGCGGACTGACCACCCGCTGAAGCTTGGTGAAAATCTGCTTCAGCTTGCCGTAAGCTTTCCGCCGATCGAAAGCAAAACGCCCCACACAACTGGGCGGGGCGTTCAATTTCCTGGCCTGGCTGACGGGCGTTACTGGACCTGGACCTTTGGCGGGGTGCCGCTGCCGAAAAGCCCGTTGTTGGGGGGTGTCGCGGTCCCCGAACTGGTCGTGTTGTTGCGGTTGCGTTCGCCTTCGCCTTCGTGGTCGTCCTCGTGTTCGCGACGCTCCTTTCGATCGCGGTCGTCGGCATATTTCATGCTCACAACGTCGAGCGTACCGGGATTGACCTTTGCCCGCAGGTTCCGGCCATCCTTGTCCTGCGCCCGGATCTTGTAGCAGCCGTCATCGGTCTTGATCTTTTGAATGGTCCAGCCGCGGCCTTCCGCCATTTTCTGCACCGCCTCGCGGGGCTGCCAGTTGGTCATCGGCACGTTGCAGTCGTTATCGTCGTCATCATCCGCCATCACGGCGCCGGCGCCCAGTCCGCAGAGGACAATGGCCGCAAACAGAATGGTTTTCTTCATGATCGTACTCCGCATCGGGGCTTGTCATGACCTTGTTTTGAGGCCACATCCTTACCGGCAGCTGAAGTTGACCGATTTTCAGCTTAAGCGGGCCGTCAGTTTCGCGCTGTAGTGAAAGTCGGCAAAGTCGAATGGAACTGTCCGATGCGGATCTTGCTGATCGAAGACGATACTATTCTGGGAGCGGCGGTGCGCGACCAGATCAATGCCGACGGCCATTGCGTCGACTGGGTCAAGCGGCTGGACATTGCCGCCGACTATGCCAACAACGCCGCCTACGACCTCGTTCTGCTCGACCTGATGCTGCCGGACGGTCGCGGTATCGGCTTCCTGCGCACTCTCCGCGCCAGGGGGGATGCCACGCCGGTGATCATCCTGAGTGCGCTTGATCAGGTCTCCGACCGCATCGAGGGGCTGGACGCGGGCGCCGACGACTACCTGATCAAGCCCTTCGATCTGTCGGAACTCTCTGCCCGCCTCAAGGCGGTTGCGCGCCGCTATGCCGGCAATCCCAATCCCTTGATCGAGATCGGCGACCTGCAGATCGATCTGGCGTCCCGATCGATCAGGCGGAACGGCAAGGACATTGCCTTGACGGCCCGAGAGTGGGTTCTCTACGAGGCTTTCCTGCAGCGACCGGGACAACTGATGTCGAAGGCGCAATTGGAAGAGCGCCTCTATTCCTTCAGCACCGACGTGGACAGCAATACCATTGAAGTGCATGTCAGCCGGTTGCGCAAGAAGCTCGGCCACGGCGCCATCGATACGGTGCGCGGTGTGGGCTATCGCCTCGGGACGGCTCCATGAGGGCACCCCGCAGCCTGCAATGGCGCCTTTCCCTCTGGCTGGGAATCGGCATGGCCTTGCTGTGGCTTGCGACGGCGCTGGTCACGATCCGCAACCTGCGCCATGAGCTGGACATGGTGTTCGACAGTGCCCTGGAGGAGACGGCGCAGCGCCTCCTGCCCCTTGCCGTGCTCGACATAATCGGTCGCGAAGACGACGGCGTCACCAGCCAGAAAATAGCCACCCTTCGCACTCACGACGAATACTTCACCTACGTCGTGCGGGACGACAAGGGCAATGTTCTACTGCGCTCGCATGGCGCGGACGATGCAACCTTCCCGCCCTATAGCGGGATGGGGTTTGTCAATTCGCCGACGCATCGCATTTATTTCGATGCCGCGTTGCAGGGGACGGTGACGATTGCGGTTGCCGAGCCGCTGGCGCATCGCCGGGCGGTGGGGAACCAGACGTTCATCGGGCTTATGCTGGCCTTCGGTCCCCTCGTGGTGCTCAGCCTTTTGGGCGTTTGGGTCATCGTACGGGTCTCGGTGGCGCCCATTCGCGCGTTTCGCACCGGCATCGAACAGCGTGGCGGCGGCGATCTTAGCCCACTGCCCGCCGTGGACCTGCCCTCAGAAATCGAGCCAGTCGCGGAAGCGCTGAACAGCCTGCTGGATCGGCTGCGGCGCGTGCTCGAGGCCGAGCGTAGCTTCACCGCGAGCTCCGCCCACGAATTGCGCACGCCGGTGGCTGCGGCGCTGGCGCAGACACAGAGACTGATTTCCGAATCGACGGATCCCGCGACGCTCGATCGGGCAACGCAGATCGAGACGGCCTTGCGCAGACTTGCGCGGCTATCGGAGAAGCTGATGCACCTGGCAAGGGCGGAGGGCGGGCGTCTTCGGCTGGAGCAGGCGGCCGACATTGCGCCGGTTCTGCGGATGGTCGCGAAAGAGATGGCAAAGGGGACCGCCGATCGCATCGAACTGGGCCTCCCGCCGGGCCCGGTCCTGTCGAGGATGGACCCGGATGCCTTCGCCATCCTGTCGCGAAACCTGATCGAGAATGCCCTGAAACATGGGGCGCACGACGATCCGATCCATGTTGCCCTGTCGGAAGACGGCGTGCTTGTCGTCACCAATGCCGGCCCTGCGGTCCCGCCGGAGACGCTCGCCCGTCTCACCCGCCCCTTCGAGCGGGGCGATACGCGCGCCAGCGGCTCCGGGCTCGGGCTTGCGATCGCAAAAGCGATTGCCTCCGGCGTTGGCGGCAAATTAACGCTCACCTCCCCGCTGCCAGGACAAACGGGTGGTTTCGAGGCTAGGTTCCACCCCAATCCAAATGGCCCTCGCAAGAGCGCCAAGGGCGTCTTTTCGTGACGCTCTCATCCGATCGTTTCGACGACCGGCGGGATTTGCACCACTTTCAGGTCCGAGTTGCCGGAATCGATGATCTCGAAGACCGCGTCGAGCATTCCCGGGACATCCTGCCGAACCATTTCGATGTGGTCGCCGAGCATGGCGACGAAAGGATCCCAGTCGAAGCAGCCGAGCATCGGCATTCGATCGGTATAGTGGCCCGAACGGCGGATCCAGCGCATGACGCCTTCAAGCGAAATCGTCGAGTTGACGAACATGCCCCGCGGCAAGGTCCCGGTCTTTTCCGCCAGCTGCCGCATGGCGGTCTCGGCCTTTTCGGGAGCGTAGCCGCAGGCCAGGACCAGCGATTCATCGACGACCACGCCCGCCTCGGCATGGGCGGCGCGAAAACCCCTGATGCGCTCCGATGTGTTATGGTCCGTTCCCCGTCCGCCGATGAACAGGAGCGGCGTCATTTCCCCATACTCCTTCTTGCAGTTTGCCAAAACGCGTCGCGTCAGTTCGAGGGCGCCGCCGAAGTTGTCGGAAATCACGGAGGGGGCACGTGATCCCGGCAGGTCGAGGTTCACGGTGCGAACGCCGGCCGCCGCGCACAACTCGACGATCCGATCCGGATCGGTCGCACCGGTCGCGATCAGGCAGTCGACGCGATGGGAAAGCATGGCGCGCGCCGCCTCCACCTCAAGAGCCGGGTCGCGGCGCGTGCAGGTCACGATGGGAAACAGCCCCCTTTCGCGGGCCATGGCCTCGAATTGCTCCACGATGGAGCCGAAATAGCGGTTGTCGTATTTCGGCACGATCATCCCGATGATCTTCGAGCGGTCGCGGCGCAGCACGCTCGCCTGCATGTTCAGCGCATAGCCCTGCTCCTCGGCAAGCCGGGTGATCCTTTCCGCAAGCTGGCTGCTGATGCGACGCTTCTTCCAGTTGCCGTTCAGGACGGCACTGACGGCGCTTGCCGACGTTCCGGCCAACTCCGCCAGATCGTAGATTGTCGTCCTCTTGGTCTGCGTTCCACGCTTCACGAATATCGTCTCCCCTTTCGGTCACCTTGACATCAATGTTCATAAGTGGCAATTCTGCTTCATCGATTGAGCAAGCAAGCTCAATCGATGAAGTGCCCTAGCAAAGCGACAGCTGACTCAGGGAGGAGTTGGATCCGGAACCGCTGAGATCGACGCGGCAGCAAGGCTGCAACGAACGATTACGCGTGCCGTGAGGGCGCGTGGCGGGTGCGATCCGAAGTCTGGACCTCCTCCCAAGGCTTGAGCTCGCCGGCCCAATTCATTTGTGGAGGAAACATATGAAGACGCTCACTTACTTGCTTGCCACGACCGGTCTGGCCGTGTCCCTCGGCGGCGCCGCGATGGCGCAGGAAGCAGCAACCGTTGCCTTCCTCATGCCGGACCAGGCTTCGACCCGCTATGAGCAGCACGACTATCCCGGTTTCAAGGCGGAGATGGAAAAGCTTTGCCCGGACTGCACGGTCATCTATCAGAATGCCAATGCGGACGTATCGCTCCAGCAGCAGCAGTTCAATTCCGTGATCGCCCAGGGCGCCAAGGTCATCGTCCTCGATCCGGTCGATTCAGCGGCAGCCGCAGCGCTGGTCGAGATCGCCCAGTCCCAGGACGTCAAGGTCATCGCCTATGACCGTCCGATTCCGGACAAGCCGGCGGACTATTATGTCTCCTTCGACAATGAAGGCATCGGTCGCGCGATCGCGCAATCGCTCGTCGATCACCTGAAGGCTTCCGGCGTTCCGGATGGCGCGGGTGTGCTTCAGATCAACGGCTCGCCGACCGATGCGGCCGCCGGCCTGATCCGCGACGGCATCGATTCCGCGCTGGATGCATCCCCCTACAAGACGCTCGCCGAGTTCGACACGCCGGACTGGGCGCCGCCCAAGGCCCAGGAATGGACTGCCGGCCAGATCACCCGCTTCGGGGACCAGATCAAGGGCATCGTCGCCGCCAACGACGGCACGGGCGGCGGCGCCATCGCAGCCCTCAAGGCCGCCGGCGTCAAGCCGCTCCCGCCGGTGACCGGCAACGACGCGACGATCGCCGCTCTGCAGCTGATCATTTCCGGCGACCAGTACAACACGATCTCGAAGCCGTCCGAAATCGTTGCGGCCGCAGCGGCCAATGTCGCCGTCAAGCTGCTGAAGGGCGAGACGCCGGACGCGCCGAACACGCTCTACAACACGCCTTCACAGCTGTTCGTGCCGGCGGTCGTCACGGCCGAGAACATCAAGGCCGAGATCTTCGACAAGGGAATCAACAAGCCGGAAGAAATTTGCACCGGAGAGTATGTTGAAGGTTGCCGCAAACTTGGCATCATCAACTGACGCTGCCCACTAACGTGCCCGGCCGCAGGCCTGCGGCCGGGTGCCCCTTTCGGTCGAGAGGTCATAGGCCATGACAGCTAACATCCAAAGCATTCCGGCAAAGGGCGAGCCCGTGCTGCGGCTTCGCGGCATTTCCAAGAATTTCGGCGCCGTCTCCGCGCTGACCGACATCGACCTCGACGTGAACGCCGGCGAGGTCGTGGCGCTCGTGGGCGACAACGGCGCCGGCAAATCGACGCTCGTCAAGGTTCTCGCCGGTGTGCACCAGCCGTCCGAGGGGACCATCGAATTCTGCGGAAAGGCCGTGACCCTCGACAGTCCGGCCAAGGCGCTCGACCTGGGCATTGCGACGGTGTTCCAGGATCTCGCTTTGTGCGAAAACCTCGATGTCGTCGCCAATCTCTTCCTCGGCCACGAGCTGTCGCCATGGCATCTGGACGAGGTTGCCATGGAAGTACGGGCCTGGACGCTGTTGCGCGAGCTGGCCGCCCGGATTCCATCTGTCCGCGAACCCATTGCCTCCCTGTCCGGTGGCCAGCGCCAGACGGTCGCGATCGCCCGTTCGCTGCTGCTCGATCCCAAGGTGATCATGCTCGACGAGCCGACGGCAGCGCTTGGCGTGGCCCAGACCGCCGAAGTGCTGAACCTGATCGAGCGCGTCCGCGATCGCGGCCTCGGCGTCATCATCATCAGCCACAACATGGAAGACGTGCGCGCGGTGGCGGACCGGATCGTCGTGCTGCGCTTGGGACGGAACAACGGCGTCTTTGCGCCGGATTCGTCCAATCAGGAGCTTGTCTCCGCCATTACCGGTGCCACGGACAATTCCGTTTCCCGTCGCCTCGACCGCAAGGCCGGCCTCGTCAATGAAACAAGCGGGGGAGCCGCATGAGCCAGAATCCTTCGAGCAACCTCTCCCAAGGCCAGCAGAAGCTGGACCGCAGCGATGAACGCGTGCGCCATGACGAGGGCATCCTCGGCATGGCGCGCGGGTTCATCGATCGCGTCCGCTCCGGCGATCTCGGCATGCTCCCGGTCGCCGTCGGGCTCATCGTCATCTCGGTCGTCTTCTCGACCCTTAACCCGGTCTTCCTCGCGCCCAACAATCTGGTGAACCTGCTGTTCGACTGCGCCACCGTCGGCGTGATCTCGCTTGGGGTCATCTGCGTGCTGGTGCTCGGCGAAATCGACCTCTCGGTCGGTTCGATGAGCGGGCTTGCTTCCGCCATGGTGGGCGTGCTGTGGGTCAATATGGGCTGGCCGGTCGCCGGAGCGATCATCGTCGCGCTTCTGGCTGGCGCCGCAGTCGGGCTGCTCTACGCAACCCTCTACAACCGCCTTGGAATGCCGAGCTTCATCGCGACGCTTGCCGGCCTCCTCGCTCTCCTTGGCATGCAGCTCTACATTCTCGGCGCAACCGGCTCGATCAACCTTCCCTATGCCTCCCCGCTAGTCCGCTTCGGCCAGGTCCTCATCATGCCGGACTGGCTGTCGCATGGGCTGGCGCTGCTGCCGGGGCTCGTGATGATCGGCAAGGGCATGCGGACCATGCGCCAGCGCCAGGCCGCGAACCTTTCCGCCCAGCCGCTCCGCGCGCTGGTCCTCAAGGCCGTGGTGCTGACCGTGGCGCTCGAGCTGGCCGTCTACTATCTCAATCTCGGTCGCGGCGTGCCGTGGATGTTCGCCCTGTTCGTGGCACTCGCGGTGATCCTCAACTATGCGCTGACGCGCACCAAGTGGGGCCGGTCCATGTTCGCCGTCGGCGGCAACAAGGAAGCGGCGCGCCGCTCGGGCATCAACGTGAAGCGGATCTACATGAGCGCCTTCATGCTCTGCTCGACGCTGGCAGCCCTCGGCGGCGTCCTCTCGGCCTCGCGGCTTGCCTCGTCCAGCCAGCAGGCCGGCACCGGCGACGTCAACCTAAACGCGATCGCGGCAGCCGTCATCGGCGGCACCAGTCTCTTCGGCGGACGCGGGAGCGCCTATTCGGCCTTGCTCGGCATCATCGTCATTCAGGCGATCTCGAACGGCCTGACGCTCCTGAACCTCAGCTCGTCGCTTCGCTACATGATCACCGGCGGCGTGCTCGCAATCGCGGTCATCGTCGACTCGCTGGCCCGGCGCTCGCGCGTCAGCCACGGGCGCGCGTGATCCAACAGATCGGAATGGAGTTTTCAAGATGGCAGACCTCATGAAGGGTAAAGTTGCGGCCATAACCGGCGCCGCCTCCGGCATCGGGCTCGAATGCGCCCGCACGCTTCTGGGCGAAGGCGCCAAGGTCGTGCTCATCGACCGCGCCAAGGATAAGCTGGAGCAGCTTTGCGGCGAGCTGGGCCCGAACGCCCTGCCGCTCGTCGTCGACCTGCTCAAGCCGGCCGAGGTCTCCGGCATGCTGCCGCGCATCCTTGACATTGCCGGCAAGCTCGACGTGTTCCACGCCAACGCCGGCGCCTATATCGGCGGCCCGGTCGCAGAGGGCGATCCCGACGCCTGGGACCGGATGCTCAACCTCAACATCAATGCGGCCTTCCGCTCGGTTCATGCGGTGCTGCCGCACATGATCGAGCAGAAGTCGGGCGATATCCTCTTCACAAGCTCGATCGCCGGCGTCGTTCCGGTCATCTGGGAACCGATCTACACGGCCTCGAAGTTCGCCGTGCAGGCCTTCGTGCACAGCACTCGCCGCCAGCTCGCCCCGCACGGTGTGCGCGTCGGCGCGGTCTTGCCCGGCCCTGTGGTCACCGCGCTGCTGGATGACTGGCCGAAGGAGAAGATGGACGAAGCGCTTGCCAACGGCAGCCTCATGCAGCCGAAGGAAGTGGCCGACGCGGTGCTCTTCATGCTGACCCGTCCGCGCAATGTGACGATCCGCGACCTGGTGATCCTGCCCAACAGCGTCGATCTGTGACGTGAACCGGCGCGAGGCTGCAGCCTTGAGCCAATCCATGCTCTGTTTGCAGGCGGTAAGACCATGACCACCACTTCCTCCGCACGCCCGGCGGGCGGCGAACGGTATCTCATCGGCGTCGATGTCGGCACCGGAAGCGCCCGAGCGGGTGTTTTCGATCTGGATGGCCGGATGTTGGCGTCGGGCAAGCGCGATATCACGCTCTTTCGCGAAGCCGGGTCCATTGTCGAGCAGTCGAGCACGGAGATCTGGTCGGCCGTCTGCGCAGCCGTGCGCGAAGCAGTCGCAACAGCGGGCATCGATCCGCAGAGGGTGGCAGGCCTCGGCTTCGACGCGACCTGTTCGCTGGTCGTTCTGGGCGAGAACGGCGCTTCCCTGCCCGTTGGGCCGTCGGAAGACCCGCAGCGCGATATCATCGTCTGGATGGATCATCGTGCGGTCGACCAGGCGGAGCGCATCAACGCCAGGGGCCACGAAGTGCTACGCTATGTCGGCGGCCGCATCTCGCCCGAAATGGAGACGCCGAAGCTTCTCTGGCTGCGTGAGCATCGTCCGCAGGTCTTCGACGCCGCCTGGCAGTTCTTCGATCTTGCCGACTTCCTGACCTGGCGTTCGACCGGGGACCTCGCGCGCTCCACCTGCACCGTGACGTGCAAATGGACCTACCTGGCGCACGAAAAGCGCTGGGATCCGAACTACTTCCACCAGATCGGCCTCGGGGTTCTCGCGGAGGAAGACTTTGCGCGCATCGGCCAGCGCATCGTCGAACCGGGCACTCCGGTCGGAAACGGCCTGACGGAGCGCGCCGCCGAGGAACTCGGGCTGCCGGCCGGCACGCCGGTCGGCGCGGGGATGATCGACGCCCATGCAGGCGGGATCGGCACCGTCGGTGTAGACGGCACGCCGGAAAGCAATCTCGGTTACGTCTTTGGCACGTCGTCCTGCACGATGACGTCCACCAAGGCGCCGGTGTTCGTGCCGGGCGTGTGGGGGCCGTACTATTCGGCGATGGTCCCGGGAATGTGGCTCAATGAGGGCGGCCAGTCGGCTGCCGGTGCTGCGATCGAGCAGCTGCTGTCTTTCCACCCGGCGGCGGGCGAGGCAACCGAGGTGGCGAAGAGCCGCGGGTCGTCGCTCCCCGTCCTGCTGACGGACATGGCCACGCAGAAGGCGGGGTCCCTCTCTGCCGCGGTCAGGCTGGCGGACGACCTGCACGTCGTTCCGGAGTTTCTTGGCAACCGCGCGCCCTTTGCCGATCCGAATGCCCGGGCCGTCGTCGCGGGGCTCGGCATGGAGCGCGACATCGACAATCTCGTCTCGCTTTACATCGCCGGATTGTGCGGCATCGGATATGGACTGCGCCAGATCATCGACGTTCAGGCTTCGTCCGGCGCACCGGTCGACAAGGTCGTGATCAGCGGAGGCGCGGGCCAGTTCGATCTTGTTCGCCAGCTCCTTGCCGATGCCACCGGAAAGCCGGTGCTCGCCACGCAATCGGAAGAACCGGTGCTGCTGGGCGCGGCCATCCTCGGAAGTGTCGCGTCGGGTTCGTTCCCGGATGTCGGATCGGCGATGGCAAGGCTTTCGAGGACAGATCGGACATACGCGCCCGCCGATGGCGAGATCGCAGCGGCGCATGCGCGGCGATACGAGGCTTTCCAGAAACTTCAGGCTCTGGCGCGGGAAATCCGGCAAGATCCTTGAATCGGGAAGGTGGCCGGGCGGACCGGTCTGCCTGAGCCGCCTGCCATATCGAACTGCAAGGCCCGCCGAACCGTACCGTCGCCATAGAGCCGCGGCGACAGTAACCAATTGTTAAGCCTGTTTTGTTCTTCTGGACGCTACAGCCAAACGGCGCAACGCAGCAGGCCCATGTATACCGCCAGCAGTAACAACCGCGGTCCGAAGATCAGGATCGCCGCCCGTGCCGCAGCGGTAACGGGCCCATTGCCACCGACCGTGCGCGTGAGCACGCGCGCGGGGGACTGGCGTGCGTCGGACCCGGGCCAGGATGAAACCTTCCATTCAGACGGACAGGAGGCAGCCACCGAGGCAGTGGTGGCGCGAACCGCGGTCGCTGCGAACGGGACCGCCGTTGCCGCATGGCTCGACATTGTTACGATTGGCAATGCCTTCCGTTGGCTGTTGTCTTACAAGCTTGTGATCATCGCCGCGGCCGTGTTCGGCGTCCTTTTGGGAGCGGCGTTCATCCTGACCGTGCCACCGCGCTACAGCTCCAGCGCGGAACTTTTGGTGGAGCCCACCGATCTCAACCTGGTCGCGGACGACATTTTCGTTCAAAGTCTCCAGAGGGATTCGCAGTTGCTCGCCGTTGAAAGCAAGCTGCGGCTGCTGACCTCGGGCAATGTCCTGGCGCGGGTGGTCAAGGACCTGGATCTCGTCAATGATCCGGAGTTCGTCGGCCCGGGCAGCAAGAACCCGCTGCGGGATGCGTTGGGTGCGCTTGAGAAGCGGGTGACAGCCAGCCGCGACACCCGGTCGTTCCTGGTGAGCCTTAGCGCCTGGAGCCGCCAGCCGGAAAAGTCTGTCGAGATTCTCGACAAGCTGATCGCGTCCTTCCAGGACGAACTCGTCAGTGCACAGGCGGAAGGTGCCGGGCGCGCCGCCGGCGCCTTGACCTCGCGTCTCGAGACGCTCAAGGACGACGTGCGGAAGGCCGAAGAGAAGGTCGAGGAATTCAAGCGCAGCAACGGCCTGCGATCGAGCGCCGGTGAACTGGCGAGCTCGATCACGGCCAACCAGGTCAATGCGCAGATGGTCGATGCAAGGGAGCGTCTTATCCGGGCGCAGTCCCGCTACAAGGAACTCACGTCCGAATCGGAGGAAAGCCGGCTGAATGCCGCGAGCCTGCAATCGGACACCATGACGGCCCTGCGCACGCAATATTCGTTGATCCGGCAGCAGATCACCTCGCAGTCGGCGGTGCTTGGTCCCCGCCATCCCGAGCTGATCGCCCTCCAGCCCAAGGCCAAGGCGCTCGAGGCGCAGATTCAGTCCGAGACCCGGCGGCTCGTGCAGTTGGCCCGCGCCGAACTGGAAGAGGCGCAGAATGCGGTCGATCGTCTGACGAAGGAGGCGGATGCCGCCAAGGGCTCGGTTTTTACCGATACCGCCGCACAGGTCCAACTGCGGCAGCTCGAACGCGAAGCGCAAGCCAAGGCCTCCGTGTACGAGGCCTTCATGACCCGCGCGAGCGAGGCCGCCCAACGGCAGCAGATCGACGCGACCAACGTGCGCGTGGTCAGCCAGCCGCTGCCGCCGGTGTCCCGCAGCTTCCCGCCGCGAAGCGCGGTGGTCCTGGCTGGTGGCCTGGTTGCGGGTGCTATCGCCGGTGCGTTCGTCGCGCTGCTGCTGGGCTTCCTGCGTGAAGTCTTCGGTGAACGGTGGTGGAGAAGACCGTTCCGGGCCAAAGTGGCATGAGCAGCGTTCCCGCCGCGTCCGCCGTCGGCGACAGGCGCCTCACCTTTCTCCTGTTTGCGGTCACGGGTTACTTCTGGATCACGCTTTCTCCGCTGCCGGACATGTCCGGGTTGACGTCGGACACGCCTTGGGGCGGGACGTCCAACGTCGTCAACCAGATTGTCGTCCTTGCCATGTTCGGTGCCCTCCTGGCCGGCCTGTGGATGCGTGGCGCTTGGGGGCTGCTGTTTCAGCAGAGGGCTCTGCTTTCGGTCCTGTTGTTCTGGTTTCTGCTGACCGCGGTTCTCGGAGACGATCCGGGATCAGCCTTGCGCCGTGTGATCTTCGCCGGGATCGTGATCTTCTGCGCCAACGCCGTCCTGCTCTTGCCGCGCAACCAGACCCAGTTCAACGTGGTGATCGCCGCAATCGTGTGCGTGGTAGTGCTGCTGTCGTATTTCGGTGTCGCGGCGATGCCGGTGCGGGCGATCCATCAGGCGACCGATGGTCTGGAGAGCTCGCTCGCCGGCGACTGGCGCGGCATCTACAGCCACAAGAACATTACCGCCGCCGCCATGGCGATGTCGGTGTTCTTCGGTCTCTATCTGGCCGCGACCGGGTCCAGGAGGCTTGGCTGGTTTCTCGCGGCCGGCGCCTTGCTGTTCGTGCTGTTTTCGGGTGGCAAGACGTCCACGATCATGGTGCCGCTCACCCTGTTGGTGGCCTGGCTCTTCGAGCGCTGCAGGAGCCTTCGCGTGCTGCTGGTATGGGGAACGCTGATCGCTGCCAATACGATCCTGATCGGCGCAGCCGTGTCCGAGCAGATTGGCGGCACACTGGAGAACCTCGGCATCGACGCCACCTTCACCGACCGCAGCTCGATCTGGCGGCTGGCCATCTCGGCAATCGCGGACCGGCCGCTTCTGGGCTACGGCTTCCAGTCGTTCTGGCAGACCGACACGTTATTTACCGGCCAGGCGGCGTCGGAAACCTGGGCCGTGACAGCGGCCAACGCCCACAATGGCTTCGTCGAAGCCCTGATCAATGCCGGCGTCCCCGGACTGATCCTGACGCTTCTCTGGCTGGTGCGCGCGCCGATGCGCAATGCCGCCGCCGCCCTTGAAGGCGACAACGATATCCACCTGACCCGGTTGTTTCTGCGGATCTGGTTGTTCGGCATCTTCCTCGCCTGCCTCGAAAGCGCCTTCTACGTCAACACCGGACCGATCTGGTTCACGATCCTGATCGGCGTCTTTGGCCTCGGCTTGCAGGCACGTTCCACGCTGGCGCCGGTCGGCGAAAGCGAAGCAGACGGGACCTTCAGCCCGTTGCCTCCGGTGGCTGGCGCGCCGGCCGCCGCACGGCCCGTCTATGCCATTGTCCGGCCGGCGATAAGCAGCGGGTCGAAGGCAACGGGATCGCCGGTCATCCGGATCAGCCGCGGGACCGGCTAGCTCTTTGCCTCATACGGCTTGGGCAGGAGCCCGAGCAGCGGTGCCATCCGTCCGACCGACATGAGCAGGGGATGCGTTGCCGGTATCACCTGGCCCGTATGCGCCAGGATCACCATCGAGCGCGCCAGGCCGAGTCCGAGGCTGACGAGGTTCTTGGCGATCACCTTCGGTGTTGCGAACGCGCCCATATGCAGGCGATCGATAACGCAATTGATGCTGCCGGTCCGGATGGAGCGCGTCATCAGCCATTTGGCATTGGCGCGGTCCGCCGGGACGGTCTCCTGGATCACGGCCTCGGCGCACCACCAGAACCGAAAGCCGGCGAGGCGGCAACGGGTGAAGAACTCCATGTCGCCGCCGCCAAGGAAGTTGAAGCGAAGATCGAAAAAGGGAAAGGGCATCCGCTCGAAGACATGGCGGCGGATCAGGCAGTTGCCCGAGCCGTGAATCATCGGCACGGCGCGACTGGCGCCGTCGATGGAGCCGAACAGGCTGTGATTGCGGATGGCCGCGGGTGCCGCCGTTTCGAAGGTGCGGATGACCGGGCCGCCGACGATATCGGCCTCATTCGTGCGGGCGGCCTCGACCATGTTCTGAAGCCATGCGTCGGCCGCTGTCTCGTCGTCGTCGATCATCAGCAGGTGACGGGCGCCGGGAAAGCGGTCGAGCGCAAGCCGGAATGCGGAATTGATCGCGTGGCAGTTCCCCTGTTGGCTCTCCACGTCGACCGCGTGGGCGATGCCGTGCTCGCTCAACAGTTGGCGTGCGACCGAAGCGCCTGCGGGATTGGCGCCGTCATTGTCGATGACGACGACGGCGAAGGGAAAATCGGTCTTCTGCGCCAGCACGGACAGAAGCGTCCTTTGCAGCCATTCCGGCCGGCGGAAGGTCGGTATGCAGACGACCGCTTCGATCGCTGCGGCAGGAGTGGGCTGGTTCATCGAATTCTACCGCAATTTCAGCGATTGTTTGCGCAAACGGGTAATGCCTCGGGCGGGCGGGAGCCGGCCAGACCGGATCCTGCGCACACTAGGGCTGCAACCTGAAAGACGGGTTAACGGTGGCCTTTAACCCTCCGATCACAACTGCCCGCTATCATCGCGGCGGATCAGACGTGCTGTCAGCGCTGCGGGGTTTGGCGACGCGCGACGCTGGCGAACGCAAACTGAGAGAACGTGTTTCATGCGCAGAAGAGAATTCGTCGCGGCGACAGCGGCTGCCACCCTGGCGCTTTTGCATCGCGGTGCGACCGATGGCGCGACCGCGGCCGGTCAGCCGAAGATACCCTTTGGTGCTGCGGTGCGCGACGGTCCTTTGCAGGACGACGAGGCCTACCGGCAGGCGCTGGTGCAATACTGCCAGCTCGTCGTCGGGGAAGGCGGCCTGAAATGGGTCGATCTGCGGCCCGACCGGTCGAGCTTCGATTTCCATCAACCCGACCGCCTGCTGGCCTTTGCCCGCCAGAACGGCATGAAAATGCGCGGCCACACCTTGGCCTGGTATGCCGCCATGCCGGAATGGACGAACGCGATCACCAGTGCAGCCGAGGCGGAACGGGAACTGACCACCCACATCGAAACCGTCGTCGGTCGCTATCGCGGCGAGATACCGAGCTGGGATGTCGTCAACGAGCCGCTTTCGGACGACTCAAGCGCAAGCGTCGGCCTCCGGGACTCGGTCTGGGCCGCGGCTCTTGGCGAACGATATGTCGACATCGCTCTTCGCACGGCACACGCCGTTGATCCGCGCGCCCAACTGGTCATCAACGACTATGGTCTTGAGGCCGCGACGGAGAAGGCGAGGGCGCGTCGCCTTTCACTGCTCGATCTCGTCCGGCGGTTGCGCGATCGCGGCACGCCGCTCGATGCCGTCGGCTTCCAGGCGCATTTGCCCGGAGATCTCGATATCGACACGGATGGCGTGTCGCAGCTCGTCGCCGATCTGAAATCGATGGACATCGAGGTGCTGGTCACCGAACTCGACGTCATCGACGATACGCTACCCGCCGAGATCATCGAGCGTGACGCGATCGTTGCAAGGCGGGTTCAGGATCTACTGGGTGCCATCCTGTCGGTCACGCAGCCAACGGCAATCCTGACCTGGGGATTGACGGACCGCTACACCTGGGTGCCGATCTGGTACAAGCGAGGGGACGGCAAACCCAACCGACCGCTGCCGCTGACCGACACCTTCGAGCCCAAGCCGATGATGCAGGCCATCCAGGCCGTGACGGGAGGCTAGGCCATGCTTCGCCAGGCATCGACCTATCTTGCCGCCCACGCGGTCTCGGCCTTGTTCGGCTTCGCCTCCATCGCTGTTTTCACGCATCTTTTGAGCCCGGCCGCGTATGGTCTCTATGTGGTGACGATGAGCCTTGCGGGCGTCATCGCCGCCGTGCTCTTTTCCTGGATCCGATTGTCGATCATCCGTTTCAATCAGGGGACGCGGGAATCGGACATGCGCGGCACCGCGCTGGTCTGCTATCTCGGGCTGATGCTCGTCAGTCCCGTGGTCGCGGCCATCGTCGCCTGGGTCTCGGGCATTCCTGTCTGGCAAGGCGCGTTCGCGGTGCTGGTCGCCTTCTGCCTTGGGTTCTTCGAGTTCGGACAGGATATCTTCCGGTCCCGGCAAACCCCTGGTGCCTATGCCGGCGCTCTCATCGTGCGCGCCGCCACGTCCTTCGCCTTTTCCATGGCGCTCGTGCTGGCCGGCTACGAAGGCGAAGGCCTGCTGATCGGCATCTGCCTCGGATATGGGCTGGCCGCGCTTGTCTTTGCGCCGAAGGTCTGGCGTAGGCCTCTGAGGGGCTTTGACCGGCAAATTCTCCGCAAGCTCGCCCGTTTCGGGATACCGATGACGCTGTCTGGCAGCGTGTTCGCCCTGCACGCCTTGTTCGACCGGCTGATCATTCTCGCCTATCTTGGAGACGCGGGGGCGGGAGCTTACGGCGCGGCGGCAGATCTGGTGCGCCAGATCATCCTGTTTCCCGCAATTGCAATCGGATCTGCCATCATACCGGTAGCCGCACGCCTGCTCGCCGAAACGGGACCGGAGGCCACCCACCGCCATCTGGAACGAAGTGCTGAGCTTCTCGTCGCGGTCCTGCTGCCAGCCGTCGTCGGCCTTGCGCTGGTCTCGGGCCCGCTTTCGGATCTCATGCTGGGGCCCGAGTTCCGCGAGGCCGGAAAGCAACTGATCCCGATCCTCGCCTTTTCCTGGCTCTTCCAGGCGTTCACGCAGCAATACATCCATGCGAGTTTCCATCTCGGGCAAAAGCCGGTCCTGATGCTGGTCCAGGCATTGGCCATGCTCGCGGTCAATGCGGGCGCGATGTTTGCGCTGGTTCCGCGCTATGGCCTTCAGGGGGCGGCCTGGGCGCTCGTCATTGCGGAGATGTTCGGCATGGTGATCGGCTACGCCTTGTCCTTCAAGGCGCAGCGCCTTTTCTTCAAACTGTCGGATTTCATGCGGAGCGGAGCTGCGACCGCGGTGATGGCGCTGGCCACGACGATCTGCCTGCGTCTCGGCCCCGAGGGCTCGCTGCCGACCCTGATCGTCAGCATTTTTGTCGGCATCGCATCCTACGCCGGATCCGCGCTGCTGTTGAACGTCCTTTCGCTGCGCGGCGAAGCGCTTGTTTTCTTGCAGCGGCTCAAGGAGAGGCTCGCCTGATGGACGCCGCGAACCGCCCAAGCCGCACGGATGTCGCCGGCGTGCAGGAACCGGTGCCTGTGGAGCGCTATCTCGTCCTGACGTCCGACGCCGCCAACCTGTGCGGCGTCGAGGCGTTTACCCGGCACCTGGCAGCGCGTCTGGGGGCACGGGCCGATACGCTCGCCATGACGGGCGATCCACGACGCCTGAATGATGCCCTCAACAAAAGCGACGGCGTCGTTTTGAACTTTCCGATCGTCGCCTGGAAGAAGCGGCTTGTCGAACCCGTGATCGTGGCGCTGCTCGCGAAGATCAGGCGCAAGCGGCTGACCGTGGTTCTTCACGAGTGGGCGAGCCTCGATTGGAAGCGGCGGCTTGTTCTCCTTCCGGTCGTCAAGCTGGCCGATGCGATCCTGTTTTCGGCGCCCGAGATCCGCGACGAATGGTCTGGAAGCCACGCGGCCAGCCGCTCCAAGAAAAGCGCGCTGATCCCAATCCCGCCGAATCTCCTGCCGTCGCCGCTCCGGCCCGACGTCCCGGCCGCCCGCGCGATTCGCGCGCTGCGACAGGATGGGCGGAAGATCATTGGCCAGTTCGGCTCCATCTATCCGAAGAAGAACTGCGCCGAACTGCTGTCGATCGCGGCCGAACTTCGCAAGTTGGGGCAGGATGTCGCCGTCGCGTTCATCGGGTCCTTCATCAAGGCGACCGACAACGTCGAGGAAGAATTTCATGCGCAGGTGAGGGCACATGGTCTGGAAGACCGAGTGCTGGTCACCGGCTACATCGCCGAAGATAGTCATGTTTTCGCGGCACTGCGCGAACTCGATGTCGTTTGCTACAAATTCATCGAAGGGCTGACATCACGGCGCGGCAGCGTGCTGGCGGCCGCCCTGGCCGGCAGGTGCGTGGTGACGAATGCTCCGCAGGACGCAGCGTCACTGTTCGATCATCGTCTGTTCAAGACCCTAATCGCTAACGGGAACATCCGACTGACCGCGACCGATGCGAATGCGCAAGCCATGGCGAGCGAAGTCGCCCGGGCGTTCGAGCACCAGCCGGGCGCACTCGATTTCGCGCATGAGATGGAGATGCTCTGGCAGACCATCATCGAACGGCTCGATGCGGTTCAACGCGAGTGAACCGGCTTTTGCTCTCGGGCAAGCCGCAATTGAGGATTGTTAAAGTTTTCATAAAAATTTCCGACGTCCTTGTTAATGCTGCAGTTTTTTAACGACGAAACCAATCCCGGTTTGACATGTTTCTCCTATAAAGTGCATAGCGCTCCTATGAGTATTGCGTGTCTTGAGCGTTCCGCCATGTCAGTGCAGATCGATGAACCCTCTGAAGCGGAGGGCGGTCCCGCATGGGCGACCACCGTGCTTGGCGGGCTTCCGATAACGGTCATCGGCATGCAGGAGTCGGCGGACGAGTTCGTCAGAATTGCCCTTAAGGCCAGGGGTCGCGATCAGCTTCCCTACTATTCGACGTCGGCCAACGGCCAGGTCATCGCCCTGGCGTCGCGTGATCCCGAATTCAGGGAGCTTTTGCTCACCGCAGACCAGATTCACGCGGACGGCATGCCGATGGTGCTGCTGTCGCGGATGCTGACACGCAACGCGCTGAGCGAGCGCGTCGCGACCACCGATCTGGTGCACGTGGTCGCCGAGGCCGCCGAAAAGCAAGGTCTCAGCTTCTATTTCCTTGGTGCCGCCGCCGAAATCAACAAGCGCGCTGTGGCAAACATGCGCGAAAAGTATCCCAAGCTGAAATTTGCCGGCGCTTCGCATGGGTACCTGTCCGGTCAGCAGGAGGCGGATGTCGTGGACGAGATCGCCCGACTGAAGCCGGATATTCTCTGGATCGGCATGGGCGTTCCCCATGAACAGCAGTTTGTCGCGCGCAACCGCGAAAAGCTGCGTGGTGTCGGCGTGATCAAGACGGCCGGCGGGCTGTTCGATTTCCTCGCGGGCAAGAACAGTCGTGCGCCGAAATGGATGCAGAAGGTCGGTCTGGAGTGGGCATACCGGACCATTCTGGAACCGCGCAGGCTGGCGGTTCGATATCTGACAACCAATCCGGTCGCGCTGCGGCAGATCCTTTTGAACTCGAACTGACGACGCCGGTTCGGGCGCGTACTGTCGCAGCCCGGCTGGAAGGGAAAAGGAAGGCATGATGACTTGGTTGCCCGTGGTCGCGGCCGTTTACCTTGTCGGTGCGCTCTTCTTTTTTGCCTGCACCTATCTTGAGGGAATGAGGCGCATCCCCGCCTGGGACGTCCATCGCTTTATCGGGCTGGCGGCTTCGGCGATCTGGCCTTTGGTGATCGCCTATGTCTGGATGACGTGTACCGTTCAACAGAAACGTGCTGCCGCAATCGACCGATAGCTCGCCGGCGCCTTGGCGGAGGCCACTCAGCCTTTCTTAAAGGTCCCGGTGCTAGATAGCCAGTGATCCTGAATGCACGCGATTGACCGTTCGTCCATGTCGCAAATGTCACAGTGTGAGCCCCAGCGTACCGAGAGTGTAGTGAGCAACGAGGCGATTCAGAGGACTGCGGAGGCGCCCGGCGGCCAGATTGCCGAGGTAGAGGCGGCGCCGGGACCAATGCAGGATCGGGCAGCCATTTCGGCGCCGCTGACGTTAAGCTTCAGTCACGCCCTCTTCACGCCGGCAGCGGTGGAATCCGCCCAGCGCAACCTTTCGGTTCTGTTCATCAGTCCGTGGGGTTTGGAAGAGCTGTCGACGCGCCGATTCTACCGGATACTGGCGAATGCGTTTGCCGAAGCAGGGATAGCCAGCCTACGCTTCGACCTGCCGGGAACGGCCAATGCACTCGATTTTCCTCCGGACCAGTCGGGTCTTGCGCCCTGGCACGCGGCCGTCACAGGAGCCGTGGCGCGCCTGCGATCGCTGACGGGAAACAGGCCTGTCGTGCTGGTCGGTCAGGGGGTTGGCGGGACACTCGCCCTCACCACCCCGCTCGACCGCCAGTGCATCGCAGGCGTAGCCGCCTTGGCGCCGGTCGTGAACGGCCGCGGCTATCTGCGGGAACTGTCCGCCTGGGCCAAGATGGCCGATGCGGCCCTGTCGATCGAACGCGGCGATGATGTGCCACCGCCCGGCGCCATAGCCGGATTCGAGCCGCCGCAAGGCGTCGCTGATGCATTGAAGGCGGTCAAGCTGCTCCAGGAGGACCTGCCCGAAATCGCCAATCTGCTCGTTGCCGCGCGACCGGGAGATAGCGCGCTGGCGCCGCTTGCGGACTGTTTGGCACAAAAGGGCTGCAACGCGCAGACGATCACCTTCGAAGGGTATCAGGATTTGCTGCAAAGCCCTATGACGCAAATCATCCCGGAAGGTTTGATCTCCCAGTTGCGGGACTGGCTCATCTCGCTCGAGGAGCCCTTGCGGCCCATCCGCGTCGCCGACGTTGCCATCGCCCGGTGCGATGCCGACGCGTTGGCGGATGCGGCATTTTCGGAGCACGCGACACGTTTCGGCCCCGGAGGGCGGCTATACGGGATCATCTGCGAACCGCGCTCCGGCCCGGCGAAGGCGACCGTCATTATTTTGACCACCGCGCACGATCCTCTCTCGGGCTGGGCGCGCTCGTCGACAGATCTGGCCCGGCGACTTGCGCGTCGGGGCATTGCCTCGTTTCGCTTCGATAGCGCCGGCGTGGGCGACAGCCTGCCCATTCCCGGCCGCAAGCGCCAGATCCTCTATGATCACGCCCAGCTCGAGGACTTGTCCGCCGCAATCGACCTGATCGAGGAGCGTGGCCTTCACCGCAACCTGGCGGTCTTCGGGCGCTGCAGCGGCGCCTACCTCGCCTATCACGGCCTGCTGGCGGACGATCGGCTGGCGGCTTGCATCTCGGTCAATCTTCGGCTCTTCCGCTGGCGCCGTGAGCCGACCGACGCGGAGATCGCGCAGGCGCCTCGCTCTCTCGACACCTATGCCCGCAAGGCCATATCCATGGACACGGCACGGCGATTGGTCGCAGGGGAGATCGACCTGCGCAACGCCGCGAAGAACATCGGCCGGAAGATCCACGAACGGATCGAACGAAAGTTGATGCGGTTCACGGGGCCGTTGCTCGCCGTCGGCCGCTTTAACCGACTCGTACACGAGGACTTTCGCCGCATGTCCGCGAGCGGGAAGCGAATTGTCCTCGTCTATTCGGCGCAGGACGAGGGAGAAGAAAGCTTCGCCTTCCATTTCGGCAAAGATGGCGCCGGTCTGCGCTCCTACCCGGGTGCATGCCACCACCGCATCCCGGCGGCGGATCACAACGTGACGGACAAGGCTGCCCGGGCTGAACTGTTCCGCATCGTCGAAGAGGCAATCGACCTCGGCTTCCCATGACAGGGTGGCTCCTGCGGGTCTTCGTCCGGTGTCCTGCGTGACCAGGGGCCAATCACTGTAATGGCTTGACGTGTAGCGCAAGCTGAAGGTTTCCAGAGCAAATCATGACAGACACTTCATCGAACACGGCGTTGTCGCCGGTGTTGCTTTCCGCGTTCACGACCCATCGTCGGGAGGCCACGAGGCCGATCGCCTATCGAACAGACGGGTTTGACGAGAAATTCGACGACGACGTCTTGTTCTATGACATCTTCCGTCGTGCCGATGGGATGGTGACGCTCCTTGGGCCGCCGCTGTTCAATCTGGCGCAGTTCATCCGCCCTGACAGCATCCGCGCCATGCCTTCGCGGCAGCCGTGTCCGTTCCGTGTTCGCCGCCTGGACAGGCAGGTGCAATTGATCGTGAACGTCCCGGAAACCTGCAAAGCGCTCGAAATCAGCCTCGATGGCGCGTCTGTCGAGGTCGAAATCCGGCCCGGCAAGGCTGCACTGTTCGCCGGCCGACGCGTGCTTCTGACCCAATCGAAGAACAACGAGCTGACCTGGATCCGGGACTGGGCGACATTTGCCCAGCGCTTTCACGGCGCGGACGCGGTTTTGCTCTACGACAATGCATCTGATCGCTACGGCACGGAAGAGGTGGAAGATGAACTCCGTCGGATCGACGGAATCAAGGCGATCCAGGTTCTGTCGTGGCCCTTCAAGTTCGGCCCGCAGGGGCTGGATGCGACCCGCTTCTGGGACTCGGATTTCTGCCAGATGGGCGCATGGGAGCATGCCCGATGGCGCTTTCTGGCCGACGCGCGCAGCGTTCAGGCCGGCGATGTCGATGAACTCGTCCTGTCCCAACGCGGCCAAAGCGTCTTTGCCGCAGCCGAGAACGACCGGTTTGGCGTCGTGCGCTACCGGGGGCGCTGGGTGGTTGCGACGGATCGGACGCCGCCGGTCAATGCGGGCACGCTCTTGCGGCACCGCGACTATGACACCGTGATGCGGGAGCGCATCGCCCGGCGTTTTGGCCTCTTCCCGTACGACACCATGGCGTCCGCGCCGAAATGGACCGTCGTGCCGAAGCGCTGCCCGCCATGGGCGCAATGGGCGGTGCATCGCATCACCGGCTGGCTCGCCGCGCACCGCATCACACGCGAATTCTCGCATCGCCATTTCCGGGAGATCGGCAGCAACTGGAAATACGCGAGGCTGACGCGCGACAGCTACGATCCGGAACTGCACGAAATCGATCCCGTGTTGGTCGCGCACCTGCGTGGCGAGGCAGGCACCTGAGAAGATACGACGCGGTGCGAGGCGCGCGTGGGCCGCACCGCCCCGAGCAATGCCTTGATGCATCAGACCGGTACGACGATCGGCGTGCCGTCGGGAAGCTGCATTCGCTCGATGTTTATGTCGTAGGTGAAGCGCAGACAATCCGGCGTGAAGACCTCCTGAGCGCGCCCAACGAGGACACTGGCATGATCCGGCCCCGTCAATTCGAGCAACGCCAAACACCGACACTATCGCCGGTGTGGTGATCCGGTGGCCGGCTTTCACGGGCGTTGCGGGTCCGGCCAGGCAGGTGCGGTTTCATTCTTAGCGTTGGCCGAAAGCGCTCGTCTGAACTATGCTCCGCGCATGGATTCGCCCGCCCCCGTTCCGCTGCCTGACCCCACGCCCCGCGTCGTGCCCGGCTGGGCCCTGTCGCGCGGCGCGGCGACGAGCGAGGCGGACGCCGCCTTCGCCGCGGGCTCGGCGTTGACCACTCTCGACAATCTCGTTCGGACGGAACCCGTCTGGGGCGGCTGCTGGCGCATGCGGCTGGCCCTCAAGTCGGCCGTCGCGGATGTCCGGATGGCCGGCCGGACCGAAGACGAGGCGGGGCTGCGCGACGCCATCCTTCTGGCGGTGCCCGGCAGCGATCCCGGGCCGGCCGGCCGGATGTATCTCGCCCACAAAGCGCTCGCGGCGCGCCGGAGAGCGATCGACGGGCGCTTTCTGGCCGAGCTCGCGGACCTGATGGCCTTGCGATGGGACGATCGGCTGGCGCAGGCCGCAGGACAGGTCGACGAAGCCCTACAGTCCGGCCGGGCCGTGCCGTTCGCAGCGGCAGGGCTGGTTGCGGCGATCTGCGCCGCACGGCCGGATGCACAGGCATTGGCCGGGTGGCTGGCCGATTGGGTGGTTGCACACAAGCTGAAATGGGAGCGGCCAGTACCGCTGCTGATGAACGCGCGCCATGGGCCCGCCTTTCGCCTGTCAGGGGGCAGGGGGCGCATTCGGCCCGGCGAGGACGGCTTTGCCCGTGCGGTCTGCCTGGCACTCGTCGAAGGTGTGGGTGAAGCGTTGCGGAGTGCAAACGAGATCGGTCGGCGGGCCGACCGGTTGCTGGCGGTGGCGCCTAAGGTCAGAACCAAGGGAGCCGAGCGGGTGATCCGGACGCTGCTCGACGACGATGCCGTGTCCGCCTCGGCCCCCGGCGCCGGCCTGTCGCGCTGGGCAAGTCGGCGGTTGTTCGAACGATTGGAGACATTGGGTGCGGCGCGGGAGCTTTCTGGCCGGTCGAGCTTCCGGATCTACGGGTTGTGACGATGGCGGGGGGAAGTGAAGCCAGAGCAGCGAAGACGGACAGGAGGGCGAGGCCGCAGGAGGAAGCCGGTCTCGACCGTGAACTCGAGCACCTGCCTGTCGGCCTGCGTTGGCGGGAATGGATGATGCGGGTGGAGGCCGTGATCTTCGCGTCCGTCGAGCCGGTGCGGCGCGAAACGCTCGTGCGCGTCGTGGGAGCGAGCTGCAGCATCGACCTCATCATTGACGATCTCCGTGAAGAGTTGCGCAATCGTCCCTACGACATCGTTCCGGTCGCCGGCGGCTGGCAGCACAGGACGCGGCCGGCCTATGGGCCCTGCATCCGCGCTTCGGACGCGTCGACCCGCTCCGTGCCGGCCAAGCTCTCCGAGCACGAGGCGGCGGTTCTCATGGCGGTGGGGTATTTTCAGCCGGTCACGCGCGCCGATCTGTCGAAGATCTTCGGCAAGGAGATCTCGCGCGACACGATCGCCAGCCTGCGTGCCGACGGCTTCCTCGCGCCCGGGCCGCGTAGCCCCACGCCGGGCGCGCCCTACACCTACGTGACCACGAAGCACTTCCTCTCGGTTTTCGGCTTTGAGACCTTGCGCGATCTGCCCGACATCGAGGCGCTCGAGGATGCGGGGTTGTTGGGCAAGGATGCGCAGATCGATGTCCCCAACGACGAGATTGCCGTCGGGGCGAACGAAGACGAGTAACGGTATCCTGACTATCGATAAGCCGGTGGTGACACGAACCTCGGGCCCTGAGCGTCGCAATCGTCAATTCCGTGCTTGCCCGTGTTAAAACGGCGTGACATTCCAAGGCTACGAAAAAGCCGCCAAGCAGCGCGAGGGTTTGCATCGCGCAGATGGCCAGGGAGTAAGCAAGATGATCGAATCCGCCCGCACCTTGATGCAACTCGCAGATGACCTCGCCTCGGGCCGCACGACGAGCCGCTCGCTTGTGGAGGCCTGCCTGGCGCGCATCGCATCGTCGAGCGAGGGCAAGGCGACCTTCATCCAGGTCTCGGGTGAAGCGGCGCTGCAGGCGGCCGAGGCGATGGATCTGTTGCGCCGGGCCGGGGCCGCGCCGTCCCCCTGGGCCGGGATCCCAGTTTCGGTGAAGGACTTGTTCGACATCGCAGGCGAGGTGACAAAGGCCGGTTCGCTGGCGCTCGCCGACAGCGCCCCGGCCAAGGCCGATGCGGCGGCCGTGGCGCGTTTGCGTCGGGCCGGCTTCATCGTGATCGGGCGCACCAACATGACCGAGTTCGCCTATTCCGGTCTCGGCATCAACCCGCACTACGGTACTCCGCTGAGCACATGGGACCGTGAGAACGCCCGGGTGCCGGGCGGTTCGTCCTCCGGTGCGGCGGTTTCGGTTGCCGAAGGAATGGCACACGCGGCACTCGGTACCGATACGGGCGGCTCCTGCCGCATTCCGGCGGCCTTCAACGGCCTGGTCGGCTACAAGCCGACCGCGCGCCGGGTGCCGCGGACAGGCAGCGTGCCGCTGTCGTCCACCCTTGATTCCATCGGCCCGATCGCCCGGTCGGTGGACTGCTGCGCGATCCTGGATGCCATCCTGGCCGGTGGGCCGGCAAAGCCCCTGCCAGAGCGCCCGGTGGCTGGCCTTCGCCTTGCCGTGCCGACGACCCTGGTTCTCGACGGGATGGAGGCGGTGGTAGCCGAGGCGTTCGGCGCGGCGCTGTCGCGCCTGTCCGAAGCCGGTGCCGTGATCGAAGAGATCGCGGTTCCCGAATTCCTCGACATCCCGAAGATGAATGCAAAAGGCGGGTTCAGCGCCGCTGAAAGCTATGCTTGGCACAGGTCGCTCATCGAGCGGAAGGGGGACGTCTATGATCCCCGCGTCGCCACGCGCATCCGCGCCGGCGCAGCGCAATCGGCGGCAGACTATATCGATCTCGGGATCGCGCGCAGCCGCCTCATCGCCGATATCGAGCAGCGGTTCGCCCGGTTCGACGCGATGGTGATGCCGACCGTCGGCATCGTGCCGCCGCGCATTGCCGACCTCGCCGACGACGACGCGTTCATGCGCGCCAATCTCTACGTGCTGCGCAATCCCTCTTTCGTCAACATGTTCGACGGCTGCGCGATATCGGTTCCGATCAGCAAACCCGGCGAGGCGCCGGTCGGTCTGATGGTTGCAGGGTTGGCCGGCGCGGATGGTACGATATTGGCGATCGCGCGCGCGATGGAACTGCGGCTGAAGTAGGAAGGCGCAGCCGCGGCGATAGTTCGCACCTATCGAACTTTCATTTTTTATCTATTTTACTTATGAATAGCACCTGTCTATGTTGCGCCGCGAAGCGACTTTCGCTTTGCAGCAAATTCTACAGGAGTACCCATGTCCGTCCTTAATACCCCCATCAAGCCGTTCAAGGCGCAGGCCTTCAAGCAGGGCAAGTTCATCGAAGTGAGCGAAGCCGACATCAAGGGCAAGTGGGCGATCTTCTTCTTCTATCCGGCCGACTTCACCTTCGTCTGCCCGACCGAACTGGGCGACCTGGCCGATCACTACGCCGAACTGCAGCGCCTCGGCGTCGAGGTGTTCTCGGTTTCGACCGACACGCACTTCAGCCATAAGGGCTGGCATGACGCGTCGGAGACGATCGGCAAGATCGAGTACGCCATGATCGGCGACCCGACCGGCACGATTACGCGCAACTTCGAGGTCATGCGCGAAGGCGAGGGCCTCGCCGACCGCGGCACCTTCATCGTCGACCCGGACGGCATCATCCAGGCGATGGAAATCACGGCCGAAGGCATCGGCCGCAATGCCGCCGACCTGCTGCGCAAGGTCAAGGCCGCCCAGTACGTCCGTGCCCATCCCGGTGAAGTCTGCCCGGCCAAGTGGGAAGAGGGCGCAAAGACGCTCGCCCCTTCGCTGCAACTCGTCGGCAAGATCTGACCTTTGGCAATTCGCCGCCCCGCCCGATGCGGGGTGGCGACCCTGGCGCGTTTTCCTCCCAAGACCGCGGCCGCGACTAACTGCTTGTTTGTACGCAATTCCTGACGCGAGACCCGCACACTTGCCGGAATTGCTCTGATACGGAGTGCCCGATGCTCGACGACAATCTCAAATCCCAGCTCAATGCCTATCTCGAAAAGCTCGTTCGCCCCGTCGAGATCACGGCCTCCACTGATGACAGCGCGAAGTCGCAGGAGATGATGGCGCTGCTGAACGAGCTGGTTGCGCTGAATGACAAGATTTCCCTGACCGAGCGCCGCGACGACGGCGAGCGCGCCCCGTCGTTTGCACTGGGCAGCCCCGGCCACGACATCCACTTGCGGTTTGCCGGTATTCCCCTCGGCCACGAATTCACCTCGCTCGTGCTTGCGCTCTTGCAGGTCGGCGGCCATCCGCCGCGGGTCGAGCAGGCGATCATCGACCAGGTCCGCGAACTTGACACCGATCTGACCTTCGAGACCTATTTCTCGCTGTCCTGCCAGAACTGCCCGGACGTTGTGCAGGCGCTGAACCTGATGGCCGTGCTCAATCCGCGCATCAAACACGTCGCCATCGACGGCGGCGTATTCCCGGCGGAGGTCGAAAGCCGTCAGGTGATGTCGGTCCCAACCGTCTACCTCAACGGCGAGGTCTTCGCCCAGGGCCGCATGGAGATCGAGGAGATCGTCGCCAAGCTCGATACCAATTCCGCCGCCCGTGCCGCAGCCAAGCTCAACGAGCGTGAACCCTACGAGGTGCTTGTCATCGGCGGCGGTCCGGCCGGGGCCGCGGCTGCGATCTATGCGGCGCGCAAGGGCATCCGCACCGGCCTTGCCGCCGAGCGGTTCGGTGGGCAGGTGCTCGACACGATGTCGATCGAGAACTTTATCTCCGTCCGCCATACCGAGGGGCCGCAGTTCGCAGCGTCGCTGGAGGCGCATGTGAAGGACTATGACGTCGACATCATGAACCTGCAGCGGGCCGAGAAGCTGGTGCCGGGCAGGGACCTGATTGCCGTCGAGCTGTCCAACGGCGCGACGCTGCGCTCGAAGACGGTCATCCTCTCCACCGGCGCGCGCTGGCGGCAGATGGGCGTCCCGGGCGAGGACACGTACCGCAACAAGGGCGTGGCCTACTGCCCGCATTGCGACGGGCCGCTGTTCAAGGGCAAACGGGTGGCGGTCATCGGCGGCGGCAATTCCGGCGTCGAAGCGGCGATCGACCTCGCCAACATCGTCGGTCACGTGACGTTGATCGAGTTCGACGGCAAGCTGCGCGCCGACGACGTGCTGCAGCGCAAGCTCCGCAGCCTGCCGAATGTCGACATTCTGCTCAATGCCAGGACGACGGAGGTGGTCGGTGACGGCCAGAAGGTCACCGGCCTCGTTTATGAGAACCGGATTGCCGGCCAGCGCCACACGCTTTCGCTGGAGGGTATCTTCGTCCAGATCGGTCTGCTGCCGAACACGGAATGGCTGAAGGGTACGATCGAGCTGTCCTCGCGCGGCGAGATCGTCGTCGACGATCACGGCCAGACCTCGGTTCCCGGTGTCTTTGCCGCCGGCGACTGCACCACGGTGCCCTACAAGCAGATCGTGATCGCCGTCGGCGAGGGCGCCAAGGCCTCGCTTGCCGCCTTCGACCATCTGATGCGCACGTCGGCGCCGGACACCGACAACGCCAAGGCGGCCTGAGCCGGCATGACTGCGCCGCACCTCCAGCGGGGCGCGGCGCAGTCGCAACTTGAATCGGCGCATGCGCCCCCCCGGTGACCGACCAGGTTCCGGGGCGTGCACCCGGATTGATCGCGACATGACCCTGCGAGAGCTTGAATATCTCATCGCGCTTGCCGACCATCGACATTTCGGCCGCGCCGCCGAAGTCTGCCATGTCAGCCAGCCGACGCTGTCGACGCAGATTCGGAAACTCGAGGATCGTCTCGGCGCACCGCTGCTGGAACGCACGCCGCGGTCGGTGATGCTGACGCCGTTCGGTTGCGATGCGGTGGCACGTGCACGCCGCATCCTCGGCGAGGTGGAGGAATTGCGGCGTGCCGCCCGGCGCTGCCGCGACCCGGAAACCGGCTCGCTGCGGCTCGGCATCTTCCCGACGCTCGGTCCCTATCTGCTACCGCACGTCGTGCCGCGCATGCGCGAGCGCTTTCCCGAGCTGGAGATGCTGCTGCTGGAGGAAAAGAGCGAGAGCCTGAAGACGCGCCTGCGCGAGGGAAGGCTCGACGCGGCAGTGCTGGCACTGCCGGTCGATGACGACCGCCTGCAGGCGGAGTTCCTGTTCGAGGAGCAGTTCCTGCTGGCGGTTCCGGCTGGCCATGAACTGGCGCGGCGGGATGACATCACTCTCGCCGAGCTCGACGGTCACGACCTGATGCTGTTGGAAGACGGGCATTGCCTGCGCGACCAGGCGCTCGACGTTTGCCGGCTGTCGGGCGCAAGCGAGCGAAGCTCATTCCGGGCGACGAGCCTGGAAACCCTGCGCCAGATGGTCGGGGCGGATGTCGGCATAACGCTGCTGCCCGAACTCGCAACGCGCCAGCCATCGCCCGCCCAGGTCCGTCTGCTGCGCTTCCGCGACGCGACGCCGAGCCGGCGGATCGCCCTGTGCTGGCGCAAGAGCTCGGCGATGAGCGACTTCCTGACCGAGGTCGCAGCGCTCCTGCGCAAGGTTTCGCAGGAGCAGCTATCCGAGGCTCGCCGCCCCTGAGTGCCAACCCCGGCCGGAACCGGATTGACCTTGGGATTCCGATCCTTTCCCAATCGCGTGAACGCGCGATACAATGACAATGCATAAATTTCCTGTGCGGAAGGAAGGCCGATGAAGGCGATGGTCCTGGAGAGGCTCGGCGATCCGCTTCGTCTGGTCGAGCGGCCAGATCCATTGCCGCTTCCCGGCCAGATTTTGATCCGGGTGGAGGCCTGCGCCGTTTGCCGCACCGACCTGCACGTCGTCGATGGCGACCTGCCCGAGCCGAAACTGCCGCTTGTGCCAGGTCATGAGATTGTCGGCGTCGTCGAAGCGGTGGGAGGCGGAGTCTCCAGCGACATGATCGGGCGCCGCGTCGGCGTTCCGTGGCTCGGCCACACCTGCGGCCAATGTCCCTACTGCCGCAGAGATGAGGAGAACCTCTGCGACGATCCGCTGTTCACCGGCTACACCTGCGACGGCGGCTTTGCCACGCATACCCTTGCCGATGCCGACTTCGCGTTTGAGCTGGAGCGCGATCAAGATGCGGTTTCGCTCGCGCCGCTCCTCTGCGCCGGGTTGATCGGCTGGCGCGCGCTGAAAAAGGCTGGAGATGCGAACCGCATCGGCATCTACGGCTTCGGTGCAGCCGCCCATATCATCACCCAGGTCTGCCGCTGGCAGGGACGCGCGGTTTATGCCTTCACGCGCCAGGGCGACGGCGATGCGCAGGCCTTTGCCGTCGACCTTGGCGCCGTCTGGGCGGGCAGTTCGCATTTGCCGGCGCCCGTCGAGCTTGACGCCGCGATCATCTTCGCCCCCGTCGGCGAACTCGTGCCGGCCGCCCTCCGCGCGGTCCGCAAGGGCGGCCGCGTCATCTGCGGCGGCATCCATATGAGCGATCTTCCGGCCATGCCCTATTCCATCCTCTGGGGCGAGCGCAGCGTCGCGTCGGTTGCCAACCTGACGCGCCAGGACGGGCGGGAATTCTTCGAGATCGCGCGCAGGGCGTCCGTCCGGACGCACACCGTCCGCTATCCGCTGACGAGGGCTAATGATGCGTTGGCCGACCTGCGGGCCGGCCGGCTCAGCGGCGCGGCCGTCCTTGTTCCGTAGCGGATCGTTGCCTGGCACGGAACGGGCAGTTGACCGGGTCGACGGCAACGGGGTGCCGCTGTCACGGTCGGATCGCTCAGGCGAACGGCTCGGCCGGACCTTTCGCCGGCTGGGTGAACCATGCCGGACCGTCGCCCGTCATGTGGATGTGGTCCTCGAGCCGGATGCCGAAGCGGTCGGGGAAGACGAGCATCGGCTCGTTGGAGAAGCACATGCCCTCAGCAAGCGGCACCGTGTTGCCGCGAACGAGATAGGGCTCCTCGTGGATCTCGAGACCCAGCCCGTGGCCGGCCCGATGCGGCAGACCAGGCAGATTGTAATCCGGTCCCAGCCCATGGCGCGCAAGCACCGCGCGCGCGGCGTCGTCGAGACGGTGGCAGGGTGCGCCGATCGTCGCCGCATCAAAAACGGCCTGCTGGGCTTTGCGCTCGATGGCCCAGGCGCGGGCAAACTCGGCATCCGGCTCGTCCAGCACATAGGTCCGGGTCAGATCGGAGTGGTAGCCGTCGATCCTCGTGCCGGTGTCAACGAGGATGACGTCGCCCGCCGCCAGCGTCTGGTCACCTTCGGCGCCATGCGGCAGCGCGGTGGCCGTGCCGAAAGAGACGATGCAGAAGGTCGATCCGCCGGCTGCGCCCAGCGCCCTGTGTTGTTCATCGATATAGCGAACGACGTCGGAAGCGCGGATGCCCGGCTTCATCATGGCGTGCGCGCGTTTCTGCACCTCCAGCGTCAGCTCCATCGCGTATTGAATGATCGCAATTTCGGCCGGCGACTTGCAGAGGCGCAGGTTGCGAATCAGACGGCCACCGTCGGCGAGTCGATCGATGCCCACGCGTGCCGCGAGCGCATGGAAGCTGAAGAGGGGTAGCGCGTCGTCGAGCGCCAGCCGTCCCTTTGGCCCGAGCAGCGAGGCCACGAGCGCCGCGGGGTTTTGCTCCTCCTCCCATGTGGCGATCTCGCCCGGAAGGTGTGGCAGGGTTTCCACGCGGCTGCGCTCGAAGGCCGGGACAATGTAGATGAGACCGGAAGGGGTGACGAGCGCGCCGAGCAGGCGCTCGCTTTGGTGCCATTCAAGGCCGGTGAAGTAGCGCAGGCTTTCCGTGGAGCCGAGCAGAACGCCGGCGAAGCCGCCCGCCTGCATGTCCTCGCGCAGCCGAACGAGCCGCAGCTGCCGTTCGGCGTCGGTGATCGCTTCGGGAGGGGTTGAAAAAGACATGCGAGGCTCCAGGTTCGAATTTGCGGGCAAGGCCGACCCCGATCATGCGGGGCACGTTACAGCAGGGGCAGAGCATATTTCCTTTGTAGGCAATTTGTCGACAGCCGCGGCAGCTGCTATTGCTCTCTTCCCATCCCGCTCCTCCGGCCAGAGCGGTTCAATCCAATGACGAGGATCAGTCAGTGACCGTCCGAGAGTATACCATTCCGGGAATGTTTTTTCGCGATCATCTCGTGCCCGTCCCGCTGGATTGGGCGAAGCCCGATGGCGCGACGATCGACGTGTTCGCCCGCGAGGTTTGCGATCCGGCGCGGAAACGCGAGACCCTGCCGATGCTTGTTTTCCTGCAGGGCGGCCCCGGCGGGAAGTCGCCGCGCCCGTCGGGTGGCGGGCCGTCCTGGCTTGCCGAGGCGCTGAAGACCCACCGCGTCATCCTCGTCGATCAGCGCGGCACCGGCCGAAGCACCCGCATCGAAAGCGCGACCATGGCCGGGTTTGACGACGGCGAGGCGGCCGCCGCCTACCTCTCCCAATTCCGCGCCGACAGCATTGTCGCCGATTGCGAGCACCTGCGAAAAGCGGTGTTCGGCGGCGCCAAGTGGTCGACGCTCGGCCAGAGTTACGGTGGCTTCCTGACGCTGACCTACCTGTCGAAGGCGCCGGAAGGGCTTTCGGCCTGCTACGTAACGGGCGGACTGGCGGGACTGGATGCGACGGCGAGCGACGTCTATCGCCGGACTTATCCGCGCGTCGCAGAGAAGAACGCGCGCTACTATCGTCGCTACCCGCACGATCGCGCGAGGATTGGGCGCATCGCCGACTTTCTCGCCGGGAACGATGTGCGTCTGCCGGACGGCGACCGGCTGACGGTGCGTCGGCTGCAGACCCTCGGCATCGATCTGGGCATGGGGCCGGGCTTCGAGAACCTCCACTGGCTGATGGACGAGGCCTTTTCAGGTCCGGGCGAGGATTGCCTGTCGGACCACTTCCTTGCCTCCGTCATGGCGCTCACCTCCTATGACGCCAATCCGCTCTTTGCCGTTCTCCATGAAAGCATCTACGGCCAGGGCGATGGAGCCACCGACTGGTCGGCAGAGCGTATCCGGGCCGAGTACCCCGATTTTTCCGACGGCCATCGGCCGCTGCTGCTCACCGGCGAGATGATGTATCCGTGGATGTTCGAGGAGATCCGTTCGCTGCGCCCGTTCCGCGCCGGCGCGGAGGCTCTCGCCGCCAAGAAGAGCCACGGCCGGCTCTATGATCCCGAACGGCTGGCTGCAAACGAAGTGCCGGTCGCTGCGGCCATCTATTTCGACGACATGTACGTGGACGCGGAACTGTCGCTCGACACCGCGCGTCGCGTCGGTAACCTCGAAACCTGGGTCACAAACGAATACGAACACGACGGGGTACGCCAATCCGGCGCCGTGCTCACCCGCCTCATGAGGATGGTGAAGGAGCGCGGCGGCCCGCTCGCCTGACTCATCGGCGCCTAGCATGGGATCACAGGCTCAACCTGTGGTCCCGACGAAAGCATCGCGACGCCATGGTCAGTGTTATGCCGCCGCGAAATCGAGCGGGCGTTGCAGGTCGCGGTCAATGTTTGTATCTGGCGGCCGATCTGGGATGCGTGAGCCGCCGGGGGCTCTGCAGCATCGGCGTGTTTGTCGTGCAAGTGGCGTCTTTGCACATGGACAGAGAAATTATCATTGAAAACAGGGAGTAACTCTGGGATCAAAGGCGTATTCGGATCAACCACTGCGCGAGATTCCGGCCCAGCATTGGCCGTGCCGGGCAGCGGCCCCGGATCTGACGCAAAGACATTTGACGGATAGCCATGAACAACCACTACGGCAGCCTTGCCGCCCTCGTCTATGATCTCGACAAGCCCATCGGTCGCACATTCGGCAACGAGCTTTCCTTCTACCGCAGCCGCCTGTCGGAGTGCCGTGGCCCGATTCTGGAGCCGGGTGTCGGTAACGGTCGCCTGCTGATCCCTCTCCTGGAAGCCGGCTTGAACGTCGAGGGCTTCGATGCCTCAAAGGATATGCTCTTGCGTTGCCTGGCGCATTGCCGCGAACGTCACCTCTCGCCAAGGCTGGATCAGATGCGGTTCCAGGACTTTAGCTACGCTCACCGCTTCGACGCGGTGATAGTTCCGGTCGGGTCGTTCCAACTGATCGGTGAATTTGCGGAGGCGCTTTCGGTGCTGAGGCGTTTCCACGATCATCTTGTTCCCGATGGTCGCCTGATCATCGATCTCGACCCGGCCGGAAAGATCATCGATTCTTCAACAAGCATCAGGAGTTGGCCGACCGATGATGGCGAGCTCATCACGCTGCAGGCGCAGCATGCGTCCTTCGATTACATCGCCCAGCGTCGGGTTTCCCATCTTCGCTATGAACGCTGGCGTGACACGCGTCTGATCGAGACGCAGCTCGAGCTCTTCACGCTGCGCTGGTGGGGAGTCGATGAATTCATGCTTGCAATGGAGGCTGCCGGTTTCCGCGACATCGTCGTTTCGGGCAGCCACGAGCACGGCCGGGCGCCAAACGCCGATGACTGGATCATTACCTTCGAAGGTCGGAGGGCGGGATCGCGCTGATCTGCAGGGTTTGAGAGGGCGAAGCTTTCCCTTTTGATTGCCGCCAGCAAACGGCCATTTACGAATGTGGCATAAAAGAGAAACTGAACCCTATCATTCTTATAGACATTCTTTATAATCCGTCGTCGCGGGTCATGACTGGTCCGACGGATGGCGCTTGTCCAACAGGGCGTCCGAACGAGAAGGAAGACGACGATGGGCAACGCGAATGCTGTCGGCAAGCCCGGCTTTGGTCACAAACGCGAAGCGCAGCCCGCACGTCCAGATCGCACTCACCGCTGGGCCCTTGACGGCATTGTCTGCAATATGGTCGCCGCCGCGGCCTTTCTGTTCGTCGTAGCCTTGGTTTTCGGCCTGATCTGACGCGCAAGGATTTCCGGCATGTCTTGCATTGGGTTTGCTGACGTGAACCCTGTCTGATTCAAGAAGCGACGACTGATTTCGATCCCGGTAACGGCATCTCAATGCTTGGCGTATAACGTCAGGCAATGCTCTGGAATGCCCTCCGAAAAGCGCTCGTGGCGATGGTCCTGAGCGTCTTAATGCTTGAACCTCTCCACGCTGCGCCCCTTGGCGCGGCTGAACCTATGGGCATCCGTAGCTCTTGCTGGACGGCCAGCGGTCTGTCGGACGACTTGGCCACCGTTGTTCGCTCGTCACATCGCTGGACTTGCGGAGACCGCATCTATTCGCTCGAGGGCGAGCGGACGCTGCTGCGGTTTGAGATCGGTCCAGACGATGACCTTCCCCAGTATCTCTTTTCAAGGCGAAGCGCGCTCGCGGCGGTGCACCTGCTGGCGATCGACCGGGATGGCGCAATGCGCCAGTCCTCCCTGTCGGCGGGTGAACTGCCGAGCGCTCTGTCTGGCGGATATTTCAAGGCCACTCTGCCGGGGGTAACCCGCGACACGCGACAGGTCGTTGTCGCGTTCGATTTGCCGAGCCACCGAATGACGCTGGAGAGAGCCTACCTATCAGCGTCTGACCTCGTTCTGGGCCCGGACCTTCTGCGGTCCCTGCTTCTCCTGGCTATCCTTGCCGGAATGCTGTCGATGCCGCTCATTTTCAACGCGGCCTTCTACCGGATCCTGCGCGAGCCATTCGTGCTTTGGCATACGATGCTCACGATCTCCTTGCTGCTGACCATCCTGGTCTCTTCAGGTCTTGCAGTCATTCTGTTCGATCCGCCAGCGATGACGCTGAGCTGGATGACGACAGTGATCTTCGGCCTTACGGTCGCGTCCGGGGCGATGTTTACTTATAGCTTCATCGAACCCGGCCGCATGCATCCGCTGCTGCGGCGGGGGCTGCTCTGCTGCGCCGCATGGGCGGTGTTTCTCAGCACGTTTCACGCGGCATTTCCGTTCGTGGCGCGCCCGATTCAATCGACGGTATACACGGCGGCTTTTGCTCCGGTGGTCGTCGTTTTCATATTGTCGCTTGCAGACGCACTGCGGCGCGGAAGTCGGGCCGCCAAGTTCCAGGCGGTCGGTTATCTGCCTGTCATTACGGTCGGATTGGTGCGCCTGGTCACGGGTGTGGTTCCCTGGCTGGAGAGCAATGATGCCATGTTCCTGTTCTATGTGGGTTGCGTATGCGAGGTCTTGTTCACCACGCTCGGCGTGGCAGACCGCTTCATGACGATCAAGCGCCAGCGGGACAGCGCGCGCTTCGAAGCTGACGTGCTTGAGCGCCTGTCCGAACGCGACGCATTGACGGGATTGTTTAACCGACGGGCAATCGAGCAGAATTTCGAGAAGTTCCTCGCCGAGGGCTACCGCACGCTTGCCGTGCTCGACCTGGATCACTTCAAGGCAATCAACGATGTTCACGGCCATGTGGTCGGCGACGCCGTGCTGAAAGCCGTGGCCGAAGCGCTCCAGGCGGACCCGCAGATTCACGCTTTCCGCCTCGGCGGAGAGGAATTCGTGCTGCTTTTGCGCGGAGACGATGCCCAGGCTCAGGCGGAGCAACGGCGCCAGGCCATTCCCGCAATCGTCGCCAAGGCCGTTCCCGGCCTTGGCCGATCCGTGACTGCCAGCATGGGTCTGGCGGATGCGCCACCAGATGCCGATGCCGAGTTCGCAGACCTCTACGAACGAGCCGACAAGTTGCTTTACGACGCCAAACTTGCTGGCCGCAATCGAACCAAAATGGCCGTGATGCGAGGATCGACGAATGACGAGGATCCAGTCATTGAGACCGTGGCCAGGCGGTTTAGGCGGATTTGACCCAGATGAACGCTGCTGCGATGGAAACGATGCGCTCGCCACACAAAACCACGCCGCAATCGATCCACATTTCCTGATCGGTCCGCCCGAGCGCGGCGGAAGAGGCGGCATGTGCAATTGCCGGTGCACACAGACGACGTCTCATAAATTCCAGATGCGTTCGGCATTCGCCCGATAGAGCTTTTCCCGCTCCTCGGGCGTGCAGGAACCGAAAATCGCCTGCGTCGCGCCGACCCAGGTCGAAAGGCCGCCGCCGCGCGTGCAGACCGGCCAGTCGCTGCCCCAGACGACCCGATCCCAGCCGAAGGCGGCGACGATGTGCTCGGCATAGGGTCGGATGGCGTCGACGGTCCAGGTCTGCGGGTCCGCATAAGCGACAATGCCGGAGACCTTGGCCGTCACGTTCGGCCGCTTTGCAATCTCGCTGATCCCGCGCTTCCAGCCGTCGAAGTGACCGGAGACGATGTCCGGCACGCCGCAATGGTCGAGCACGAAACGGACGGCCGGCGCGCTGTCGATCAGCGCCAGCGCGAGCGGCTGCTGGCGCGCCAGCATGCAGATGTCGAAGGTCAGCCGGCTGCCTGCCAACCGCTTCAGGTTGTCGCGAAAGAGGGCCCGCTCCGAGATGTCGTCCGCAACCACATGCAGCACGCGGCGAAGCCCTTTCACGAAACTGTCGGCCTCGCATTTCTCCAGATAGTCAGGAAAGCCGACCTCTTCCGGCCGGCAGGCGGCGATCACGCCCCGGATCGTGTTGCCGCTCGCTTCGGCGAGGTCTCGCACCATCTCGGTCTCGGCCTCGATGTCGGAGGTCGCAACATCAACCTCCATATGCAGCGCCGCTTCGATGCCGAGCCGCCTCGCTTCCCGCGCGTATTCGGCATAGGTGAAATCGCGGTTCAGGTCGCCGGCGCCCGAAAGCCAGGGATAGGCAAGCCTCGACTGGTCTATCAGGTGCAGGTGCGTGTCGATGAACATGGCGCGTTTCCTCCGCGTTGCCGCGCTCGGATATGTTGTGCGCAAACAGCGTTGACGTTCAAGGCGTTGCTCGTTCTTCCGTTGAGTCCGATTGTTTTTTATGTATAAAGGACATTTGTGTCGCAAGCGTCAAGGCCGGCGCTTGGCTTGCTCCGCAGCCGCTCGCTCGACGATGGGAGGACAGAATGCCCCGAATCACTGGCATGCGCGTGTACGACCTGCGTTTTCCGACGTCGCAGAGTCTGGACGGATCGGACGCGATGAACCCCGACCCGGACTATTCGGCGGCCTATGTCATCCTCGACACCGACGAGGATGGCCTTGCCGGCCACGGACTGACCTTCACCATCGGCCGCGGCAACGACATCTGCTGCATGGCGATCAGGGCGATGGAGCATCTGGTCCTCGGCACCGACCTCGACGACGTCCGCAGGGCACCCGGCCGATACTGGCGACATCTCACCGGCGACAGCCAGTTGCGCTGGATCGGACCGGACAAGGGGGCGATGCACCTGGCCACCGGCGCGGTTGTCAATGCGGTGTGGGATCTGCTGGCCAGGCAATCCGGCAAGCCCGTCTGGCAACTCGTGTCGGAACTCTCGCCGGAAGAGATCGCCGACATTGTCGATTTCCGCTACCTCACCGACGTGCTGACCCGCGACGAGGCCGTTGAGATACTGAAAAAGGCCGAGGCTGGAAAGGCCGGGCGGATCGATACGCTGAAGCGCGAAGGCTACGCCTGCTACACCACCTCCGCCGGTTGGCTGGGGTATCCGGAGGAAAAGCTGCGGCGCCTCTGCCAGGCGGCCGTGGATGCCGGCTTCAACCATGTGAAGATGAAGGTCGGCCGCGACCTCGACGACGATATCCGCCGGCTCAAGATTGCCCGCGAGGTGATCGGCCCGGAGCGTGTCCTGATGATCGACGCAAACCAGGTCTGGGAGGTGGACCAGGCGATCGACTGGGTGAAGAAGCTCGCCTTCGCAAGGCCCTTCTTCATCGAGGAGCCGACGAGCCCGGACGACATCGCCGGCCATCGCAAGATCCGCGCCGGCGTGGGTCCGGTGAAGGTCGCGACGGGCGAGATGTGCCAGAACCGCATCATGTTCAAGCAATTCATCGCGGAGGGAGCGATCGACATCGTCCAGATCGACTCTTGCCGCATGGGCGGGTTGAACGAGGTGCTGGCGGTGCTGCTGGTCGCGGCGAAATACGGACTGCCGGTCTGGCCGCATGCCGGCGGCGTCGGGCTTTGCGAATATGTCCAGCACCTGTCGATGATCGATTACATCGCCGTCTCCGGCACGAAGGAGGGCAGGGTAATCGAATATGTCGACCATCTGCACGAGCATTTCGTCGATCCCTGCGTCATTCGAAAGGCGGCCTACATGCCGCCGACCAGACCGGGATTTTCGATCGAGATGAAACCGGAATCGATTGCCGAATATACGTTTCGCCCCTAAAACACGGACACCGCTTTCCGTTTCGCGGCATGCCGTCCGGCGTGCCGTCTTGTCCTGCCCGGGGAGACTGCCGTGAGTGAAATCCTGACGATCGCCGATCTGAAGGCGCGCGCGAAACGCCGTGTGCCCAAGATGTTCTTCGACTACGCCGACTCCGGCGCCTATACCGAAGGCACCTACCGGGCGAACGAGGAGGATTTCCACAAGGTCAAGCTGCGCCAGCGGGTGCTGGTCGACATGTCGAACCGTTCGCTCGCGAGTGAAATGATCGGCGAGAAGGTGTCGATGCCGGTGGCGCTGTCGCCGACGGGGCTGACCGGCATGCAGCACGCCGACGGCGAGATGCTGGCGGCGCAGGCGGCCGAGGAGTTCGGCGTTCCCTTCACGCTCTCCACCATGAGCATCTGCTCGATCGAGGACGTCGCTTCCGTCACCACGAAACCGTTCTGGTTCCAGCTCTACGTGATGCAGGACCGCGATTTCGTGCTCAACCTGATCGACCGCGCCAAGGCAGCCAAGTGCTCGGCGCTGGTCCTCACCCTCGATCTGCAGATTCTCGGCCAGCGTCACAAGGACGTTCGCAACGGGCTCTCCGCGCCGCCGAAGTTCACGCCGAAGCATGTCTGGCAGATGGCCACGCGACCGCTCTGGTGCATGCAGATGCTGGGCACGCAGCGCCGGACCTTCCGCAACATCGTCGGCCACGCCAAGAGCGTGACCGATCTCTCCACACTCAACGCCTGGACAAGCGAGCAGTTCGATCCGCAGCTCTCCTGGAAGGACGTCGCCTGGATCAAGGAGCGCTGGGGCGGCAAGCTGATCCTGAAAGGCATCCTTGACGAAGAAGATGCGCGCATGGCGGTCTCGACCGGCGCGGATGCCATCATCGTCTCGAACCATGGCGGCCGCCAGCTCGACGGCGCACCGTCCTCGATCAGCATGCTGCCGCGCATCGTCGATGCTGTCGGCGGGCAGATCGAAGTGCACCTCGATGGCGGCATTCGCTCCGGCCAGGACGTGCTGAAAGCGCTCTGCTACGGCGCGAAGGGCACCTATATCGGCCGTCCCTTCCTCTATGGCCTCGGCGCCGGCGGCAAGGCGGGTGTCACGAAGGCGCTCGAAATCATCCGCAAGGAACTCGACATCACCATGGCGCTCTGCGGAGAACGCGATGTGCGCAACTTGTCCCGCCGGAACCTGCACCAGGGGTGATCGGTGGGCAGGGGATTGGGGCCTGTCAGTCCACCTGCGCACCATACTCGGCAGAGCCATCCAAAATGATGCGGCGGCCTGAATTGCCAGTGACGGCCATCGGGCGCACACTCCCTCGGTTCAAACGGAGGGAGGCATCCATGATGGATCGCAGCGAACTCGACAGAACTGTCCGGGCGTTCTACAGGGCCCGGAACGATCACGATCTTGACGCAGTGATGAGCCTTGTCGACCCCGATGCAAGTTTCCGGATTGCCGGAAACTTGCGCCTGGGTCCGCTGACACATGTGGTCGAGGGTGCATCCGAGATCCGTGCCCGCTTCGCCGATTTGATCGCGAACTGGGACCTGTCCGACATGGAGATCGACAGCATGCACGTCGATGGCGACACGGCGGTGGTCCACCGTACCGGGCCGGTTCGCTTCATCCCGCAAGACACGTTCTACGACACCGAGATGATCGACAAGCTGACCTTTCGCGACGGGCGGCTGATCGAGTTCACCGAATTCGTCGACACGCTGCTGGCGGCGGAGATCATCGGCTTCGTCAAGCCAACCGGCATTTGGACCGGGACACCCGGCGTGCCGAAGGCCGCCGAAGACGTGGACCGCCCCTCCGCCTGAGGACATCCGCCTCGTGGCGCCGGCATTACGGTGCGCTTAAAGGTGAGCGTCTCGTCTCATGCAGGCAGCGCTGGAAAAGGTCGGTCTTTTCCGGCGTCAATGGCTTTATGGCCGTTGTTTGTGGTAACGGGCTGTCGTTGATTGCGACCATTTCTCCGGCAAATGGTTTTCGCCGAACGCAACAAGCAGAAGGGGCCCGAATTGGCAAAATCCATCCACTCCATGATCCGCGTCCTGGACGAGGCACGATCCATCGAGTTCTATCGTCGCGCTTTCGGCCTCGACGTGGCCGAAAGGCTCGATTTCGAAACCTTCACACTCGTCTATCTCAGCAATGCCGAAAGCGAGTTCGAACTCGAACTCACGATCAACAAGGGCCGGATGGAACCCTACGCGCTCGGCGACGGTTACGGTCATCTCGCCGTCTCGGTCTCCGACCTCGATGCGGAGCACGCGCGCCTTTCTTCGTTGGGCCTCAGCCCCAACAAGATCGTCGAGTTCAATCGCGATGGTGCAATGATTGCCCGCTTCTTCTTCATCACCGACCCGGACGGCTACAAGATCGAGGTGCTGCAGCGGCAGGGACGCTTCAAGTAGACGTCACGTTGGCTGGTGGGACGGCGCCGCTATTCCGAGCGCCGTCCGTGCCGCTTCAACGTCTGTTCGCGGAAGAAGATGAACAGGCCGGAGGCCACGATAAATCCGGCGCCGATAATCATCGCCGTGCGCGGCAGGTCGCCGAAGAAGATCCAGCCGAACAGGACGGCCCAGATCAGAAGCGTGTATTGCAGCGGCACGACCGTCGATGCATCCGCCAGCTTCAGCGAGCGGTTCACCAGCATGTGTGCGCCCATCGCCGCGATGCCGAGCAGACTGAGCAGGCCAAAATCGACCGGGCGTACCGGTGTCCAGCCGGCCGGGTCGAAGACTATGCCCACAAGCGAGAAAACAGCCGCACCGGCCACCTGCCAGAAGACCAGCGTCGTATCTGGCGTAGCCCGCAAGGTTCGACCGAAGATCATGGCGAAGGAGAATGCGACACTGCCGGCAAGTGCGATCAGGGCGGGCAGCGTGAGGCTCTCGGAGGAGGGCTCGAGCGCGACGACGACGCCGGCAAAGCCGATCAGGATCGCCGTCCAGCGCCGCCAGCCTACCTTCTCGCCGAGCATCAGCGGCGAGAGCGCGGCGACATAGATCGGCGCGGCCAGCCAGTAGGTCATCGCGTCGGCGAGCGGCATGTAGCCGACGGCGAAGTAGAAGGCCGTCGCCTCGAAGGCAAACAGCAGCGAGCGCAACGCCTGCAGGCGCGGCCGCTCCACCCGGATCAGGCTGTGCCAGCCCGAGCGCCAGAAGAACGGCAACAGCACAGCAACCGCCGCGATGCTGCGGATCAACATGAGCTGCGGCGCCGAGTAGGTGGTGACGAGCCATTTGCCGAGCACGTCGTTCAGCGAGAACAACAGCATGCCCAGCAGCATTGCGATGACGCCAGCGCGCGTGGCACTGGATTGGGATGCGGGAGAAGCAGTCGCGTCTGTCATTGTGTGGCTTTCACGCGCTTGGGCACTGCGCCTGCGCAAGGCGTCTACCGGCCACGAAGATGGATTGCCGCCTCTCGCACATTCGGCAGCAACGATCCAGTCAACAATATTGATGGCTGCATGAAGTCTGGCGAAGCATCGTGCTGGCTAGCGCAAGGCGCGTAGGGCATTCAGGATCACCGCTATATCGATCAGCTCCTGCGTGAAGGCACCGGCGACTGGCGGCAGATAGCCCGCGGCCGCGACCAGCATCGCCACGACCGACAGACCAAGGCCGATCAGCACGCTCTGCAAGGCGATCTTCTTCGTTCGGTGCGCGGCGTGGATCGCCTTGATGAGGTGGTCGAGCCGGTCGACGAGCAGCACCACGTCGGCGCTTTCCGAAGACGCGGCTGCGCCGCGCGCACCCATGGCGATGCCGACGGTTGCCGTCGCCAATGCCGGCGCATCGTTGACGCCGTCGCCGACCATCATCGTCGGCGCCTTGGACGATTCCCGGCGGACGATCTCGACCTTCTGCGCGGGTGCCAGTTCGCCGTGCGCCTCGTCGATCCCCAATTTCATCGCGACTGCCGCAACGACATCCGTCCGATCGCCGGAAGCAAGCACGACGCGGCGAACGCCGACGCCATGGAGCGCTTCCAGCATCGCCGCCGCGTCCGGCCGGATCCGATCAGCCAGCGCAATGATGCCGGCAAGCTCTCCGTCCACCGCGACGGCCACGACCGCGGCGTCGTCGGGGACGCCGGCACGCAACGCATAGGGATCACCCTTGCTGTTGTCGCGGACGTAGCGGCTGCCGCCGATCGTCACCCGGCGTCCTTCCACGACGCCGGTGACGCCCGTGCCCGCCGCTTCGCTGACATCGGACGGTGGGGCGAGCAGCAGGCCGCGTCGGCGGGCCTCCCCGACCAGGGCTTCGGCAATGACGTGGCTTGATGCCTGGTCGAGCGATGCCGCCAGACGCAGGATTTCCCGTCCATCCCAGCCGGCTGTCGTCTTCAGGTCGATGACGCGGGCCTGTCCGTAGGTGAGCGTGCCGGTCTTGTCGAGGACGGCGGTGCGAACTTTGGCAAGGGCCTCGAGAGCGCCCCCGCTCTTGATCAGGACGCCGAGCTTGGCCGAGCGGGACATGCCGGAAATGATCGCCACCGGCAGCGCCAGGATCAGCGGGCAGGGCGTGGCGACAACAAGTACTGCGAGCGCCCGAATGCGGTCGCCGGAGAGCCACCAGGCGACGCCTGCGATCAGGAGCGTCAGAACAAGAAACCACACCGCGTAGCGATCGGCGATGCGTACGCTCGGGGCCTTGCTCGCCTGCGCCTGCTGCACCAGACGCACGATGTTGGCGTAGGTGCTTTCGGCGGCCGGGCGGGTGGCGAGGAGGTCGAAGGCATTGCCGAGGTTGGTGGAGCCGCTGAGGATTTCCTCCCCGCTCGCCTTGTCGACCGTGGCGCTCTCGCCGGTGAGGCTGGATTGGTCGAGGGCCGCCGCCTCCGACGCAAGCGTGCCGTCGACCGGCACGACTTCGCCGTGGCGAACGAGAATTCGGTCGCCGGCCCGGATCTCCGAAAGAGGGATTTCCTCCAGCGCGTCGCCGGAATAGCGTATCGCCGTGTGTGCGACCCGCCCCAGGAGCGCCGTCATCTCGCGCCGTGCCCGTCCTTCCGCATAGCTTTCCAGTAGCTGGCCGCCGGAATACATCAGCGCCACCACGTTTGCGGCGAGCGGTTCGCCGAAGGCGAGCGCCGCCGTCATCGAGAGCGCGGCGACGAGATCGAGGCCGACTTCGCCCTTTCGCAAGGACGTGACGATCTCGATGCCGAGTGCAATCAGGACCGGGACGGTGGCAGTAAACCAAATCCGGTCGGCCCACATTTCGCTGCCATAGAGCCAGGCGATCGTGCCGCCGGCCAGGCCGGCCGTTGCGGTGGCGACGAGCATCGATCGGAACGCGAAGAAAAACCAGGCAATGGAAGTCGGCAACGGCATTTCCTTCGTGATCGAAATATCGAGCGCGCCTTGAACGGACGCGAATGGACGCGGTTCTGGGCAGAAACCTCCGGCAAGGAACTAGCTTAGGATAGCCCGTCGGACGAGTCGATACGCGAAGGGAAACCGTGCGGCACACCCTCTTTCGGCCACCGCAAGCGGTTCCTCGCGGCGACTATCCGCGGCGGGCGATCAGGATCCCTGCCAGCACGATCAGGCCGCCGATCGCCTGCATGCCGCCGAGCGATTCCCCAAGAAGACCCCAGGCGAGCAGCGCTGCCACGACCGGCTGTAGCAGCAGCGTGAGCGAAGAGAAGGCAGCCGGCAGGTAGGCGAGGGCATAGGTGATCAGCGCCTGTCCGCCCGCATGGCACACAAACGCAAGGCCGAAGACGGTGGCCCAGCCGTTGACGGTGGCGGGCATCAGGAATGGCTCGAAGAACAGCGTGACCGGCAGCAGGAAGCAGGCCGCCGAGGCCGACCCCCATTGCATGATGCGCAGCGTGTCGTAGCGGGTGCGCAGTCTGTTGATGGCAAGGATATAGCCGGCGTAGAACATTGCCGCCAGGACAGCGATGGCGTCGCCATGAAGGTCGCCACCCAGTGCCGCCGGCCCCCCCTTAAGGACCACGATGCCGATCGCCGCCATCGCAAGTCCGGCAACAAATGTGCGGGTGATCGCAAAGCCGAACAGCAGCCGCCCGAAGATGGTCACGAAGACCGGCGCGACGTTGCTCAGAAGCGTGGCATTCGCGACGGAGGTCATGTTGACCGCTATGTGCCAGGCGGCGAGGTCAACTGCAAGGAACAGCCCGGGCAGTGTCAGAAGCAAGCAGTCGCCAAGTGTCCGCGGCGGCGCGTCGCCGACCTTGCCCCGATTGAGCAGTGAAAAGATGGTCAACGGGATCAGCGCCAGCAGAACCCGCCAGAAAGCCGTCGCCAACGGACCGACTTCGGAAAGCCGCACGAAAATCGGTGAGCCACCAATGGCGATGCTGCCGGCAATGATTGCAACCAGGGCCACCTGGTTGGCGGCCGCCGTTGTTGGCAAGGTCTGGGATTGGGTCAATGGATTCCTGCTCGAACTATGCAAACGGTAGCCGGATGACTGGGATCAGGCCTGGGGAGGGGATGCCACAGCTAGCAGAATGCTGCCGCCTGCAACAGGGGCAGTTTTTCGCATCGGGGAGAGGGATCGTCCACGTCTAGGCGTCCAAGCGGCCGCCCCGGCTGCCGGAGGAATCAGCCGGTGGCGCATTCGATCAGTTCGCGCTTGCGCACGCTGAAAGATAAGACGGCAACTAACGGCCTTCCGCCTCGGTGATGCCTTTGGTCAGGCTGCCTGTCGCCGGAAAAAGCGGGATCAGGCAGGCCTGAAGGGCGTGATAGATGTCGCCCTTGCCGGAAAAGAGCGTGTAGCTCGGCGTGAGATCCTCGCTCAGTTCCTCGTGCCACCCGCCGCGGGTGCGGTCGATGAAATGCCGGGAAATGCCGTCCCAGATCTTCCGGTACCAGGTCTCGTGAAAGGCGCTCGGCAGGTGCTCGCACAGGAACGCCGCCGCGCCCACGCCCTCGGCCATCGGCCACCAGAGCTTGCTGCGCTTGGCTGGTTCGTCGCTCCAGTCGAGCGTGTAGAAGAAACCGCCCTTGTCGTCGTCCCAACCAAGTGCGATGGACTGCGAGAACAGCGCCCTGGCCGCCTCCGGCATCCAGTCGTGCCTGCGTCCGCCAAGCGACCAGAGCTGCAGCAGCAGCCGCGCCCATTCGAGCCAATGGCCGGGCGTGGTGCCGGAAGGGCGAAACATCTCGTTGCCCTGGTAATCCTTGTCGAGCACCCAGTTCCCGTCGAAGTGCTCCGGCACGCGAAAACCGTTCTCGCCGGCCCGGCGACGGATGATCAGATCGGCGATCCGCTCGGCCTTATGCAGATAATCCGTCTCCCCGGTCGCCTCGAAAGCCGCCATCAGCGCTTCGGTCAGGTGCATGTTCGAGTTCTGGCCGCGATAACCTGGGACCGGCGACCAGTCGGCAGTAAATTCCTCGGCGATGGCGCCGTGCTCGTCCTCCCAGAAACGGGTGTTCAGGACGTCGGTGACATCGGCGAGCAGGCGATCGGCGTCCGGGTGGCCGGCGACCTTGGCGCTGGACGCCGCCAGCAGCACGAACGCATGGCCGTATCCCTGCTTGCTGGTATCCAGTGGGCCGGAGTTGTCGAGCGACCAGTAGTACCCACCCCGCGCATGGTCGCGATGCTTCTCCCAGAGATACCGCATGCCATGGTCGACGATGTCGTCGGAGCCCGGGCGGCCGAGCAGGCTGCCGATCGCGAAGCAATGGACCATTCGCGTGGTCGAATGGATGCCGCGGGTCGGGTTGCCCGGGTTCAGCGGCCGGCCATCGGCGTCCAGTTCAAAAAAACCGCCATTCGGATTGAACGTGCTGTTCTCGAAGAAATCGAAGAGGCCGTTCGCCTGGGCCCAGAGCCATTCGCGGTGATAGGCGCGCTTGCGCCAGGCAAGGTTCAACTGTCCGTTCGTGCCCACGCTGTATCCTCCTCGCGAATTCAATGTCGGACGAAACCGTCAACCGTTCGATGCCGGGAGCCTCTCGCTTCGAATGGATCCCGTGGAGGTCGACGGAAAAGAGAGCCACCTTATTGCTCAGAACTGATGTTTGAGCAAGTTTAAAACGTTTTAAACGCAGGCGGCGGGTAGCGCCAGGGCTGTGGATCTCGAAGATCCCAAGTGGACCTGCGGAATGACCGCAGGTCCATCGTTTCAAAGGCCATCAGCGGCCTGATCAGGTGAACAGCGGGCGCTCCTCGCCGTTTTCCTGGATCCAGGTGGAAAGCCCGATCTTGCCAAGGACTTCGAGGAACGGCTTCGGCGGCAGTTCTTCGACGTTGGCCATCTGCTTGACGTCCCATTCGCCCCGAGCGACCAGCATGGCCGCGGCGACAGCCGGCACGCCCGCGGTGTACGAGATGCCCTGCGAGCCGACCTCGTTGTAGGCTTCCTTGTGGTCGGCGACGTTGTAGATGAACACCGTCCGTTCCTTGCCGTCCTTGATGCCCTTGACGTAGTCGCCGATGCAGGTCTTGCCCTCGTAGTTCGGGGCGAGCGAAGCCGGGTCCGGCAGGCAGGACTTGACGACCTTGAGCGGCACGACTTCCTGGCCTTCCGCCGTCTTGACCGGCTGTTCGGAGAGCAGGCCGATGTTCTTCAGAACGGTGAAGACGTTGATGTAGTGGTCGCCGAAGCCCATCCAGAAGCGCACGTCGGCGCCGTCCATGTTCTTGGCCAGCGAATGCACCTCGTCATGGCCGCAGAGATAGGCCTTGCGCTTGCCGACCACCGGCAGGTCGTATTCCTTGCCGATCTCGAACATCTGGTTGGTCTGCCACTGGCCGTTCTGCCAGGAGTAGACGACGCCGGTGAACTCGCGGAAGTTGATTTCCGGGTCAAAGTTGGTGGCGAAGTACTTGCCGTGGCTGCCGGCATTGATGTCGACGATATCGATCTCGGTGACCTTGTCGAGGTACTCGTCCTTGGCCAGCCGCGCATAGGCGTTGACGACACCCGGGTCGAAGCCGGCGCCGAGAATGGCGGTGATGCCCTTTTCCTTGCACTCGCCGGCGCGCTTCCACTCGTAGTTCCCGTACCACGGTGGCGTCTCGCAGATCTTGCCCGGCTCCTCGTGGATCGCCGTGTCGATATAGGCGACGCCGGTGTCCATGCAGGCGCGCAGCACCGACATGTTGAGGAAGGCGGTGCCGACGTTGATCACGATCTGCACGCCGGTCTTCTGGATCAGCGCCTTGGTCGCCTCGATGTCGAGGGCGTCGAGCGCGTGGGCTTCGAGCACGCCCGGCTGCTTCATCGCGTTCTTCTCATGCACCGATGCGATGATCGCGTCGCACTTCGACTTCGTGCGCGAGGCAATATGAAGGTCTCCCAATACATCGTTGTTCTGGGCGCACTTGTGCGCCACGACCTGTGCCACGCCACCGGCGCCGATGATGAGAACGTTCTTTTTCATTTCGGGGGATATCTCCTTCTACCCGTTTGCCGAGAGCCTTCAGGAAAGGCTCTGTTCGAAGTCTGAATAGGTGAATTCGCGGACTGTCCTGATGCTGCCATCCAGTTCCTTGATGGCGATCGCCGGCATCTTCACGCCATTGAACCAGTTCTTTTTGACCATCGTATAACCGGCCGCGTCCTGGAATGAGATTCGGTCACCGACCTTCAGCTCGTTCGCAAATCGGAACTCGCCGAAGACATCGCCGGCGAGGCAGGATTTGCCGCAGACCATATAGTTGTGCGGTCCTTCATTCGGAGAGACCTTCGCGTTCTCGCGATAGATCAGCAGATCGAGCATGTGAGCCTCGATCGACGAATCGACGATGGCGAGGTTCTTGCCATTGAAGAGCGTGTCGAGCACGGTCACTTCCAGCGTCGTCGATTTGGTGATCGAGGCTTCGCCGGGCTCGAGGTAGACCTGCACGCCGTAATCGCCGGAAAAACGCTTCAGCCGCTCGGCGAAGCGCTCGATCGGATAGTCGTCGCCGGTGAAATGGATGCCGCCGCCGAGGCTCACCCAGTCGGCCTTCCTCAGAAGCGGAGCGAAGCGTTCCTCGATCGTCCCGAGCATGCGGTCAAACAGGTCGAAGTCGGCATTCTCGCAGTTGTTGTGGATCATGAAGCCGGAAATCCGGTCCATCACCTTTTCGACGCGAGCGACGTCCCATTCGCCGAGCCGCGAGAAGGGGCGGGCGGGGTCGGCGAGGTCGAAGCTCGAGGAACTGACCTGCGGGTTCAGCCGCAGTCCGCGGACGATGCCCGAGGCCTTGTCGGCAAAACGCTCCAACTGGCCGATCGAATTGAAGATGATCTTGTCGGCATGGCTGACGACTTCGTCGATCTCGTAGTCGGCATAGGCGACCGAATAGGCGTGGGTTTCCTTGCCGAAGCGCTCGTGACCGAGGCGGACCTCATTGAGGGAGGACGACGTCGTGCCATCCATGTAGTCGCGCATCAGATCGAAGACGGACCAGGTGGCGAAGCATTTCAGCGCCAGCAGAGCCTTGGCGCCGGACTTCTCCCTCACCTCGGCGATCCTCTCCATGTTCTTGAGAAGCTTCGACTTGTCGATCAGATAGTAGGGCGTCTGGATCATGGATCTTCGTGTCTTTCGTCGGATGGAAAGGCTTTGCGGTCTTCTCCCGCGTGCGTGGCCGCCGCGCGATGGATCGCTCAGTCGGTCTGTCGTGCGCAATTCGCATAGCGGCACCGGCGTCCTGCACATCGGCGCGGTGACGGGGTTGTCAACTTTTAAAGCTTAGGGAGCACCTTGCGCGATTCCTCGTCCCGGCCGCGGACAACCGTTGCAACGGCCGGGCTAGGTTCGCGCCTTACGTCGCAATAGCCTCTGCCCGCGGTGAGAGAAGAACGTCAGCATGGCGCCATCTAAGTCCCGAAGCCCTGGAAGTCAAGGCGGAGCGACAATTCCGGCAGCGGGTTTTGGTCCCATCGGCCTGCCTGGGGCGCGCGACGTATCAGGCGCCCTCTGCAGGGGCATTGTACTTCACCTCGACGACCTTCAGCCGGTGGCTCTGACCGTCGCGGGCCTTCCAATCGATGGTTTGTCCCGGTGCAAGACCAAGAAGGGCAACGCCGATGGGCGTCAGCACGGAGATTTTCGCCTGTTCGATGTCGGCATCGCCCGGATAGACAAGCGTCACGGTCCTGGCCTGGCCGGCCTCGGTTTCGTAGGTCACGGTCGAGCCCATCTGGACAGTATCGGACGCCACTTGATCGTTCGGGAGAACCGACGCGCGCTCCAATTCTCCAAGCAGTTCGTCCGCGACTTCGAAATTGCGGTCGAGCGCTGCCTGGGCCAGATCGTTGAGGCGAGCATAGTCGGCCTCCCGGACATAGATCAACGGCTTGTTCATAACGATGTAACTCCTGTTCAATTCTGCAATGTGCCGCTGCTGCGCGCACGATGAACGTTGCCGCAGTGGGGTGCATGTATTTGGGGATTGATGTCGCGCGTTGCAGAAGATGACTACCATGCTCCCCGACACCCGGGGCGCGACAGCGACCGGATTCGGGCTAATGTCCTGCGATCGGACAGTCTTGGTAGCGGCTACCGCGATGGGCGATGAAATCGATAGTCATTTTACAATGATTGCTGCTCAACGATCCGGTGTCAAGCAGGCGACCCAAGATGATCGGGGAGAGCACCTCGCCGGTCTCCGCCAATTTTTGGTTCAAATCGTCCCGATATTCCGATAGTCCGCTTTCGCGCCAACGATTGCCTTGTTAAATATCGGCGCACGGAGAGCACGATGACCAATGTAGATGAGAAGTTGGAGCCGATCCTCACCGAGGTTTTGCGGCGTAATGTGGGTGAAGTTGAGTTCCATCAAGCCGTCCGTGAGGTTCTTGAAAGCCTCGGACGCGTGGTGGCCAAACATCCGCGTTACGCCGAGAACGCACTCATCGAACGCATTTGCGAGCCGGAGCGTCAGATCATTTTCCGCGTGCCGTGGATCGACGATGCCGGCCAGGTGCAGATCAACCGCGGTTTCCGCGTCCAGTTCAATTCGGCACTGGGCCCCTACAAGGGCGGCATCCGCTTCCACCCGTCCGTCAACGTGGGCATCATCAAGTTCCTCGGCTTCGAGCAGACATTCAAGAACGCGCTGACGGGTATGCCGATCGGTGGTGGCAAGGGCGGATCGGACTTCAACCCGAGAGGCCGGTCGGACCGCGAGATCATGCGGTTCTGCCAGTCCTTCATGACCGAACTGCACCGGCACCTGGGGGAATACACCGACGTCCCGGCCGGCGATATCGGCGTGGGCGGACGCGAAATCGGCTACATGTTCGGCCAGTACAAGCGACTTACGAACCGCTACGAGGCGGGCGTTCTGACCGGCAAGGCGTTGTTCTATGGCGGCTCGCGCGCGCGAAAGGAAGCCACAGGGTATGGCGCAACCTATTTCGTGCAGCGGATGCTGGGCACGAAAGGCCAGGATTTTGCAGGAAAGCGGGTGGTGGTCTCCGGCTCGGGCAATGTCGCGGTCTACACCATGGAGAAAGTCATCGAGTTTGGCGGCAAGATCGTCGCCTGCTCCGATTCGAACGGCTACGTCGTCGACGAGGCGGGCATCGATCTCGAGCTGGTCAAGCAAATCAAGGAAGTCCGCCGGGCCCGGATCGCCGAATACGCGCGGCTGAAGGGTGCCGGGACCCACTATGTGGAGGGCGGCTCGATTTGGGACGTGCCCTGCGACGTCGCCATGCCATCGGCCACGCAAAACGAACTCACCGGCCGGGAGGCGCGCCTCCTCGTCAAGAACGGCGTCGTGGCCGTCGGCGAGGGCGCCAACATGCCGTGCACGCCCGAGGCTGTTCGCCTGTTCCAGGAGGCCGGCGTATTGTTCGCCCCGGGCAAGGCGGCCAATGCCGGCGGCGTTGCGACTTCGGCGCTTGAAATGCAGCAGAACGCCTCGCGGGACAGCTGGACATTTGAGCAGACCGAAACGCGGCTTGCGGCGATCATGCACGACATCCATGACCGTTGCGCCGAGACGGCGGATGAATATGGCGCCCCCGGCGACTACGTGCTTGGTGCCAATATCGCCGGCTTCGTCCGCGTGGCGGAGGCCATGGACGCCCTCGGCGTCATCTGACCCAGCCGCATGAGCAACCAGGCACCGGCGCCCGTGGCATGGTCCGGACGTGCTTGGACTGCCCGGACCGAGAGGTGTTCGGAAAGCGGACACGGCGTTCCGCTTTCCTGAACATCGGGATAGCCGTCCCGCAGGGAATCAGCGCTCTGTGAAGGCCCTGGACATGCTGTCGGTGATCGGCTTGACCAGGTAGCTGAAGAAGGTTCGTTGCGCCGTCTGGATCATCACCTCGGCCGGCATTCCCGGGGTCGGGTGGAACCCCTTGACCTTTGCAAGTTCGCTCGCCGGGATGTCGATCCGCGCCAGATAGACGTCATGGGCAGGCATGCCAGGTTTGCTGTCTTCCAGCGCATCGGCGGAAATGTAGAACAACTCACCATGCAACACCGGCGTCGTCCTCTGATTGAGGGCGACCAGTCGAACCGTCGCCGTCTGCCCGACCGCGACGCTGTCGATGCTGTTGCGCGGGATCTGGGCCTCGATGATCAAGGGCACGCCCTTCGGCAGGATTTCCAGGATTCCCTTGCCACTTTCGATAACGCCGCCCGGCGTGTGATAATAGGTGCGGATCACCGTTCCGCTGACGGGCGCGGTGATCGTGACGCGCTTCAGGATATTCTCGGCCTGGCGCGCCTGCTCCCGCACCGTGTCGAGTTCGCCTTGGATGGCCTGCAGCTTGTCCAGCGCATCTTCCCGGTAGGACACCTCGGCGCGGCTGATTTCCTGCTGGCCCTTGACGATCTGTGCCTGGGTCTCGGCAACCTCGGCCTCCAGTCTGCCGATCTGCCCCTGGGCGTCGGCCATTGCTCGCTCGATCGCTTTCATTTCGGTCAGCCGTAGCAGCCCCATGCTGACCAGCTTTTTCTTGTTCTGGTGCTCCTCCCGCAGCAGCGACAATTGCTCGATGATTGCATCACGTTGCCGGTTATAGCCTATGCTGCGGAATTCCAGCGCCTTGATGTTCTGGCTGAGCAGGGACAGTTCGTTGGATTGCTTCATCCGCTGAGCTTTGAAATTGAGCTGCTGGTTGACGATGATGGACCAGACCTCCGCGTCGCCACGATATTTATCGAGCAGTTCGGACACCTCCATCTGTTCGTCGCCTTCAAACTGCGAGGTCAGGCGCGCGACGGTCGCCTCCAGCCGGATCCGACGGAGGAACAGCTCCCGTTCCTTGGCCAAGGCAGCTGTCTCGTCGAGTTTGATCAGCGGCTGGCCTTCCACCACCTCGTCGCCCTCGTTGACCAGCAGTTCCTTGATGATGCCGCCCTCATAGTGCTGCACCACCTTGTTGCGCCCCGTCGCGACGAAGCTGCCCTGGGCGATGACCGCGGCGGCCAGCGGTGCGGTGAAGGCCCAGGCGCCGAAACCTCCAAAGGTTGCGCACAACAGGATCATTCCGACCGTCAACTGCTTCCGGATCGATCGGGGGACCTCCGAGTACCATTCGATGTCATGGACCTTGGCTATGTCGGACATGCTCGGGAAACTCCTACTGCAACAGATGGCCGAACGTGCCGGTGTCGACGTTGATTCCACGCGCCTCCAGCGCCTTCAACACGTCCTGGCGCATGCCGAAGAGCGCCACGGTGCCGTTGACCAGCAGGAGCACCTTGTCGACGCTGTTGAGGAGAGACGGGCGCTGCGTGATCGTGATCGTGGTGATCTTCTGCTGTTTCGCATGTTGCAAGGCGCGCGTGAGTGCGGCATCGCCGGCGCTGTCGAGGTTCGAGTTCGGCTCATCGAGCACGATCATTCGGGGATCGCCGAAGAATGCGCGCGCCAGGGCGATCCGTTGCTTCTGGCCGCCGGAAAGCGGTGCCCCATCGGCCGCCACCATTGTTTCGTAGCCATGCGGCAACGTTGCGATCATTTCGTGCACATCGGCCAGCATCGCCGCCTTGTAGATCTGTTCGTCGGTGGCATCCTCGCGCATGCGGGCGATGTTTGCCTTGATCGTCCCCGGAAACAGCTGCACGTCCTGCGGCAGATAGCCGATGTTCTCGCCGAACTGACGCTGGTCCCAGTTCCTCAGATCCATCAGGTCGAGGCGAACATTGCCGGACGTGGGCAGGATCGAGCCGACCAGCATTTTGCCCAGCGTCGTTTTCCCCGCGCCGGAATTACCGATGATTGCCAGGGAGTCGCCCGGCTGCAGCGCAAAGGAGATGCCGTTCAGAACCACGCGCTTGGTGCCGCCGGGAACGTAGAGCAATCGCTCGACGTCCAGCCGACCTTCCGGTCGCGGCAGGTTCAGGCGCTCGAAATTCAGCGGCGAGGCCCTGAGCAGGGCCGATATCCGCCCGTACGCCGCGCGCGACTGGCTGTACTGGTGCCAGCCTTCGATCGCGCCTTCGATTGGCGCCAGACCGCGCCCGGCGATGATCGAGGAGGCGATCACCATGCCGCCGGTCATCTCGCCCTGGATGGCCAGGTGCGCACCCCATCCGAGCATGGCGACCTGCGCCAGCAGCCGGACGCCTTTCGAGGCGGCTGCGACTGCAATGTTGCGGTCCTGCGCGATGACCTGGGCCTTGAGCGAGGCCGCCGTATCCCGGCCCCAGATCTGTACTGCCTCCGGTATCATCGCCAGCGCATTGATGATCTGCGAGTTGCGGGACATCGACTCCAGGTGGAGGTTGGCCTTCACCTGCGCCGTATTGGCGTCCGCAAACGGGGCTGCCGTCAGGCGCTGGTTGACCAGAGTGAACACCAGGAGCAGCAGCGCGGTCGCAATCACGATGGCTCCCAAATGCGGGTGGATCAGGAAGACGGCCACCACGAAGAAGGGCGCAAGCGGTGCATCCAGGAACGACAGAAGCGTTCTGGATACCAGGAACGAGCGGACCTGCTGTAGATCGTTCAGGGTCTGGTATTCCCTGCCGTTCGAGGTCAGCGACGCGCGTGCTGCGGCGCTGAGGATGGGGGCGCCCAACTGCGCAGCGATCTCGACCGCCGTGCGCATCAGGATGAACCGGCGAATGGCATCGAACACCGACTGCAGGACGATGGCGCCGACGATGACGAGTGTCAGCATGATCAGGGTGTCCATCGATCGGCTTGTCAGAACGCGATCCGATATCTGGAAAAGATAGATCGGAATTGCCAGCACAAGAATGTTGCTGGCCAGCGTGAAGATCATGACGACGAAGAGGTTGCGGCGCACAGCATCGAGGCCCGCCTTGAGGCTGGCGGAGAAATCGACAGGGCCGAGGCGCTTGTGAAACGTGCCGCCGCCCGAGCCCGTTCCTTTTCCCCCACCACCCGACAAGGTCTTGTTCGGGGATTGCCTGTCGGCCTTGATCGGCCCCGTGTCTCCCTCGATCGTTTTGATGCCCTCCGCGCCCTTGGCCACCGTCTCTTCACGCTTCACCGGGGCGGGATCGGTCTCTCCGGTCCGCAGCGCCTGTTCTTTGGCATGCACGACGTCCGAAACGGCAGCGCGGGCCTGCGCCGCCGCCTGTTCGGGATTCCTGCACGATTCGGCGGGTCCGGCCGTATCGTGGAGGGACGCTTGTGACGGCTCAGCCGTCGCGCCCTGGGCGGCGTTGTTCGTCGGCCGGTTACCTGCGGGGGTCTCCTCTGCCTTCGCGGCAAAGGTATTTGCGAACGGTATGACGCGCTCGGATGCATTGGCCAAGGAGCCGTCGGATCGCGGTTGTTCCGGTTTTCCGGTCGACACATGCGTCGCGGTCCCGTCTTGCGCGCCGGTCTTGGGAGCCGGGCTGCGGTGAGCCTGCCGCAGGCTTGGTGGGGCAGGTGCCAGCGCGGTCACGGTCGCCATGAATTTGGTCGGACCCGACTCGTTCCCGCCCGCGATGGGAAACCCCTTGGGGCCGATCCGCGTGGTCGGTTCCGGCGGCGCCAGAGGCTCGGCGGGCGCCTTTGCCACGGGATCGGGCTGGGCTTGGTGTGGAACGGGCGGGGCGGGCTCGAAGCTCCGGTGGACACTGCTCCAGAAGGGAACATCCCCCGGAGTTTCGCCGGCGCCGATGGTGTCGCCAGACGGACTACCCTTCGCTGGGGACGGCCGTTCGTCGGCAGGCGGATCTACCTGCCGGATCGGTGAGGGAAAGGGTGGATTGGGAGCGGCGGCTGGCCCTGGCTGCGCGGGTTGCGCATGCGGGTCGTTCGCCGCGTCGCGGCATTGCTGTACGGCCTGCTCGAACCGTGCATAGGCATCGGTCGGGTCGGCAGCCCTCCTCCGGTGGTCTGACATCGTTTTCCCCTCAATGTCCGAGTAGGTGTTGCAGGCCGTCGTCCGTCTGCCCTTCGTGGGCGGCAGGGAGGTAGACGCCCGGTGCTGCTTCGTGGGCGGGCTCGAGCATCGAATCGTCGAGGAACAGGACGGCTTCGCTGACCAGTGCATCCGGATTGGGGCCGCCGAAGTCGGGTTTGTTCGAGATCAGTTCGGCCTGGATGAGTGTTTCCTGTGAGTACTTCTCACCGCCGACGTAGGTTTTTCCCAACGAGTCCAGATCAAGAATAACCGCGTGATTGATGAGTGCGTTCCCGCCGGTCGACACGGACCAGTCCGCGTCGAGATGCGGCTTCAACTGGTCCATGGCCAGGGCGATCTGGTCACTGTCGCCCAGGATGCTGGTCTGCTTGATGTATTGGAGGTTGAGAAGGTCGCCGCTGATGTAGAGGACGCGCAAACCATCCAAACCGGTGAAAGCGTCGTCTGCCAGCACACCCTTGGAAATGCTGTCGCCGCCGTCGGCGAGATCCTTGGCGAGCGCCAGATACTTGCTCGACAAAGCTTCAAAGCGGTCGGTGCCTCCGATGTTTCCGATATAGGCTTCGTTCCACAGCAGGTTGCCGCCAGTCGATGCCGAGCCCGTGCCCGTCGTCTGGAATCCGGGGAGCGCGCCCACCACGTCGTTGTCGAACAACACGTTGATCTGCTGGATCAGGTTGGCGTCGTACACGGAGCCGCCGACGATGATCAGATCGTAGGCAAATCCAAGGTCGAGAATGGACGTCTGGTTGACGCCGAGGTTGCCGCCGCTGATGACGCTCGTGGTGACGCCGGACGAAGACAGGACACCAATGTCGTCGTCGGTCTTGAAGATGAACTGCTCGAGCCAGTTCACCATCAGAAGGTCGCCGTCAATCTTCGTCACCGACCAGTACTGGGGGAAGCTGCCGACACCGGCATCGGTGTCGTCATCGGTCGAACTGCCGATACGTTCGAACTCGGCAATGTTGAACACCTGGTTGATCGTACCGTTGCTCGACCAGTCCTTGATGCCGGCGCTGATCGTGTCGATGTCCCACAGGACGTTGACCTGGACGATCGCGTTGATTTCGTAGTAGCTGCCGACGACCGCGGTGACTTTGGCCCCGGTCCAGAGGTTCTTCAGGACGGCTTCGTTCACCAGCGTGTTGTCGCCCGCGGTCAGGGTGACCGAAGCCTCGACCTCGTAGGATCCGTCCTTGCCGATCGTCACATTGCCGGTCCAGGTGTCGCCATCCTTGTCCGACGCGTCGTCGTCCTCGTCCTCGAAGTCGTAATAGTCCTTCAGATCGGGCGCTTCGTCGACCAGTTCACCATTGACATAGACACCCTCGAGGGACGTCGACTGGGCGACGAAGACCTTGAAGGGGCCATCCTGATCGGCCTCGATTTTTTCCAGCAGCGTCCCCGCCAGTTTGATCGTCTCGATGATCTCAGTGCTCGATCCAGGCCGTTCGAGATCGCCGATCGGCGACAGCGAGTGGGCCATTTCTGCCGCATCGAGCAGTTCGGCATTGGAGACGGGAGTAGGCGAGAAGACCAGGCCGTGCCCGCCGACGCTGAAATAGTCGTTGTCGGACAGCAGGATCACCTGGCTGATGTGGGTCACCACCGAACCGATGGGGTCGATTTGCGGCGACAGAACCGTGTTGACAGCCGTGCTCGCAACAAAGCCGTGCGGCGTGTGCCAGGGCGGTTCGGGAAAGGGGAAGGACTCCAGGTTGAACGGCGTTGCCGGCAGCTGCGGAAGCGGAAGTTTCCACGGCGGGACGTAGATGAGCTCCGGGCCCGGGGAAAAATAGGTCACGCCCGGGTCATAGCCGAGAAAATCATAGGGTGCTGCGAACGGACTCTTGTCGGGGAGAGGCGGCGGCAAATCCGGATCCACGGGCTTGTGGGCGAGAAAATCGTCGTAGGCCTCCCTCTGCATTGCGCGTTCAGCATTGAGTTGGAACATGCCGATGAAATGGGCGATCTCTTCGGTGATCTTGTCCATTGCCGTCATGACACGCGACCCTCTTTCGACTTTGGCCGTTAGGCGAGTGCTGCAGCCTGGAATGGACTGCGCAGTGCAGACCAAACGAAAGTGGCTTCGCCCGGTCCGGGCGAAGCCACTTCATCGCGTCATGCGTCGTCGTCTTCGCCGACAACGGTGTTGGTTAGGTCTCCGCCGACCACGGTCATGTCGACCGCGTTCTGCTGCAGGTTCGCGCCGAGCACGATTTCCTGGTTGAAGGCGCTGAGGTGGATCGCAGCGTCGGCCGAAGCGTGGCTCGTGCCGGTGACGAAGCCGTCGTCACCGTTGTTGGAGCCCCAATAGCCGCCGTCGCCACCCGCGCCGCCGTCACCATTCGTCGCCGTGCCGCCGGCCGCGCCAGCGCCGCCGGCCCCGCCATAGGCCCAGCCGCCATAGCCATCGCCGCCAATGCCGTCGGCCCAGGCCCCACTGAGCGCACCGCCGCCGCTGCCGCCGTCGGCCGAAGCGTCGCCGCCGCTGGCGTCACCGCTGTCAGCATAGCCGCTGGCGGCGCTGCCACCGGTTCCGGCCCCACCGGCACCACCGGCGCCACCGGCACCAGAGCCGCTACCTGTGCCGGTTCCGGTTCCGCTCCCCGAGCCCGTAGCGCTGCCTCCGGCACCGCCATCACCGGCATCGGTCGCACTGCCGCCGGCACCGCCGGCACCACCGGCACCGCCGGTGCCTCCGGCACCGCCTGCACCGCCGCCGCCGCCAGCACCGCCAGCGCCGGCGTTGCTCGAGTCATCGATGGCCGATTGGGCCGCCGCGAGAGCCGGGCTGAGGAAGCCGAGCAGGTTGCCTGCAGCCGCACCGGCATCGCCGGCCGTCGAGTCGCCGCCGTCGCCGCCGTCGCCGCCATCGCCGCCATTGCCGCCATCGCCGCCGTTGGCGTTGCCGCCATCGCCGCCCTCGTCGCCGTCGCCGGCATTGTTGTCGCCGCCTTCGGCGCCGCTACCGGCCAATGCCAGGCCGGCGCCGAGGCCGAGCCCGAGCCCGAGACCGAGGCCGAGACCGGCACCGCCGGCGCCGCCAGCACCACCTGTGCCTGCGCCACCGGTGGCATCGCCGCTGTTGGCGTTGCCGCTCGAACCATCGCCACCGGTGGCTGCGCCACCATTGGCGTAGCCGCCATTGGCACTGCTGTCGGCGCTTCCGCCGCTGCCGTCGCCACCGTCGCCATTGCCGCCAGTGGCGTCGCCGCCATCGCCGCCGTCGCCACCATCGGCATCGGCGTCGTCACCGCCCGAGCCGCCCCTGCCGCCAGCCTTGATCCCCTCTTCCGCGTTGGCCGTGCCGCCGGTCGCGCCGAGGTTGAAGTTGGCAGTCCCGTCATTGGAGACGCTGGCGTTCTCGACCGTGTCGTTGTCCTGCAGGTTGGCAACCTGGCTGAAGACGTTCGCCACGTTGTTGCCGTCGCCGCTGAAGGCATTGTTCAGGATGTTGTCAAACTGGATGTTGAACATGCCTTCAATCGAGTTGTTGTTGCCCGATTGATCGATGTCGGCGAAGTCGTTGTCGGTCGGCTCGTAGCCGTCCAGGTTCAGGCCAACGTCCACGGTGACGTCGACGGTCGTGGCGTTGGTGTTCGAGTTGGTATTGGTGTTGGTGCTTTCGCTCGTCTGGGTCTGGTCTTGGGTGGATGTCTGGTCCTGGGTGGACGTCTGGTCCTGCGTTGACGTCTGGGTCTGCTGCTGCTGCTCCTGCTGGCGCTGCTGCTCTTGCTGCTGTTGTTGTTGTTCCTGTTCCTGGGAAGGATCGTCGTTGATAAGATCCCAGTTGGTCCGGCCTCTGTCAGCCATAGCTCTATCCTCTGTCGCTTGAGCCGCTGGCTTGACCGCCATTCATCTTCTTGGGGTCATCACCACGCGGCGGTTGAACATGAGTCGTGCTTTATGGTTGTGCCGGGCGCGATCTCGCGGCCGTGCACCACTGTTTGGAGGGTTCATTTCCTCCCACCGGATTTGGGTCGAAATGGAATAGGGCAAAAGCGGGGTCCATGTGGTCGTAACCGGGGCTATCCGCCTCGCTGCGCATTCCATGTTTGACCCAAGCCCGGCGTCATAGTCTGTCGGGACGGAGCGATGTTATAGCTGACCATTGGAGTTAGCGCGCATGATGCAACAGCGTCCGCCGGGTATACTGGCGGGTCCCTCTACTGCCGTTGACAGAAGTGCTGCGCTAAAAGAATTCCGGGGAAGCTTGAATTTGGTAGGGCGGGCTATGCACGAGACCTGCCTTATGACTAGGGTAGTCCTACTAACGGCTGTGCTTTGATGCAAAAAAATCTGCGGCTGAGCTGCAGTTGCAGATGTTACCCATTGGATTGTCGTGATGCATGACACCTCATTGAGGTGGATGATGGTCTACCAGTTGGGAAATATGCGGAAGTGGTATCTCGGGTATACTTCGCGGCGGCGTCTGGAGAGAAAACATGCCGAAATTTCAGGAAATACTCCTGTTGGTTGGGCAGCTAAACTATACTTGGACGAATACCGAGAGCCTGCTGATCCACATGATTGCCGGCCTTGCCAAGGTGGACAAGGAAACAGCCATCGTCATCTTTCTGACCTTGAACACGACACGGGCGCGTCTCGATCTCGTCGAGCGCCTGGCGAAGATGCAAAAGACAACGGCTGAATGCCGCAATGACGTGCTGGATGCGACGAGACGGCTCAGCGATCTGTCGAAACTGAGAAACAAATACAATCACTGCATCTATTCGTTTGATCCGGACAGTGGCCAGGGGCTGACGCAGCTGATGCGGATATTCGACAGCAAGGACGACGTCAAATACGGCAAGGTTGAAGCGCTCGACAACCTGGAGATGGCGCGGATCAAGGAAAGCATCCGCTCGCTGATCGAGCTCAATCACCGGCTGTGGGACATCACGGAAAAGTATAACTTTCCTCGATAAGGCATGTCTTCCGAGAGCTAGAGCCGGAAAGGTCGGCAGCCGGTTCGTTTCACGCCTTGCGCAGGAGTAGCGGTCCGTAAAGCACGACAAAGCCAAGGAACGCGACAATCCAACAAGTTCCCGAAAGCGGCAGGAGCACCATTGTGAGTTCCGGCGCAAGGGCTGCGCCAATCCGTGCCAGCGCGGCAAGGAGGATCGGCACATAGATCGCCAGGACGGTCGATGCAGGTGCATGCAGCATCTGGCCGCTGTGCCCACGTGTGGCGCGCGTCATCACCGCGAGCGTCATGCCGCCGATGGCGCCCACCGTCCAGGCGTGGACACCCGCGGTGCGCAGGCCGGGGTCGCCCGACAGCAGAGCCGCGCCCGTCAGCAGGAAACCGGCCGGAACAAAGAAGAACGCAACATGCAGCACCGTCACCAGCGGTTCGGCGAAGGTGCGAAGCGGCGCCCAGCGCACCTGACGTGCGAACTGCGCGGTTCCCGCAGCAAGCATCAGCATGCCGGCCGGCCAGGCGAGGGCATCGATGCGTGCAGCGATCAGCCAGCAGGTGAGGGCGGCAAAGGCGAGGACCATGCAGGCCATGTCGAAGCGGTCGAAGGAGGGGGGCAATCCGCCGGGGTTTTGCTGGCGCAGCCAGTTGCCGGTGAAGGCTGGAATGATGCGGCCGCCAATGATGGTGACCAGCATGATGATCGTGCCGATCGCCATCCGGTCGGCGAACTCGGCGAAGCCGTAACGGTCCACTTCATAGAAGAACAGCAGCTCGGCGGCAAACAGCGCACCGAGAGCAACGACGACCTTGTAGTTGCGCCGGTTGCCCGCGAGCACCAGTTCGCGCAGGACAATCAGGGCAAGGACCGGCAGAAAGGCCGCGGCCACGGCCATGGCCGTGGCGGCGCCGATCCAGTCCGAACAGGCGATCGCCCCGCGGCCCGCCAGCCAGAGAACAAAGAGCAGAACGAGCGGCAGACCGGAAAGCGGTTTGCGACCGGTCCAGTTGGGAACCGCCGTCAACAGAAATCCGGCGATCACCGCCGGCACGTATCCAAACATCAGCTCGTGCTGGTGCCAGGCGACCGGTGGCATCGCCGACGGCAGGTGCGACAAGCCGAGGAACCACGGCACCCAAAGCGCCATCATCAGCGCCGGCTGCAGGGCGCCGAAGAGGAAAAAGGGGCGGAAGCCTGCGGAGAAGAAGCCCGCAACGGCGGAAGACGGTTCTGTCGCGGCTGGACTCGCCATGGTCAGCGTCCTTCTGTGATGGCGCCGGTACGCCCGATGGGATGCAGCGAGGCCAAAATGGGCAAGGTGTGCGTCTGGCTCATGCAGCAATCTTTTTAGTATGATCAACCTCATGAATAGGGCGTCCGTCGGGTGACTTCTTTGCGAAAACGCAAGTATTCGGGCGCATCGGTCCAGCGGGATCGGCGACAGGCTGACAGGACAGGGGGAGCACGGACGCGTTCGGGCGAACAGGACGCGTCGCATGCACCATCTCCGGGGCGACCGTACGCCGCCCCGGATCTATGGTCGCGACTATGCGGCGGCTTCCGCCAGTCGGGAAGCTTGGGTGTCGCGCAGGTACGCGATGAGGTCCTCGATCGTCACGAGGCACAGGCCATGCTTTTCGGCGAAAACCTCAAGATCCGGCAAGCGGGCCATGCTGCCATCGTCGTTGGTGATCTCGCAGATCACGCCGGAGGGTGACTTGCCGGCAAGCCGGCAGAGATCGACGGCAGCTTCGGTATGGCCGGGGCGACCGAGCACGCCCTGCGGGTTGGCCCGCAGCGGAAAGATGTGCCCGGGCCGGGCGAAGTCCTCCGGCCTTGCGGCCGGATCGACCAGGGCCCGGATGGTTGCGGCGCGATCTGCCGCCGAGATCCCCGTCGTCGTTGCCGGCAGGTAGTCGACCGACACCGTGAAGGCGGTCTTGAGCGATTCGGTGTTTTTGGGAACCATCAGTTGAATGTCCAGCGCATCCAGGCGGGCGCCTTCCATCGACACGCAGATCAGGCCGCGGGCCTTGTTCATCATGAACGCGATCTTGTCCGCCGTCGCATCCTGCGACGCAAAGACGATATCGCCCTCATTTTCGCGGTCTTCGTCGTCCACGACAATCACCATCTCCCCGCGGGCAATGGCGGCGATCGCATCGTCAATTTTATGGATAGTCATGCTTCGGTCTTTCAAGGGTTGGGCCGGATCGCGGCCATTGTTGCGCCTCCGCGCCTGCGCGCATCGGCAAAACTTCCCTTGGGCGAACAAACACCGTCGCGCCCCCGTAAGGAGTGCTGCGGTGACCTTGCTCTCTTCCATCCGGACTATACCGTCGGCTCCGGCATCGCACCGGATCTGCTGACCTTCCGGCGAGACCGGAAGCGCTCGCGGGCTCCGGGATTTCTCCCGATACCGCCGGTGGGGAATTGCACCCCGCCCTGAGAACGCCGCGAAGATAGGAGCAATCGACCGGAAATTGCAAGGGGGCGGGTGGCTCGACGCGCCTGTCATATCCGTGAAACAGAGTTCCGACATGGTCCCCGCCTACAGACTGGGCGGAGAACGACGGCCACGACGCGGACGGCTCGTTGCCGCGGGTACGCACGGGGGACGTCGCAGTGATGCGGTGGAGTGAAGCTGCCCGGTTTGAAAAGATCCCTCTGCCGGCGCAGGGGAACAGGGACCGACGACCGTCGCGTTCCCGGAACCACCATCAGAACCAATGGAGTTTTCCACAATGACATCCCTTCCCGTCGTCGGTGCCGCCATGACCTTGCAGGACCTGGAGGTTCATCGTGACTGGCTGATCCAGAAGCCGCGCGACCTCGAACTGCAGAGCTTCATCGAGGCCGAGACGCTCAACGGCGACTGGCGGCCGCTCGCCGACCGGACGCGCAAGCTCCTCGACGGCTTCAGCGGGCGGCTCGGCATCCACGGCCCCTTCTGGGGCTTTGTCATCAATTCGCAGGATCCGGATATTCGCGCTGTGGTGGCCAAGCGACTGGACCAGGCGCTGGAGGTCTGTGCGGCGGTCGGCGCCAACCAGATCGTCATCCACAGCCCCTATACGACCTGGTCCTTCAACAACCTGGACAACAACGCCGGTGAGCGCGAGCGGGTCATCGAGAACACGCATCTGACGCTGAAGGCGGCGGTCAAGCGCGCCGAAGACATGGGTTGCACCATGGTCATCGAGAACATCGAGGACAAGGACCCGCTCGATCGGGTGCGGCTTGCCGAGAGCTTCAATTCGCCTGCCGTTGCCGTCTCGATCGACACCGGGCACGCCCACTATGCGCACGGCTCGACCGGTGCACCGCCGGTCGACTACTATGTCAAGGCGGCCGGCAACCTTCTCCAGCATATCCACCTGCAGGATGCGGACGGCTATGCCGACCGCCACTGGGCGCTGGGCGAGGGTACCGTCAACTGGCGCGCCGTCTTCTCGGCCCTGTCGCAGCTGGAGAGCAATCCGCGGCTGATCATCGAGATCAAGGACAAGTCGAAGATACCGGCGTCCGTCGCCTACCTCGCGGCCTTGGGGCTCGCCGAGTAGCACAGCGCATCGCCCGCGCTGCCAGCCTTGCGCAATGATCGGGGCAGGGGGTGCTGGCGAAGCGCAGTTGGCAAATGACAGGGCGGGGCCGTTCTCAGCGGTCTCGCCCTTCTTTGTGAAGATAAAGATTAATAATCAGTATTTTAGCGTTGCACGTGGATCGCGCTTTGCTGTCATGAAACCGTTGCTCAGGGTTCATCGAAACGTAATCCACGGTTCATCCAGCCGACACATGGCCACCCTAAACCGTCCCTGACGCATCGTCCGGGACCGTCAAAAGCACGCCTCCCGGAGCGACCTGAAAGCGGTTGCGGCCAATATTGGACCGCTGAGACGAAGTGATACAAGGAGAACGCCCATGGTTTTGTTGACCCGCCGCCACGCGCTCGGCCTCGCGGCCGGCAGTGCCGCCACACTGATTCTTCCCCGCTTCTCGATCGCTCAGGCGGACAATCGCCCCTCGATCACGGTCGCCGTGCAGAAGATCACCAACAACGGCACGCTGGACACCCTTTTCGAACAGTCGAACGTCGGAGAACGCGTGTTCTTCTCGCATCTGTGGGAAGGGCTGATCGGGCGCGACTGGCTCGGTGCGCAGGGTCTGCTGCCGGGGCTTGCCAGCGAATGGAAGCGCATCGATGACAAGACGCTCGAACTGACATTGCGCGAGGGTGTGAAGTTCCACAACGGCGACGAACTGACCGCCGAGGACGTGGCCTTTTCCTTCAGCGCCGAGCGCATGTTCGGCGATACGCAGCCGGCCTCCGGCAAGACGATCGACGTCAAGGTGCAGACGGTCGCTGCCGGCCGTACCACCAAGGAACTGCCGCCGATCGTTCCGGCCGTCGGCCGCCGCATCTGGCCGTCGTTGCTCGGCGTCGAAGTCGTCGACAAGCGCACCGTCCGCTTCCACAACGGCACGCCCGACGTGACCATGGAAGGCCGTATCTTCCGCTTCGGCAGCCAGATCATGAACCGGCGCGCCTGGGACGAAGCTGCCACCTATCTCGACTGGGCGAAGAAGCCGATCACCACCGGCCCGTACATGGTTGCGGACTTCAAGCCGGACGTCTCGCTGACGCTGGTTGCCCATGACGAGTACTGGGGCGGTCGCCCGCCGCTCAAGGAAATCCGCTTCGTCGAGGTTCCGGAGGTTTCCTCCCGCGTCAACGGGCTCCTGTCCGGCGAATACCAGTTCGCTTGCGACATCCCGCCGGACCAGATCGAGGGCATCGAAGCCAACAGCGCCTTCGAGGTAACCGGTTCGACGATCCTCAATCACCGCATCACCGCCTACGACATGCACCATCCGCAGCTCGCCAATCCGCTGGTGCGCCGCGCGCTCAGCCATGCCATCGACCGGCAGGCGATCGTCGATGCGCTCTGGGGCGGTCGCACTCGCGTGCCGCAGGGCCTGCAGTGGGACTTCTATGGCGACATGTTCCAGGCCGACTGGCAGGTGCCGGAATACAATCCGGAACTGGCGCGCGAACTGCTGAAGCAGGCCAATTACAAGGGCGATGCGATCCCCTATCGGGTGCTCAACAACTACTACACCAACCAGGTCGCGACCGCGCAGGTGCAGGTGGAGATGTGGAAGCAGGCCGGCATCAACGTCGAGATCCAGATGAAGGAGAATTGGGCGCAGGTGAACGAGCGCAACGACACCCGCGGCATGCGCGGCTGGTCGAACTCGGCAAGCTTCAACGACCCGGTCTCCTCGATCGTCACCCAGCACGGCCCGAACGGCGAGCAGCAGCAGCTCGGCGAGTGGACCAACAAGGAAGCCAACGAGATGGCGGTGATCCTGGAAACGAGCACCGACAAGGACCTGCGCCGCAAGGCCTTCCGCCGCATGCTGGAGATTTGCGAGCGTGAAGACCCCGCCTACGACGTGCTGCACCAGAACGCCACCTTCACCGCCAAGCCGAAGTCGATCAAGTGGAAGGCCGCATCTGCCTTCGCCATGGACTTCCGCCAGGGCAACTGGGGCTGATCCAAGCCGATAGCAAAGCTGCGCCCGATACGCCGGGCGCAGCCGCCTTTGCCGGTCACCGAGAATGGGGGGCATGATGCCGCTGGTCGAAATCACCAATCTGAGGGTCGCCTTCGACGGCGTCGACGTACTGCACGGAATTGACCTTTCGATCGGGAAGGGCGAGGCGGTCGGGCTGGTTGGCGAATCCGGATGCGGAAAATCCGTCACCTGGCTTGCAGCCCTCGGGCTGCTGCCGAAGAAGGCGGGCGTATCGGGGCGGGTCCTGCTCGGCGGCGACAACCTGATCGGTGCGCCGGCACGCCAGCTTGAAGCCGTGCGTGGCAAGCGGATCGCCATGATCTTTCAGGACCCCTCCAGTTCCCTCAACCCGGTCATCCGCGTCGGCCGGCAAATCGAGGAATCGATCCGGTTGCATCGGGGGCTGACCGGACAGGCTGCGCGTGCCGAAGCGCGCAGGTTGCTCGACCTCGTCGGCATTCCCGATGCGGCCCGTCGCCTCGACAGCTTTCCGCATGAATTCTCCGGCGGCCAGAACCAGCGGCTGATGATCGCCATAGCACTGGCCGGCCAGCCGGACCTGCTCATCGCCGACGAGCCGACGACGGCGCTAGATGCGACGATCCAGGCGCAGATTCTCGAGCTGCTCGGCGAGGTGCGGGCCGAGACCGGCATGGCGATCGTCTTCATCAGCCACGATCTCGGCGCGGTGTCGCAGATCTGCGAGCGCGTATGCGTGATGTATGCCGGCCGCATCGTCGAGACCTGTCCGACCGAGAGCCTGTTCCGCAACCCGCGCCATCCCTATACGCGCGGCCTGTTCGACGCCATCCCGCGGCTTGACGGCAGCCGCGAACGGCTCGTTCCGATCGAAGGGACAGTGCCGGACCCGTCGCGCCTGCCCGCGGGTTGCGCCTTCTCCGCGCGCTGCGTCCGAGCCGGCGATGAATGCCGCTCGTCCCGGCCACCGCTTACGGCCGTCGAACCGGGGCGAAGCGTGGCCTGTTTCGATCCCATCGAGCCGGCCACGATCCGGAACTACCACCGGGATGCCCATAACCTGCCCGAACTGCAGCTGGCATGAGGACGCCCCTTCTCGCTGCCAGCAACCTGGCGAAGATCTATGTTTCACGGCGCGGCCTCTTCGCGCCCCCGACGCAGGTGCGTGCCGTCGACGGCGTCTCGCTGTCGCTCGCCAAGGGTACCACGCTCGGGATCGTCGGCGAATCCGGCTCGGGGAAATCGACGACCGGGCGCCTGCTGCTCGGCCTGGAAACACCGACAACTGGTCATGCCAGCTTTGCCGGTGAGCCAATGCCGCGGGAGAAGACGCCGCAATGGCGCGATCTCAGGAAGCGCATGCAGCTGGTCTATCAGGATCCGCTTGCGGCCCTCGATCGCCGGCTTCCGGTCGGCCGCCAGATCGGCGAGCCGCTGGATATCCACGCGCTCGGCTCGCAGCAGGAGCGCATTGCGCGCGTGCGCGAGTTGATGGATGCCGTCGGCCTCCGGCCGGACCAGGCCGACCGCTATCCGCACGAATTGTCCGGTGGCCAGCGTCAGCGCGTGGTGATCGCGCGTGCGATTGCCTGTGGTCCCGAGCTTCTGGTTTGCGACGAACCGGTATCGGCGCTGGACGTCTCCATCCAGGCGCAGGTCGTCAACCTGCTGCGCGACCTGCAGGAGAAGCGCGCGATTGCCATGGTCTTCATCAGTCACGACCTGAAGGTGGTCCGCAACATCTCCGACCGGGTCGCGGTCATGTATCTCGGCCGCATCGTCGAGGAGGGGGCCTCCGAGGAGATCTTTCGCAAGCCCCTGCATCCCTACACGCAGGCTCTGGTCTCCAGCATTCCCGTGCCCGGCACGGCACTGAAGGATCGCATCGTTCTGCACGGCGAGCCGCCGAATCCGGCCGCGCGGCCGGCCGGTTGCGCCTTCCATCCGCGCTGCCGCTTCGCAACGGCCCAATGCAGAGCGCAGAACCCGGAACTCCTTGACGCCGGCAGCGATCGCAAGGTCGCCTGCCATCTTCTGGGTCCGGCAAACGTGACGCAACGGGCGGCAGAGGTGTATTGATGCTGCGTTACTTGTTTGTCAGGATCCTGCGCGCGCTGGTGACCATAACGCTGGTTGCGACCTTTGCCTTCATCGTGCTGCGCCTCTCGGGCGACCCGGCGATGATCATCCTTGGGCCGGATGCGCCGATGCAGGCGGTCGAGAACTTCCGCAAGGCCTGGGGTCTCGATCAGCCGATCTGGGTGCAGTACGTTGCCTATGTCGGCGCGATTTTCGAGGGCGATCTCGGGGTCTCGATGCGCGACGGGCGCTCGGCGGTCGAACTCGTCGGCGAGCGCATTCCGGCCACATTGGCGCTGACCATCCCCGCCCTCTTGATCAAGCTCCTGATCGGTATTCCCGCCGGTGTCTACGCTGCCCTGAACCGCGACAGCTTCATCGATCGCGCCGTCATGGTCACCGCCATCATCGGCTTCACCATGCCGAGCTTCGTGATCGGCCTCATCCTCGTGCTCGTCTTCTCGGTGATCCTCGGCTGGCTGCCTTCGGGGGGGCAGGATGGCTGGATGCACGCAATCCTGCCGATTTCGACCATGGGCATCGGTGGTGCTGCGATTCTTGCACGCTTTACCCGCAGTGCGATGATCGAGATCCTCGGCCAACCCTATATCCGTACGGCCAGCGCCAAAGGGGTCAGCTGGGCGCGGGTGGTGCGCGGCCATGCGTTGCCGAATGCGGCAATCCCGATCGTCACCATCGTCGGGTTCATGGTCGGAACGCTGGTTGCCGGTGCCGTCGTCGTCGAATCCGTCTTTTCCTGGCCGGGGGTCGGGCGGCTGCTCGTCATCGCCGTCTCGAACCGTGATCTCGCCGTCGTGCAGTGCATCCTGCTTCTGGTCGCCGCCACGATGGTGGTTTCCAATCTCGTTGTCGACGTCCTTTACGGATATCTGGACCCGCGCCTGCGCGACGGTCGCGCCAAAGCCTGAGCAGAACAATGACCGATCTTTCCGTTTCTTCTCCCGGGGCCAGTGCGATCAGTCGCAGGAAAAAGCGCCGCGCGGTGCCTGTGCTGGTCGTCTTCGCGATCGTCTGGATCGGGCTGATGGTTGCCGTGGCGCTGCTTGCCGACGTCATCAGACCCTATGAAATCACCGCCTATGACCTTTCAAACCGGCTCTCCCCGCCCGGCAACCCGTCGCATCTGCTCGGAACCGACGAACTCGGCCGCGATGCGCTCTCGCGCCTGATCGAATCAATCCGCGTCTCGCTGCTGATCGCCCTCGGCGCCTCGATCATCTCGGCGGTGTTCGGCACACTTCTCGGCTTTCTCGCGGCCAGTTTCCGTGGCGCAGTCGAACAGCTCGTGCTGATGCTGGCGGATTTCCAGGCGGCGCTGCCCTTCCTCATCCTCTCACTGTCAGTGCTGGCGTTCTTCGGCAACTCGCTCTGGCTGCTGACCTGCCTGATGGGCCTGTATGGCTGGGAGCGCTATGCCCGCATCGCACGCGGTCTGGCGATTTCGGCAAGCTCCCAGGGCTATGCCGCCGCCGTCGTCCAACTGGGAGCAACCCCGTCACGCGTCTACATCCGTCACATCCTGCCGAACATCGCCTCGACGCTGATCGTGTCCATGACGCTGACCTTTCCGGAAATCATCCTGCTCGAAAGCAGTCTGTCGTTTCTCGGCCTGGGCGTGCAGCCGCCGATGACGAGCCTTGGCAACATGGTCGGTTACGGTCGCGAGTATCTGACGCGCGCGCCGTGGATCATGCTGGCGCCGGCCTTCGTCATCATGCTGACGACCCTCAGCATCAGCATCCTCGGCGACTGGCTGCGCGACAAGCTCGACCCGACGGTTCGCTGACTCTCTGGCGCGCGGCAGGCGCTGCCGCCCATCTCCTCAAAGGACAAGATCATGACGATAATCGTCGGGCATCGCGGCGCCCGCAACCTGTGGCCGGAAAACTCGCTCTCTGGATTCCGCAAGACGGCCGCGCTTGGGATCGAAGCCGTGGAATTCGACATTCATCTCACCCATTCGGGCGAGGTTGTCGTTCTGCACGATGCGACCCTCGATCGCACGACCCACGCAACCGGCGACGTGGCGGAGCTGACTCCGCAAACGCGGCGCGAGACGATGCTGCGCGACAGTCTCGACGATTGCGTTCCCTTGCTCGAGGAGGTTCTCGAGGTCTTCCGTCCGACACCCATGGAGCTGCATATCGAGCTGAAGAACACGGTCTGCGGTGACCGCTACGAGGGACTTGCGGCGCGCACCGTCGCCGCGGTTCGCGAGGCCGGCATGGAGGACCGCTGCATCCTGACCGGTTTTATGCCGGCGGTCCTTGAGGAATTGCGTTCGCTGGCACCGGACATACGACGACTGGCCTCGATGAATACCCAATCGGCGCTGATGCTCGGTGGTTTGACGCCGGCGATCCGCCGACTGGCCGCCCTTGCCGATATTGTCGCGGTGGAGAAGGACCTGCTCGCAAATGGGTGGGACAGGATCCTTTCGGAACTGCCGCTGGAGCGGCTCTGCCCCTGGGTTGCCAATACAGAGACCGAACTGCACTACTGGCTGGCGAAGGGAACCCGCCAGTTGACCAGCGACAGGCCCGATCTGGCGTTGGCCGTTCGCGTAGAGGGGCGCGCAAAGCCATCGACTTGATGGCTGGGACGAGCCGAGGACTGCCGTAAAAGGCCGGCTTCGATCCGTGCTCCAAGACCGACTTGCGCGTGGTCCGGACGAGCGCGGCGCCGTCATGGCCAATCATCCACGAAAATGCTATTGGTCCGGCTGCCATTGAACAGCCCTTTTCGCGGACCATATAGGCAGCATGTGCTTGGAGACATTCGTCAGGATATCGAGGCTCGCCGGGGAAGCACGCGACTTTTCCCGGGGCGGGGCCTTCTGAACCAGACGCCGCACGCTTCTACCGCTCCGGGATCCTCATAATCATTTGCGGTTCGTTCTCTTGCAGCGCGCCGGCGCCGCACGGACTATTGGGCCTGTCGATGGGTGTATCTCCCGCCAACCAGATCTGCACTTCCTGTCATGACGTCCATCCTGCGCGGCTCAACGTGATCCGGGGGGCGGGGCATCTTTTGGCCATTTTGAAGCGGGCGGACGCGCCGGCCGACGACCGGACGCGCCGATCCATGGCGCCGACCGGCTCCTCCATCTTCGCATTCCAGAACGGCGCAACCGCCGGCCATGCTTTGGGGTTGCTGCGGCTTTAGTCGAGCCGGGCAACCCGAATTTCCGACACCCTGAAGCGTAGTATGAGGCTGCAAGGCAGTCTGAACAATTGTTAGGAATGGCCGTGACCCTTTGGACCGAACTGGCACGCGCCAGCAACGCTGCTGGCGACGAGATCATCCTGCGTACACGAAACGAACTGTTTGAGATCCGCTATAACGGGTTGGAACTGATGTCGAACCTCAGCCACCAATCCGAAGACATCCTCGCCAAGCGCTCGCTGAGGCTGCACGGCGCGCCGGCGCGCCGGATTTTCATCGGCGGTCTTGGGATGGGCTTCACTTTGAGGACGGCCCTCCGGCACCTGGAGCCGGATGCAGAGATTGTCGTGTGCGAACTGATTCCCGAGATCGTCGAATGGAACCGAACCCACCTTGGCCATCTTGCGGACCATCCGCTGCGAGACCCCCGTGTCAAGGTCCGGATCGGTGACGCGATGGAGTTGCTGGGGAAAGAGCGTGAACCCTTCGACGTCATCCTGATGGACACCGACAATGGACCCGACTTCACGGTGCGCACGCCGAACGAAGCAATCTATCAAAGCGCCGGGATCGGGCAGATCAAGCAGGCCCTGAAGCCAGCGGGCATCGGCGCATTCTGGTCCGCCACCAGTTCGCCTGCGTTCGAGCAGGAGCTCAACAAGGCCGCCTGGCACTGGAGACGCGACGAAGTGTCCCTGATCAGCGGACGAGTCGACGCATTTCATTATATTTACTTCGCCAGCCAAAGCGCCGCCAAGGTTGGCTTTCTGCAGGCGGGATAAGACAATTTGACGAGCGTGCCGCTGCGTTGTAGCAGCGGCACGCCGGACTGGTGATGAGGTTGCCAGATCCCGACTGATGTCGATAGAGAATTTGATTTTCCAAGGGTTCCCAACCGTGAGAATTTTCTCAACGTACCAGCGCTACGCCATCTTTGCTTCTGTGGTGCTCCTTGCGCTTGCCTCGATCATCGCGGCAAGTCTCTACAGCCCATGGATGTGGATCTTCGCCGGAGTGTTCGTGGCGCTGACACTTGTCGGCCTGCGCGACATTCGACAGCACAGACACGCAATTCTGCGCAATTATCCCATCATCGGACATATGCGCTTCATCTTGGAGAGCTTTCGTCCCGAGCTGCGCCAATATCTGCTGGAAAGCGATCGGGACGAGGAGCCATTCAGCCGGCAGGATCGTGGTCTAGTCTATCAGCGCGCCAAGGGTGTCGAGGACAAGCGACCCTTCGGCACGATCGAGAACGTCTACGGTTCCGGCTATGCATGGTTGACCCACTCTGCCGCGCCGACGGAGATCAAAACGACCGACTTCCGGGTCAGGATCGGCGGGTCTGCATGCAAGCAGCCCTACGATGCCAGCCTCTACAACATATCGGCGATGAGCTTCGGTTCGCTGTCGGCGAATGCGATCCTCGCCCTGAACCTGGGTGCGAAGAAGGGCGGATTCGCACACGACACGGGTGAGGGCAGCATCAGCCGTTACCATCGACAGGGTGGCGGCGACCTGATTTACCAGGTCGCATCCGGCTACTTCGGCTGCCGCAACGACGACGGCACCTTCTCGCCTGAGAGGTTTGCCGAACTGGCCGCCGATCCGCAGATCAAGATGATCGAGATCAAGCTTAGCCAGGGGGCCAAGCCCGGCCATGGCGGCATGTTGCCGGCTTCAAAGATTTCAGAGGAGATTGCGGAGGCCCGTGGTATTCCGATGGGGGTCGACTGCATTTCCCCCGCGGCGCACAGCACATTCTCGACGCCGATCGGCCTGATGGAGTTTGTCGGCCAACTGCGGGACTTGTCCGGGGGCAAGCCAGTCGGCATCAAGCTCTGCATCGGCCATCGCCGCGAGTTTCTGAGCATGGTGAAAGCGATGCTGAAGACCGGCATCATCCCTGATTTCATCGTGGTCGACGGCAAGGAGGGGGGGACCGGCGCGGCACCGGTGGAGTTTGCCAACCGTGTCGGCATGCCGATGCTGGAGGGCCTGACGTTCGTGCACAATGCCCTGCGTGGTGCGGGAATCCGGCACGAAGTCAAGATCGGTGCCGCCGGCAAGATCATCTCCGCCTTCGACATCGCCCGAACGCTCGCCCTGGGAGCGGACTGGTGCAATTCGGCCCGCGGCTTCATGTTCGCGGTGGGCTGCATCCAGGCCCAGTCCTGCCACACCAACCATTGTCCGGTTGGCATCGCCACGCAGGACAAGTTGCGCCAGAAAGCGATCCACGTCGGCGACAAGAGCGACCGCGTCGCCCGTTTTCATCGCAACACGATGAAAGCATTGGGCGAGATCGCCGGCGCGGCCGGGCTCAGCAATCCGAGCGACTTCATGCCCTACCACTTCATGTTCAGGCAAAAGGACAACGAGTTCCTGGATGGGAATGAAGCCTATCCCTATCTGCCCGAGGGCTTCCTGCTCGCGGAAGAGGAAATCGAAAGCCTCGCTGACTGGCACAGCCGCTGGGACCGGGCTTCGGCGGACACGTTCGCCCCGCCCGAAATCCCGCACGGGCCATTTACGGTGCGCAAACGTGTTGCCTGAGGGCTGGCCGCGGACTGCTCCGGCTCTCCATGAACCTGGGTTCAGGACCGGGATATTTCGATAGGGTTCGAAGGGCCGCATTGGTCCTGCGAATGCGCAAATGCCTTCAGCGTCCAGCGCCGCTGTCCCCGCGCTGGACATCCCGTTCGCGCCCGCGCCACCTCCGAGCAGCGTCGAAACTCTGCGCCTACGGAAATTGTCTGCAGCAGGTTTCGGCGCGCGCTAGAATGGCGCGCGCGACAAACAGGCCGAGGAATAGCTGCGACCCCGCCAGCCGACCGGCGCGCGGGTTGATTTGACGGCAAGCTCGGGTGACGCCACACTTGAATTCGCTGTGCGTGGCGTTCCAGCCGCGCTTTAGCTCTTCGAGCTTTCGCTGTCTGCCGAAACCTGTTCTCTTTTCGGCCGACCGGTGTGGCGCGAGCGGGGCCGCGACGCCGCTGCAAAAACGGGTGAAAACCATGGAATGGTCCGTAAAACTTGGAACTGTCGGCGGCACTGCCATTCGCATGCACATGACGTTCCTGTTGTTGCTGGTCTGGATCTGGCTGATGCATTACCGGATCGGCGGAGCACCGGCCGCCTGGGAAGGCATGGCCTTTGTCGTTTGCGTTTTCGCATGCGTCGTGCTGCACGAGTTCGGTCACATTGCCGTCGCGCGGCGGTTCGGGATAAGGACGCCCGATATCATCCTGTTGCCCATCGGCGGCGTGGCGCGACTGGAGCGCATGCCGACCAAGCCGTTCGAGGAGCTTCTGATCGCCGTTGCGGGTCCTCTCGTCAACGTGGTGATTGCCGCCGTGCTCGTCGCGGGTATCGGCGGCACAGTCGGATGGGCTGAATTGGTCACGCCGCAGGACCCCGGCGTCAATTTCCTGGTCCGGCTCGCCGGCGTCAATGTCTTCCTCGTCCTGTTCAACATGATACCGGCCTTTCCCATGGATGGTGGCCGCGTGCTGCGGGCAGTCCTGGCGATGCGCTGGTCCTGGGGACGCGCCACAAGGGTTGCTGCAAAAATCGGCCAAGGGGTCGCCTTCGCGATGGGGATCGTCGGACTGTTCTACAATCCGCTGCTTATTCTGATCGCGGTCTTCGTCTATCTCGCGGCGCAGGCAGAAGCGCAAGGCAGCGATCTTGAGGCGATCTCCGGTCAGGTCGCCGTCGGGGATGTCATGGTGACCAAGTTCGCCGTGCTCGAGCCATCGGCGCGCATCGACGATGCGGTCGAGCTTCTGCTTGCGACGAGTCAGAACGAGTTCCCGATCGTCGGTGAGGACGGCACGTTCGACGGGCTGCTGACGCGCGACGGCATCATCGGTGCCATGAAGGAGGGGCGGGCGCACGCATCGGTGCGCAATGCGATGCGCACCGACATCCCGATGATTGCCAGGGACACGGCGATCAATGACAGCCTCCGCATCATGCAGGCTGCGAACTCATCCGCCGCTGCGGTCGTCGATCGGGACAAGCGCCTCGTCGGCCTGATGAACCTCGAGACGATCGGTGAATTGCTGATGCTGCGCGCGGCGGCCGAGGACTTCCGCTTTGATACCCTGCGCCGGCATCGGACCAGACCGGAAGGTTGAGGCGGAAGGAACACCGACAGAGCTTTCGCGGTCCAGCCGTTTCGCGTCTCACGCACCAGCTTGCCTGGGTGCGATGGCTCGGCAGACGGACGCGCCAGCGCCGCGCCGCGCGCCACGCCGAAAGTGGGCCAGTGAAGCCTGACCTCACCCAAATCAGGCCGGCCCCAGCATGATAAAAGTCTCGCTCTTTGAAACGCCACCCGTGGCCCTGACCGTCGATATCAGTTCGTTCAGTTCCGACATCGTCGAGACTTCGATCTCGGCGATCATATCCCAGACGCCGTTGGTATTGGACAATGATGCCACCCCGGGAAGGCGCTTGATCGCGGAAATGGCCTGCCGCGGCGGACCAACCATCTCGATCAGTATAAAGGCCCTGATCAGGTCCTTGCTGATGTCGTCTTTCAGACGAACCGTGAACCCCTTGATGTCCCCGTCCGCCACAAGGCGATCCAGCCGCTTCTGAGCGGTGGCCCGCGCCACGCCCAGAATTTGCGCAAGCTGCGGAACGGATGCCCTGCCGTTGACCCGAAGTTCAGCAATCAGTCTCCGGTCCAGATCGTCCACCGAAACTTCCTATTTCGTCAAAGAGAATTACGATTTAGGCACGGTATGGCATTTTGCAGCACTTTGCATTCTTTTTTGTTCGCGCTGCTCGTACTAGGACTCCCCGGGTTCGATCAGCGGTGGCCGCAAAAAAGCGGGACGACGAATAACCACGCCACGCGCTGTGTCGATCGGTCCGAGCAATTCGCATTCTCGTCAACGCGCCGGTCCGCAGCGACGGATCATTCAATGGGAGATGAACTCAATGAGACTGAATCGTGTATTTTCCGCTCTCGTCGTTGCCGCGACGATCTGCTTGCCGTTTACAGCGGCTCAGGCTGACGACCTGCAGCAGGTCGAAAAGGCAGGAAAGCTGTCGGTTGCGCTTTCAGGTGCGTTTCCTCCCTTCAGCTTCGTCGATGAGAACAACCAGGCTGTCGGTTTCGATGTCGATATCGGTACCGAGATTGCCAAGCGTCTGAAGGTCGAAGCAAACATCGTTACAACCGCTTGGGACGGCATCATCGCCGGTCTCGTTACCGGTCGCTACGATACGATTATCGGCTCGATGAGCATCACCGAAGAGCGCAAGAAGGCTGTCGACTTCGTCGGCCCCTATTACCGCTCGGGCCTTGCGGTGTTTGTCAAGAAGGGCGCCGCAGTCAAGACGGTCGATGAACTCCACGGCAAGACCGTCGGCGTCACCCTCGGGGAGGCGGCCGAAAAATGGGCCCGCGATCAGAATGCCTTCGAGATCCGCACCTACAAAGGCTTGCCGGAAATGCTCCTTGATCTCGGTGCAGGGCGCGTCGATGCCGTCGTTGCCGATGACGTGCCGGTCTTCGTGGCCATTGCCAAGAGCGAGGCGCCGGTCGAGCAGGTGAAGGACGACCGGATGCCGCGCTACGACATCGGCATCGCCATCCGCAAGGGCAATCCGGAACTCGCCGCCGCCATGCAAAAGGCGCTGGATGAAATGATGGCTGACGGCACCTATGAGGCCATCTCGAACAAGTGGATCGGCCAGGACATCCGTTAAGCATGGAGACCGGGAGGCGCCAGCCTCCCGGCGCATCATTTTCTTCTGCAGTTGCACGTACGGAATCCAGCGGCGGCTGTGCGTGCACGGCGTCGCCGGGTTCCCCACTCCTGAGCGAACTACAGCCTAAATGCGGGCGATGCAGCCCGGCCGTGACGCTGCCCAACGCCAGGAGTCTAGTCCGAAGGGACCGGGATGGATTTTCAACTTATCGGGCAGATCGTGCCCTTCATTGCCGAGGCGTCATTGGTGACGGTCGCGCTCACGGCCTGTTCGCTGGCTATCGGGTTGGCGATTGCAACACTCGTTGTGGTTTGGCGTTTCTCCAGAGTTCGGCCGGTACGCTGGCTGGCGACGTTCTATGTCAGCATCATGCGCGGCACTCCGCTGCTGGTGCAGCTTTTCATCGTCTATTTCGGCGGACCGCAGTTCGGTCTCGAGCTCACGCCATTCATGGCTGGCGTGCTGACGATGGGCTTCAACATCGGTGCTTATATGTCGGAAGGCATAAAGGGCGCGATCGTTGCCGTCGACCGGGGGCAGAGCGAAGCCTCGCGCTCCCTTGGCTTTGGCCGCTTTGATACGTTGCGGTTCTTCGTCCTGCCGCAAGCGGCGCCGTTGATGATCCGCTCGCTCGGCGTCAATACGGTGATCCTCTCCAAGAGCACCGCGCTGGTTTCGACGATCGGCGTGGTCGAGCTGACCTATTCAGCCCAGCGCTTCGTAACCTCGACCTACAAGCCCTTCGAGGTGTTTGCGGTCGCTGGTGCTGCCTACATCGCGATCATTGCGGTGATCGCCATCATCGTGCGCGGGGTCGAGCGGGTCTTTGATGTCGGCAAAGAGACAAACGCATGACCCTCGATTTCAGTGTCGTTCCCTCCTACGCGCATATTCTCGCCACCGGCCTGGCTTGGACGGTTCTGATAACCGTGCTGGCAGGTGCTCTCAGCGTGATCCTCGGTGTCGCCATCGCGCTCGCCACGCTCCACGGCCCTGCCATCCTGAGCCTGCCCGTCCGGGGAGTGGTCTTCCTGTTCATGGGGACGCCGCTGCTGCTGCAGCTCTACCTGCTCTACTACGGACTGTCCCAGGTCGGCGTCATGCTGCCGGCCTTCTGGACCGGTGTGGTCGGTCTTGGTCTGCACTATGCCGCCTATAACGCGGATATCTTCCGTGCAGCCCTCAAGGCCGTCGACCCCGGCCAGGCCGAGGCCGCACGCTCGCTTGGCTTTGGCCGCGGCTCCACGCTGCGGTACTTCATCTTGCCGCAGGCCGTGCTGACGGCGTTGCCGCAAGTCGGCAACAACAGCATCATCCTCCTGAAGGACACCGCTGTGGTCTCGGTTCTCGGCATTACCGAACTGGTGCTGAACGCCCAACGAGCCATCAGCGAAACGTACCGCCCCTTCGAGTTCTATTTCACCGCGGCCTTGCTCTATTATGTCGTCAATCTGGCGATGGAATTTGTGCTCGGCATCGCCGCCCGGAAAGCGGAAGCCATCCGATGACCTCACAGATACCCATGATTGAATTGCGCCAGATCCGCAAATCCTACGGCAGCCTTGAAGTGCTCAAAGGCATCGACCTCAGCGTTGGCCGCGGCAAGATCGTCTCCATCATCGGTCCAAGCGGCTCGGGCAAGAGCACCCTGTTGCGCTCGATCAATATGCTCGAAGAGACCTCCTCCGGCGAAATCTGGCTCGATGGCCAGCAGGTCAACCGTCCCCTCAAGGGGCGCGCCTTCGAGAAGCACATCAACCATATCCGCCAGGAAATGGGCATGGTCTTCCAGCAGTTTAACCTGTTTCCGCACCTGACTGTGCTGCAGAACATCATGATCGGGCCGATGCGGCTGAAGGGGCTGTCGAAGGCTGCCGCGCTCGACCGAGCCAATGCGCTGCTCGCCAAGGTCGGACTGGAGAACAAGGGCGATGCCTATCCAGCCCGCCTGTCGGGCGGGCAGAAGCAACGCGTCGCCATCGCCCGGGCTCTGGCAATGCAGCCGAAGGTTATGTTGTTCGACGAGGCGACTTCTGCACTCGATCCGGAACTGGTCGACGAAGTCAATCTGGTGATGAAGCAGCTCGCCGCCGAGCATATGACGATGCTGATTGTCACCCACGAGATGCGGTTCGCGGCCGAGGTTTCCGACCACGTCCTGTTCATGGATGGCGGCGTGGTGGTCGAGCAGGGTGCTCCAGGTCAGGTCCTGTCCGACCCTGTCGAAGAGCGGACGCGCGCCTTCCTTCGAACGCACCTGTCGAACTGAACGGAACAGTATGATGATCAGAACACAAGAAAAGTTGGCAACCCGTTTCGGCGCCAGAATCGACAGTGACCGTGTCCGTGAGATTGCGCTGCGCATCACTTCGTGGCCAAGCGAGACCGGGTCGCCGGGGGAGGCCGCGTTCGCCGAATGCCTCCATGGCCTCTTGAGCGAATGTCCATACTTCCAAGAACATCCCGAGGACCTGCGTCTCGTTGACAGCCATGGCGAACCGCTGACGCGGAATGTCGTTGCGCTGGTTCGCGGCACCGGGAAGCGGACACTGATCCTGGCCGGGCACTTCGACACCGTTTCGACCGACAACTACCATGACCTGAAATCGCTGGCCTGCGACAGCCTGGCACTCAAGGACGCGCTCATTCAAAGCCTCTCGGCGCGCAGCGACCGATCCGAGCAGGAACAACGGGCCTTGCACGATCTGCTGGGCGGCGAGTTCCTGCCCGGCCGCGGTCTGCTCGACATGAAAAGCGGCATTGCCGCAGCCATTGCATGCCTGGAGCAGTTCGCGGCCGATCCCGATCGGCAGGGCAATCTCATGTTCGTGGCGACGCCTGACGAAGAACGCGAGAGCCGCGGGATGCGATCGTTCCGTGACGCACTGCCTGCCCTGGCGGCGGATCTTGGCATCGATATCGCTGCAGGCATCAATCTGGACGTGACGTCCGATCAGGGTGACGGCAGCGAAGGCCGCGCCGTTTATGCCGGCACGATCGGCAAGCTCCTGCCCTTCGCCCTGGTGGTCGGCTGCAGCTCGCATGCTAGCTACCCATTCGAAGGGGTCAGCGCCCAGGCGATGGCAGCAGGCATTCTGACGCGGCTGGAAGGGAATGCCGCCCTGGCCGACCACGACAGCACCGATACCTCGCCACCGCCGATCTGCCTTGAGGCGAAGGACCTGCGCGACGGCTACGAGGTCACGACGCCGGAGCGGTTCTGGATCGCGTTCAACTGGCTCTATCATTCGATGGCCGCGAACGAGCTGTTTGCGCGATTCCGGGATGAGGTGCTGACTGGCGCAACGGAAGCGGTTGAAAGATTTAAGCGGCAATCGGAGCGCTACGGCCAGATGGCCGGTCGAAGCGCCGGTGCCACCCCTGCGATGCCTCGGCTGGTCACGTTCCAGGAGCTGAAAGGCCTGGCAAGGGAATGTTTTGGCGAGGGCTTCGATCAACGTTATCTTGCACAGGAACGGCTGCTCGCGCACATCGACAATCCGCTCCTGCTCTCGCGGCTTCTGACGGAGTGGCTGGTCGGCACGGCGCGCCTTTCCGGCCCGGCGATCGTCATCGGTTTCGCCGGCCTGCACTATCCTTCAAGCCGGCTGCTCCTCAGCGAGCCCAACGACAGGTCCCTTTATCAGGCGATCGAGAAGGCCAGGGAGGGGCTCGGCGAGGATCCGGCCCGAAGCCTTGTCTGGAAGCCTCACTTCCAGGGAATATCCGACATGAGCTTCCTTGGACGGGCGGCGAGCGGAAATGAGATCGTCTCGGAAAACACGCCGATCTCGCGGCTGGTCGATCATCCGCCGGCCGACGCCAAACGCTTCCCGACCGTCAACCTTGGGCCATGGGGCCGCGAGTTCCACCAGAAATTCGAGCGCGTGCACGCGCCCTACGCTTTCGGTGTGCTTCCGGATATGGTGTCGGAAATCGCTCGAACCTTCCTCGCCGACGATCGCACCGAAGAATAAGATCTCGCCGTCCGCATAGGGGCCGACTTGTGCGGCCCTCCGGCGGCAACTCCATCAAAAGGGGCCACAATGACTGCCTATACGAACCTCAACGTTGTACCTTTCGTCAGCGTTGAAAACATGATGCGGCTCGTCCTGACGATCGGCACGGAAACGTTCCTGACCGAACTAGCCAAGGTAATCGAAGAGGATTTCCGTCGCTGGGAGGCCTTCGACAAGACGCCGCGCGTGGCGTCCCACTCCGATGAAGGCGTGATCGAGCTGATGCCCACCAGCGACGGAACGCTATACGGTTTCAAGTACGTAAACGGCCATCCGAAGAACATGAGGGAAGGCCGCCAGACAGTGACCGCCTTCGGTGTCCTGTCCGATGTCGGCAATGGCTATCCCATGTTGCTTTCCGAAATGACCATCCTTACGGCGTTGCGCACGGCGGCGATGTCAGCGGTCGCGGCAAAGCACCTTGCTCGACCAAGCTCGAAAACCATGGCAATCATCGGCAACGGCGCGCAAAGCGAATTCCAGGCACTGGCCTTCAAGGCAATCCTCGGCGTAACCGACCTGCGGCTGTACGACATCGATCCGAGCGCCAGCGAACGGTGCGCCAAGAACCTGGCCGGCAAGGGGTTTTCGATCAGGACCTGCACCTCGTCGCAGGACGCCGTCGAGGGCGCCGACATCATCACGACCGTCACTGCCGACAAACAATATGCGACCATCCTGTCCGACAACATGGTCGGTCCGGGCGTTCACATCAATGCAGTCGGCGGAGACTGCCCGGGAAAGACCGAACTTCACAAGGACATCTTGCTGCGTTCGGATATCTTCGTGGAATATCCGCCACAGACGCGGATCGAGGGCGAGATCCAGCAGCTCGATGCTGACCACCCGGTCAAGGAGCTTTGGGAAGTGATCGCCGGCAAGCGCGCGGGTCGCGAGTCGGACCGGACGATCACGCTGTTCGACAGCGTCGGCTTCGCGATCGAGGACTTTTCGGCCCTGCGTTACGTTCGCAGCAAGCTCAAGGAGACCGGTCTCTACGACGATCTCGACCTGCTTGCCGATCCCGATGAACCGCGAGATCTCTACGGGATGCTTCTGCGCTGTGAGGCGAGGCTGCAATCCGCCTAACGCTCATCAGGCCCTTCGACATCGCCAGATTTTGCATGGCACAGCGAGCACGGCGTGGATTTGAGTGCCGCCAAGGCGACACCGCAGGCGGCGTGGCGGCCCACCAGGCGCGCGGACTTTGTCGCCGACGCTCACCTGAGCATCGCCGGAAGCCAGAAGCGATGGCGCCGGGACATGGGTGGCCAGCATCAGCACGGCGATGCTGGCGCCGAAAAACGGCCAGATGCCGCCGACCGCGCAGTGTCGTCGTCACCATGTCGCACTTGGAAATAGAATGTACCTCCAGTCGCATCCGTCCGGCGATCTGCTGCGGCGACCAGCCGTGCATGATCCGCTCGATGATCGACTGCCGCAGATCGGCGAAGCGCGCGAGCTTGCGCAGCTTGGCACGGCGCTCGCGGGCCATCGCGTTGGCCGTGACGCAGTAGTAACCGCTCAGATCCGGCATCTGCGGATCGACGAAGGTGTTGCGTTTGATCTCACGGAAACTCGTCGAGCGGTGTCGGCCGAGTTTTTCCGCAATGATCTCGACGCCGATGCCCGCCATCCGCCAACGAGCGATCCTGCGGCGTTCATCCATGTCGATCTGAGAATAGGTGCGTGTCATGCGCTGTTCCTCGCGTGAGATAAGCCATTGTTATGTCTCGCAAGTCGCAGTTTAAACTTGAACCCACCCGGCTACAGCATAAACTCGCGTAAGAGTTATTATGGAATTGATGCACATAATGCTGCTCCCCAGCCGTCGTGGCGCCGCGCTCCGGTCCCGACTCGTAGCGCCGTATGCGAAAGGCGATCACGTGCGGTTGGACCGTCGTTTGAAGAAGCCTGGCTTGAGCCCTCGTAACAAATTGTCCGCCGCGCGGATGAAGTTCGTCAGCGAGATCAGCTTGTCGACTTCGCTGTCGGTGTTGGAGAGCCGTTCCGACAGCACTTCCGAGGCCGTGAGCGCAATTTCGGCAGGATCGATCTCGGGAAAGTGTGTGGCGAGCGCGTGATAGGCGTTGACGCCGACGCCGCCGTGAATGGCGATCCGGTCAAGCCGCGCCATCATGCGAAGAAAGACTTGTTCGAAGGTCCAGTCGTGCACCGACACGACCCGCCACTGCTGGGTCCGTCTGGCTGAAAATCCCGCCAGGGCGATGATCGAGGCCAGCCTCAGTTCGCTCAACCACACCGTCACGGCAAAGCCGCTCGTCGGCGTCTTGCCCGCGGTATAGAAGTCATCGAAATGCCCGAGCAGGTCCAGATGGCCGGTCGGTGCATTTCGGAAGTCCGCCGCCGTATTGAGCCTCTCCTGCGCATTGAGCCTGATGTTCATGATGCCGAGAAAATTGGCCGTCTCGAAAAAGGACAGGACCTCCTCCACTTCACCGCGGTAGACGATATTCGAGCCGCGCGGCTGCCCTCGGGCAACGAGCAGCGCGTGTCCGCGGAAAGGCTGATTGAGCACCTTGGAAACCCGGTTGAAGAAGACAAACAGGGCGGTGGGCGGATACTCGGCGCTCAGCGCCGCCACGTCCACGGCCGCGCTGTTGGCGACAAGGACGATATGGGAATAGGGCGAGAAGAGTTGGCGCCACTCTTCAGGCCGTGTCAGTCCGCCGGCCGCCCCCGGCGGAGGCAGGCCGTGATCCGGGGGTTCGCCTGGCGCTTTCACGGCGACTACTTCTGCTGCACCGAGATGACGCGATCGCGCATCGCGAACCATTCCGGCGCATAGTCGTCGTTTCGGTATTCCTCGAAATAGGGTCCGCCGTCAGTGAAATGGACGAGCTTGGCATCCTCGCGGTAATCGTACTCGTTCACCAAGTAGTTCCAGACCACCGGAATCGCGCCGATCTTCTCTTCGCTGTCGAGCCACTTGAACTGATGCAACTGGAGCCCGGTGGCGCTGTTGACATAGTCCCGGGTCAACGCCCTGCATTTGGCGTTGTTGAACAGTATCATGCTCGACCAGTTCTTCTTCTCATATTTCGTCTGGGTCTGACCGAGAAACTTTGTCTCGACCTTCGGAACGTAGTCGTGCTTGACGCACATCACAGCATATCGGTCATCCCGAAGCGACCAGAGCTTGGCGATATCGGCGCGGGCAAGCATGTCGCAATCCATGAAGATGCTCCATCCCTCGTAGTTGCTCAGGTATGGCACGAGGAACCTCGAAAAGGAAAACTCCGTCGACTGCAACGGATTGCGTTCGCGGGTGAAAAGTCCGCCAAGATTGCTCAGAACGATCGGGGAAAACGCCACCGGGGCACTGGAATGTTCAAGTATGCTTTGACAAAGCACGTGATAGGCGACAATTTCTTTGGAGTCGAAGCCGATGAAAATGCGTATAAGGTCGTCCTTCATGCCGATACCTTCCGCTTCTTCCGCCTGGGTGGCGTTTCACTCAGTTCATCTGCTGCCTTAATTCGAATTCCGACATTGTTACCGTTCGTATGGTGTGCATGAGGACCGGAGTGATGTCAATGCGACCGCGCGATTGAAGGTGCGGGCGGCACTGGATCTGGTCCGGAGGTCCGCCGGGCCATATAGTACCGACCTCGCCGGGTGCGCTGGCCAATGGAGGCGAAATGCGCTGGTTTGGCAGAAACAGAAGCGGCATCAAGACCCTTTCCATCACGCCTCCGGCGCCCGACCCCGGACGAAGGGGCATTGCCATTGCCGTCTGCGTCAAGAATGAGGGGGCCTACATCGAAGAATGGGTCCGCTTTCACAGGGCGGTCGGTGTTTGCCATTTCATTGTCTACGACAATGAATCGACGGATGGGACCTGCGACATCCTCCACCGCATTCTGACGCCTCGGGAGTTGACCATCGTGCCCTGGGCCGGGCGGATCGTGTCTGGCAAGACGGATCAACTCATCGATGGACAGGTGCACGCCTTCGCCCATGCCATTCTCAACTTCGGCGGGCGCTTTCGCCGAATGGCGTTCATCGACGCCGATGAGTTCCTGTTGCCGCGAACGGGTGCGACGATCGAGGAGGCTCTCGTTGCGACCGGCGATTTTCCCAACGTCTCGCTGCCCTGGCACATGTTCGGAACAAGCGGGCACAAGACCAGGCCCGCCGGACCTGTCGTCACCAACTACACGAGACGATGCGCCGATCCGCTCGGACGGCAGGAACACTCCTGCAACTTCAAATGCATTGTGGATCCCTGCGAGGTCGTGGAGGTGACGATTCATCAGTTCAAGACGCGCCAGTTCGGTGACCTGACGATGAACGATGCCGGCTTTCTGACCAGCCGACGCGGGCGCAAGGAACGGCAGTTCTATTCCAACGCCTATCTCCAGCTCAATCACTACTACAGCAAGTCCGAGGAGGAGTTGGCCGCAAAGATGGCGCGCGGCTCCAATTACGTCGTTTCCGCCGACCGGTTTGCAGAAAAGATCAGGGTCACGATGCGCAATATCGAGCGGTCCGAGGTGGAGGATCGCGCCATGGTCGAATTCGTCGCCGCGCATGGCATCAAGCTGCACGACGATGAACGCCCCGGCGGGGAAAGCGCGGTCAATCAGTAAGGAGGACGCCGGGCGAACCGGTGTCAGCGTTCGCCCTTCCAAAGCGGTATTCCGCTCGATTCGGACACGTCCGGGTCGGCGGTAAAGATGGGATGCCTGCGGTCGATGAGGGCCTGAAGGGCCTTCTGATCCATGTCCTTGTGGAAGCGCGGCAGATTTTCCTGATTATAGACGTGGCCGCTTGCCTGCGGGCTGATCCCTGTCAGGATCACGGCCCGTGCGCCGTTATAGAGGGCAAACAGGGTTGCATGGATGCCGTTCGAGCACTTGCTTTCCCTGTCGAGTTCCTCGCTCTTGAAGCCACACAGGCGATCGAGAAGGGCCATGCGCTGGTAGCGGTCGATGATGCGCAGGCTGTCGTACTGATAGTCGAAGGCTTGCAGTCCTTCCTGCAGGGAAGGCAACCCCTCGCGCCAAAGCAAGACATACAGCGCGCCGGTGCGCTGGCCTTGCAGAACGCGCCGGACCTCCATCGCATTCGTGTTGGTGCCGCGGACCTGGTTGAACATCATGAAGGTGATGTCGGGTTTTTCTCTTCCCCACTTCGCCGCCACCATCTGCGATCCGTTGACGGAGATCACGCGAAAACGCTCGTCGAACCCGGCCGGCCTGTTCGAGATTGGCGCGGACCCGACCACGACCACCGGTCCATCGAAGGGCGCAGGTGCAAGCGGGGGGCGCGGCCGCAGGAGGTTATACTTGATCCGGCGATAGAGCCGCGTTTTCATGTCCGTGAAAGTCACGCCTGTCCACCTGTGCATTGCCAGTCTCGCAAGAAGCTAATCGCGCATCCCGTGCGACTGTCAATGCGGGAGAGCAGATGGCGTCTCCCGGGCGCTGGATACATTTATAGAATATTAGTCATCGCGTAAGTTTCGAATCAAAGTTTAATTTCTTGAAACGTCTCCCCCCGAAGATGGCTTCGATCGAAACGCGTGCCGGTACAAGAAACGTCCATGATCCGGACACTTCAACGGGGACCCACGTCAGTGGGGCGGCAGATGAAATCGACACTGGAAATCCAGCCCGAACGGAGTGGGGCCGTCCACGGGACGGCCGGAGAAGCACACGACATCTCACAGCCCGTCCACGCGGCGGCAGCGACACAGGCCGGAGAGGCGCCGTCGCGGCAGGATGCGTCCGCGCTGCAGGGCCTGCTGGCTCGGCAATTCGTTCAGCCGGCAGAGGCCGAAGCGCCTGCCGTCAAATCGCCGCGCGCGGCGCCGCCGCTGTCGCCGACGCGTTCACGGCTCCTGAAATCTGTGGCCGGCCTGGTCCTTTTGGCTTCGGTCGGCTGGATGCCCTTACAGCGTCTGTTTCAGGTGTCGAGCGTCGAGGCGGTGGTCAATGCTCAGGTCGTGACCTTGCGCGCGCCTGTCGGCGGTGTGGTGTCGGAGGCGCTTGACCCGTTGCGCGTCGGCGCGACCGTCTTGCCGGGTAATGTCCTCATGACAGTCCAGAACGCGCGCGCCGACCGTGCCGCGATCGAGCGTGTAAAGGAGAATTTGCGGACTGCGGATGAGGACCTGGTTGCGGTGGTCGCCCGCATTGACCGCCTGACGACGCTGCGTGCCGCGATTGCCGCCCGTGTCGAGGACTATCGGGCCGACAGGGTCCTCCGGGTCGGTGCCGATCTTGTGCTGGCGGATGCCCAGATCACATCCGCCCAGGCGGTGATGGATCGCGCTGAGGCGGAAGTCGCCCGGCAGTCCTCGCTTGCGGCCACCGGATTTAGTGCGCAGGCAACACGACAGACCGCAGAGCGCGATCTCGCCGTTGCCCGCGCGTCGGTCGACCAGGCCAAGGCGCGCAGGGCCGTACTGGTGGTCGAGGCAGAGGCGCTGAAGGCCGGGCGCTTTTTCGGCGACGGCTATGACGATGTGCCGCAGTCGATGCAGCGCCTCGACTGGATCGACGAAAACCTCGCCTTGCTCAATACCGACAAAGGCAAACTCGAAGCCCGCGTGAGGCGACTGACGGCGGAAATGCAGGCCGAGGAGGCCCGCTTCGACCTGGCAAGCCGGGCCACCATTGCCGCGCCCGCCGGTGGGCAGATCTGGGAAATCCTGACTTCTCCCGGCGAGCAGGTCGTCGCCGGCCAGCCATTGGTGAGTGTGCTCGACTGCTCGAGATTGATGGTGACGACCGCGGTGAGCGAATCCGTCTACAATACGCTCTCCCTCGGCATGCCGGCATCTTTCACCTTCCACGAAGGCGGACCAGCTTTTGCCGGGCGTGTCGTGCAACTGAGCGGCGTTGCTGCGGCGGGCTCGAATTTCGCCATCATCCCCTCGGCGCTGACCAAGGAATCGTATCGCGCCACCGTAGCGACCGACAGTCTTGGCGGGAATGGCACGTGTCCGGTCGGCAAAACCGGCCGCGTCGTGTTCGGCAAGACCGCCTCCTGATGAGTCCGGCCACCAACCCGATCCTGTCTGTCCTGCTCGAGGGATCGATTCCCGGCCTGCTGATCGCCGGCCTGCTGCTGGTGGTACTGCCCTGGATCGACCGCCACAGCAGAGTTCGCGTGCTGCCGATCGCGCTGGTGCTGACGCTGACCGCCTATTATCTGTACTGGCGTGTCACCGTCACCATCCCGTCGATCAGCGATCCGGTCGATTGGGCGGCAGGGTGGCTGTTCTTCCTTGTTGAACTCGGTGCGGTGACGGGTTCGGTGATCTCCTATATCACGCTGACGCGCACCAGCGACCGCTCTGCCGACGTTGAGCGCAACGCTGGCTGGCTGGCGGGCCTCCCGGCCCAGCCCCTCGTCGACGTTTTCATCTGTACCTACAATGAGGAGCGCGAAATCCTGGAGCGGACGATTCTGGGCGCGACCGGGATGACCTATGCCAACTACCGGGTCTGGGTACTCGATGACGGGCGGCGCCCATGGCTGGCTGACCTCGCCGAGGAACTTGGCGTCAACTACCTGGCCCGGCCGGACAATCAGCACGCCAAGGCCGGAAACATAAACCATGCGCTGCGCCATGTCGCCGCGCTGCCGGCGCCGCCGGATTTTATCTCGGTGCTGGACGCCGATTTCGTGCCGATTCCCGTTTTCCTTTCGCGTGCTCTGACGCTGTTCAGGGAAGACGATGTCGGCATCGTTCAGACGCCGCAGCATTTCGTAAATCCCGATCCCATCCAGGCCAACCTTCAGGCGTCGGACGCCTGGCCGGATGAACAGCGCTACTTCTTCGATGTGCTGATGCCGGCGAAGGATGCCTGGGGCACCGCCTTCTGCTGCGGCACCTCGTCGGTTATCCGCATGGAAGCGCTGCTACGCGCCGGCGGCTTTCCGACCGAGTCCGTGACCGAAGACTACCTGCTCACGCTGCGATTGAAGCGCAACGGCTTCCGCACGGTCTACCTCAATGAACGGCTGTCTCTCGGTCTGGCGCCGGAAGGCCTCAATGAATACATGACCCAGCGCAGCCGCTGGTGCCTGGGCTTCATCCAGATCATCCGCGGCGAGGATGGCCCGTTCAACCTCAACAACGGGCTTCGGTTGATCGACCGCGTCAGCCTGGTAGAAAGTCTCCTCTACTGGAGCATGGCCTACCTCTTCCGCATCGCCGGCATCGCGGTCCCGATCCTCTATCTCCTGTTCGGCATCAACGCCGTAAACGTGGACACGGCCGACGGCATCGCCCATTTCCTACCCTACTACCTGGCGCAGATCGCCGTCATGGCGTGGCTCTCCGGCCAGCGTGTATTGCCGATCATGACCGACGTGTCGCAGCTGCTCGCGGCCCGCGAAATCCTGAAGGCTGTCGCGATCGGCCTGTTCAGGCCCAGGGGGCAAAAATTCAAGGTCACGGCCAAGGGAGGCGACCGGAGCCGAACCGTTATCCAGTGGCGGATGATCGGCCAGTTCGGCTTCCTGCTTGGACTGACGGTTCTGGGCGTGCTGCTTTCCTTCGGCATGTCGCCGACGCTGCAGGATTCCAGTGTCGTGGCGCTCTACTGGTCCTGGTACAACATGGCCATTCTGATCTCGGCAATCGCCGTATGCGTCGAGCGACCGCGACTGCGCCGGCATGAGCGGCTGCGGGGAGCCGAGACGGTGATCGTCTCGACCGGTGCGATCCAGCAGGTCTACGTGATGGCGGACATTTCCGTGGGCGGGATGCGCCTGCTGGGCAATGCGCGGGAGCCAGTTGGAACGCGCGTTTCCGTCGAATTGGACAGCGCCCATTTCGACGGGACGATCGTGCGCCGCTCCGAAGCCGAGTTCGCCATCGCCTTCGACGAGACGCTGCGGATGCGCACCGTCATGATCCGGCACGTCTATTCAGGCAGCTTCCGCTCGACGATAGGACAGGTCAGCGCCGGTTCCGTTGCGCGCAAGGTGGTCGCACGCCTGGTTGGTTAGCGCAGGCACGATCACGACAAACAGCGCGCCGGTGGGCTGGCGCTTAGCGCCTGCCTGACCTCCAATGCATTCGTATTGGCGCCGTGAGGCTGGCTGCAGATCGTCAAGAAATCGCTTGACCTTGACATCATGGGAAGGTGCACGATCTGGGTAAAGAAAGGAGCGTGCATCATGCTCATAGGCAATGAGCCGGGCGACCGGCAGACGATCAAGCTCTCCATCGAGGACATGACCTGTGCCTCGTGTGTGCGTCGGGTCGAGAAGGCGATCGAGAAGGTTCCGGGTGTTTTGGAAGCGGCAGTCAATCTCGCGACCGAAAAGGCCGACGTGACGTTCGACGGCAAGCCGGACGTGTCGGCGGTCGCCGAAGCGGTCCGTGCGGCCGGCTATGGCGTGGGCGAGGAGACGCTGGAGTTTCCGGTCGAAGGGATGACCTGCGCTTCGTGTATCGGGCGGGTCGAGAAGGCGCTGAAAGCGGTGCCCGGCGTGGTCGATGCAACTGCAAATCTTGCGAACGAGCACGCGAGGGTTCGCTTCCTGCGCGGTGCCGTGACCTTCGACGATCTGGCTGCGGCCATAGAGAAAACGGGGTATCGGGCGATCCGTGAGGCTGCCGCAGCCGAGACGCCGTCCGAGGAGGATCGGCGCGCAGGCGAGATCGCGGCGCTTCGCCGCTCGCTGATCGTCGCCGCGCTGTTGACCACACCCCTCTTCATCATGGAGATGGGGGCGCATGCGGTGCCGGCCTTCGGGCACTACATCCATGAAACGATCGGCATGCAGGCGAACCGGCTGATCCAGTTCGTTCTGGCGACGCTCGTGCTGGCCGGACCGGGCCTGCGCTTCTTCAAGAAGGGTATTCCGAGCCTGCTGCGCGGCGCACCGGACATGAATGCGCTGGTGGTGATCGGCACCGCCGCTGCTTGGGGCTTTTCGACCGTCGCGACGTTTGCGCCCGGCCTGCTTCCGGGCGGCGCGGCGAACGTCTATTTCGAGGCGGCGGCCGTCATCATCACGCTGATCCTCGCCGGGCGCTACCTGGAGGCGCGCGCCAAGGGGCGCACCGGCGAAGCGATCCGGCACCTGGCCGGCCTTCGCGCCACATCCGCCCGAATCCTGAAGGACGGTCAGCCGGTCGACGTCCCGCTCGAGGCCGTCGTTCCGGGCGACATCGTGCTGGTGCGCCCGGGCGAGAAGATCGCGGTTGACGGCGAGGTAACGGAGGGCCGATCCTTCGTCGACGAATCGATGATCACCGGCGAGCCCATGCCGGTCGAGCGCAAGCCGGGCGACAGCGTCACCGGCGGCACGATAAACACGACCGGATCGTTTTCCTTCCGCGCCACCCGCGTCGGCGCCGATACGGTGCTGTCGCAGATCATCCGCATGGTCGAGGACGCGCAAGCGGCGAAATTGCCGATCCAGGCGCTGGTCGACCGGGTAACCGCCTGGTTCGTACCGGCAATCATCGTGGTCGCACTCGCCACCTTCGGCCTTTGGTATGTACTCGGGCCGAGCCCGGAACTGGCGCATGCGCTCGTCGCCGCCGTCGCCGTGCTGATCATCGCCTGCCCGTGCGCGATGGGGCTTGCGACGCCGACCTCGATCATCACCGGCACCGGGCGCGCGGCAGAACTCGGCGTGCTGTTCCGCCAGGGCACGGCGCTGCAGACACTGGAATCGACCGATGTCGTCGCCGTCGACAAGACGGGCACGCTGACGCTCGGCCGGCCGGAACTGACGGAGATCATTCCCGGCGGCGGCTTCGAGCGCAATGACGTGCTTTCGCTGGTGGCCGCTGCCGAGGTCCGGTCCGAGCACCCGATTGCGCTGGCGATCCATGAGGCGGCGAAATCGGAAGGGCTGGAGATCCTCGCCGCCGACGCGTTTGAGGCGACTTCGGGCCAGGGCATCTCGGCCACCGTCTCGGGCCGCAAGGTCGAAACCGGATCGGTCGCCTTCATGGCCGCGCGCGGGCTCGACGTTGCCCCGTTCGCGAAGGACGCGGAGCGGTTGGCCGCACAGGGCGCCTCGCCGCTCTATGCGGCCATCGACGACAGGCTGGCCGCCCTCTTCGCCGTCACCGATCCGGTCAAGCCGACGACGAAGGAAGCGATCGCGCAATTGAAGGCGTTGGGCGTCGAGGTGGCGATGATCACCGGCGACAACCGTCGCACCGCCGAAGCGGTCGCGGCCATGCTCGGCATCGACCGCGTGATGGCCGAGGTGCTTCCGGACGGAAAGGTTGCCGCGGTCAAGTCGCTCTCCGAGGGGGGCAGGAAAAAGGTGGCGTTCGTCGGTGACGGCATCAACGACGCCCCGGCGCTTGCCGCGGCCGACACCGGCATTGCGATCGGAACCGGCACGGACGTGGCGATCGAAAGCGCGGACATCGTGCTGATGGCCGGCGACATGCGCGGCGTGGCCACCGGCATTGCCCTCTCAAGGGCGACGATGCGCAACATCCGCCAGAACCTGTTCTGGGCTTTCGGCTACAACGTTGCGCTGATCCCGGTCGCCGCCGGCGTGCTCTATCCGGCCTTCGGTATCCTGCTGTCGCCGGCGATCGCCGCGGGCGCGATGGGGCTTTCCAGCGTCTTTGTCGTCAGCAACGCACTGCGGTTGAAGCGTTTCCGTCCCGCCGCCGGACCAAGCAAGCGCAAGGAGAACTGGGCATGAACATTGGCGAGGCAGCGGCGGCGACGGGTGTGACCGCAAAGATGATCCGCCACTATGAAGCGATCGGCCTCATCCACGAGGCCGGTCGCACCGGCTCGGGCTATCGTACCTACGGGCCGAAGGATCTTGCCACCCTCACCTTCATCCGCCGCGCCCGCGACCTGGGCTTCTCCATTGCCCAGATCCGCGACCTGCTGGCGCTCTGGCAGGATCGCGGCCGCGCGTCGGCGGACGTCAAGCGCATTGCCGCCACGCATATCGAGGAACTGACGGCGAAGATGCGCCAGTTGCAGGAGATGGTGATGACGCTGCAGCACCTTTCAGCCAATTGCCAGGGCGATGATCGGCCGGACTGCCCCATCCTCGATCGATTGGCGACGGGGGATGACGCGGGCGGCTGTCATTAGGGTTGTCGGGCATCATTGATTGACAGTTCATTCAATACGGACGAAATTTATCTCCGGATTTCAGGCTTGTTCGCCATGACATATCCGTTGGGGAGGTAAACGATGAACGAAATCAGTGCGCCGCCGCCGGGGTCACCTCTCCTTGATCGCTGCCCGCCCTCGCTTCCCGCGCGCGCCTATTTCGATCCGGCCTGGTTTGCTACCGAAGAGAAGGCGATCTGGTGCCGGCACTGGATCTATGTCGGCCGCGACAACGACCTGCCGCCGATGACCATGCGGCGGCTTTTCGTCGGCGGGCAAAACCTCATTCTCGTCAAGGACCGCGACGGCGACGTCACCGCCTTTCACAACACCTGCCGCCATCGCGGCGCCGAGCTTTGCGCGGCAGACGAAAAGCCCCTGAAGTCGAAGCTCATCGCCTGCCCCTATCACCAATGGAGCTACAGCCTCTCCGGAGATCTGGTGCGCACGCCCTTCGTCTCTGCCACCGCCGACTTCAGGAAGGAGGATCATGGGCTCTTCCGGGTGCACGTCCGCGAGTGGAACGGCTTTCTCTTCGTCTGTCTGGCCGACAGTCCGCCGGATTTTGCTTCTGCTCCCGATCTGGGCCCCAATGCGCTCGACAACTGGCCGATGCGGAGCCTGGTCACCGGCCACACCTGGGTCAAGAACCTTGCCTGCAACTGGAAGATCTTCTGGGAAAACTACAACGAGTGCCTGCACTGCCCCGGCATCCATCCGGAACTGTCGGAGATGGTGCCGATCTATTCGAAGGGCTACATGGCGCCGAACGAGGCGCCGGACTGGCGGCCGGAGACCGACCGGCACGATCCGGTCCTGAAGGCGGGCGCAAGGAGCTGGACGATGGACGGCCGGCCCTGCGGTCCTGAGTTTTCGGGCCTCACCCAGGCTCAACGCGACGCCGGGCAGACGTTCGTCACCCTGGTGCCGACGATGTTCATCGTCGCCCACGTCGATTATGTCCGTGCGGTGTCGCTGCGCCCGCTCGGGCCGGAACTGACCGAGCTGAAGGCGGAATGGCTCTTCCCGCCCGATACGCTTGCCGCGCCGGAATTCAATGTGGACAACGTGGTGGATTTTGCCAGCCTTGTCATGCGCCAGGATGGCGAGGCCTGCGAGATGAACCAGCGCGGACTGAAGAGCGAGAAGTTCGAGCGCGGCACACTGATGCCGCAGGAATTCGACGTCTACCGCTTCCAGCAGTGGGTGCAGGGCGCGATGGAGAAATAGCGGCACCTTTCGAGGTTCGCCGGACCCCCCAGCCGACAGTGGTCGCGCCGTGATCAAATAGTGTTGAATTTCGATAGGCCGTCGCCATCCCTAGACTGATTCCGATCGGGAGGCGGGCGAAAGGAGCCCTACTTTGCGTTTCCATCCCTTCCTGGCCATCGTCGCCCTGCTCTTGCTTGCCGTTCCCTCATCCTTGCCCGCGCAGGATCGGGGCGAGGACCAGAACCAGGAGCAGAATGGCGGCATGTTGAACCTGCTGCCCGCCGATGCAGCCACCCGGCACGTCTTGAAGCATTCGAGCGGTGAAATCGCCTATACGGCCACCGCGGGCACGCTCGAGTTGCGCAATCAGGACGGCAAGATCAACGCCAAGGTCTTCTATACCGCCTACGTGGCGGATGGCGCTTCTGCCGATCGTCCGATCACCTTCGCCTTCAATGGCGGCCCCGGTGCGGCCTCTGCCTACCTGCATCTTGGGCTGGTCGGTCCGCGAATCGTCGAATTCGACGCGCGCAATCGCGACGGTACGCAGCCGCGGCTTGCCGACAATCACGACAGCTGGCTCGGCTTCACCGATCTCGTGCTGATCGATCCGGTGGGCACGGGCTGGAGCCGCCCGGCCGGAAAGGATGCGGAATCGGCTTATTTTGGCGTGCGGCAGGACGCCCAGAGCCTGGCAAAGGCGATCGCGCTCTATATCCAGAAGAGCGGCCGCATCGCTTCGCCGAAATACCTCCTTGGCGAAAGCTACGGCGGACTTCGCGCAGCCAAGGTGGCAAGCGCACTGAAGGACGAACAAGGGCTCGTCGTCTCGGGCATTGTCATGGTCTCCCCGCTGATCGATGCTCGGTTTGTCTTGAGTTCGTCCGACGATCCGTTGGGGGCGGCGCTGCAACTTCCCTCGTTGGTCGCCGCGGAGTTGGAACGCAAGGCGGCCTTCAGCGAACAGGCGGTGGCCGAGGCGGAAGGGTTCGCGATGGGCGAGTATCTCGTCTCGCTCGCCGGTCCAGCTCCCGTGGGAGAAACGGCCGAGCGCTTCTACGCGCGCATCGCGCAACTGACGGGAATCAAGCAGGAGGTGGTCGCCCGGAACAGGGGATTTGTCGGCGACGTCTACACCAAGAACCTTGCCGCAGCGGAGGGCAAGCTTGTAAGCCCCTATGATGCCGCCGTCCTCATGGAAGACCCCTACCCGGAGACGCCGATCGACCGCGGGGCGGATCCGGTTCTGGATGGCTATACGCGGGCCTATGGCGCGGCCTTCGCAAGCTACGCTCGTGACGAACTGCGCTTTTCCACCGAGCTGTCCTATCGCCTTCTGAACAAGGACGTGAACCGGCGCTGGGACTGGGATGGCGCGCGATCGGAGGCCAGCGCCGTGCAGGATCTACGCGACCTTTTGTCGGTAGTGCCTTCGTTCCGGCTCCTGGTGGCGCATGGCTACAGTGATGCGCTGACGCCTTACGGTGCCAGCCGCTATGTCATCGATCACCTGCCACCTTCGCTCTCCTCCGGCCGAGCGGACCTCAAGGTCTATCGCGGCGGCCACATGTTTTATACCGCGCCCGACGAGCGGCGGAAATTCACCGCCGATGTGCAGAGCTTCTACGCCAAGTCTGGCCGGGACTGATCGGAAAACGATCACACTTTGAGAAATGTGATCAAATTAATTTCCGCAGACCTATTGCTCTTTGTTGCGGCAAAGTCGACAGTTTGCGCGAACTCACCGACCAGCTCGGTGGGGCGGAATTCGGAAGAAAAATGCGACGGAGGAAAGCATGCTCGATAAGCGCAAGTTCTATATCGATGGCAAGTGGGTCGATCCGCTGAAGGCCAACGATCTCGAGGTCATCAATCCGGCGACGGAAACGCCGATCGCCTGGATTTCCATGGGCACGGCCGCCGATATCGATCGCGCTGTCGCCGCGGCCAAGAAGGCCTTTGCCACCTACAGCCAGACGAGCGTGGACGAACGCATCGCGCTTCTTGAGAAGCTGCTTTCGATCTACAAGCGCCGCTACGACGAGATGGCCCGCACGATCACGCTTGAGCTCGGCGCCCCGATCACCATGAGCACCGAACAGCAGGCGGATGTCGGCGTGGGCCACCTGCAGGGGTTCATCGATGCGCTGAAGCGTCTGAAGATGCGCGACGTGCTTCCGAACGGCGACGTCCTCCGGCGCGAGCCGATCGGTGTCTGCGGGCTGATCACGCCCTGGAACTGGCCGATCAACCAGATCGCACTGAAGGTTGTGCCTGCCCTTGCGACCGGCTGCACCTGCGTTCTCAAGCCCTCCGAATTCACGCCGCTGAACGCCCTCCTCTATGCCGAGATGGTCCATGAAGCCGGGTTCCCGGCCGGCACCTTCAACTTGGTCAACGGCGACGGCATCGAGTGCGGCGCGGCTCTCTCCAAGCATAAGGACATCGACATGATGTCGTTCACCGGCTCCACCCGCGCCGGCATTGCCGTGAGCAAGGATGCAGCCGACACCGTCAAGCGTGTGACGCTCGAACTCGGCGGCAAGTCGCCCAACCTGGTGTTCGAGGATGCCGATCTTGAAGATCGCGTGGCCGGCAGCGTGGCCGAGTGCTTCAACAATTCCGGCCAGTCCTGCGATGCGCCGACCCGCATGCTCGTGCAGCGGTCGGTGTACGACAAGGTCGTTGCGATTGCTGAGAAGGCGGGCAAGGCGGCTACGGTCGGCAATCCGGAAGAGGAGGGCAGCCACATCGGGCCGCTCGTCTCGCACATCCAGTTCGGCCGCGTTCAGGCGCTGATCGAGGCGGGTGTTGCCGAAGGCGCCCGGGTGCTGGTGGGCGGTCCGGGCAAGCCGGAAGGCTTCGAGACCGGCTATTTCGTCAAGCCGACGATCTTCGCCGACGTCAACAACAACATGCGCATCGCGCGTGAAGAGGTGTTCGGTCCGGTCCTGGCGATTATCCCGTTCGATACCGAAGAAGAGGCGATCGCGATCGCCAACGATACGAACTATGGCCTTGCCGCCTATGTCCAGACGGGCGATCCGGATCGCGCCGAGCGCGTCGCCGCGCGCCTTCGCGCCGGCATGGTCCACATCAACGGTGGGCCGCATCGCTACGGCAGCCCCTTCGGCGGCTACAAGCAGTCGGGCAACGGTCGCGAGGGTGGCATCTTCGGGCTTGAGGATTTCCTTGAGGTCAAGACGGTGCATCGTCCGGATGCCTGAATGACATCGTCCGCCGCTTCGACAACGAAGCGGCGGACGCCACTCAATTCATGTCGCTAGCCTCTGTGGAGGTCCGGCGCGACGGGCCTGCCGCCACAGCTTAAGCCGTGGCGAGCCCCTTAATCCTCGTCATCCGAAATCTCCATGGGCGGCACGCTTTCGCGGTTGCTGCCGTTCAGGATCTCGCGCTTGCCCACGTGGTTCGCCGGCCCGACCAGGCCATCGCGTTCCATCCGTTCCACCAGCGAAGCGGCGCGGTTATAGCCGATCGAGAGGCGGCGCTGGATATAGGACGTCGAGCACTTGCGGTCGCGCAGCACGACCTTGACGGCCTTGTCGTAGAGGTCGTTGCCGTCCTCCTCGGCCATGGCCGACTTGTCGAACACCGCGGTCTCTTCCGGCTCGGCCGCGTCGTCCTCTTCGGCGTCCTCGGTGACGGTACCGAGATATTCCGGCCGCCCCTGCGTCTTCAGATGGGCGACCACGGCCTCGACTTCGGCGTCGGAGACGAACGGGCCGTGCACGCGGGCAATCCGTCCGCCGCCGATCATGTGCAGCATGTCGCCCTGACCCAGCAGGTGCTCCGCGCCCTGCTCGCCAAGGATCGTACGGCTGTCGATCTTCGAGGTGACCTGGAAGGAGATGCGGGTGGGGAAGTTTGCCTTGATCGTGCCGGTGATGACGTCGACCGACGGACGCTGCGTCGCCATGATCAGGTGGATGCCGGCGGCGCGTGCCATCTGCGCCAGCCGCTGGATGGCCCCTTCGATCTCCTTGCCGGCGACCATCATCAGGTCCGCCATCTCGTCGACGATGACCACGATGTAGGGCATCGGCGTGAGATCCATCTCCTCCTGCTCGTAGGTCGGTTCGCCGGTCGCGCGGTCGAAGCCCTTCGGCACGTCGCACATCACCGTTTCGCCGTTGGCGCGGGCGGCGGCGGCGCGGGCGTTGAAGCCGTCGATGTTGCGCACGCCGAGGCGCGACATCTTGCGATAGCGGTCCTCCATCTCGCGAACGGCCCATTTCAGCGCCATCACCGCCTTCTTCGGGTCGGTCACGACCGGGGTCAGAAGGTGCGGGATGCCGTCATAGACGGAAAGCTCCAGCATCTTGGGATCGACCATGATCAGCCGGCATTCCTCCGGCCTCAGCCGATAGAGCAAGGACAGGATCATCGTGTTGATCGCCACCGACTTGCCCGAGCCGGTCGTGCCGGCGACGAGCAGGTGGGGCATCTTGGCGAGTTCGGCAATGACCGGCTCGCCGCCGATCGTCTTGCCAAGGCACACCGCCAGCTTGAACTTCGTTTCCCAATAGCTCTCGCACTCGATCAGTTCACGGAAATAGACGGTTTCGCGCACGGCGTTCGGAAGTTCGATGCCGATGACGTTGCGGCCGGGAACGACGGCAACGCGCGCCGAGAGCGCCGACATGGAGCGGGCGATGTCGTCGGACAGGCCGATCACGCGCGAGGATTTGACGCCGGGTGCCGGCTCGAACTCGTAGAGGGTGACGACCGGGCCGGGCCGCACATCAATGATCTCGCCCTTGACGCCGAAGTCCTCGAGGATGCTTTCGAGCAGGCCCGCGCTTTGCTCCAGCGCCTCCTGCGTCATGGTATGCGCCTGCTCGCCTGCCGGCTGCTGCAGGAGGTCGACGGGCGGAAATTCGTAGTCGGGATTGCTGTCGACCGCAAAGAACAGGCCGGAGCGGGCGAGCGAACGCGAGGCGGTGAGCGCCGGTCGTGCAACCGGCGTCGCAGCAGCCGGTGCATCCTTATTGCCGTGATCAGCCGTCGGCGGCAGAACTTCTTCCACAACAGCGGCGATCGTCGGCGCTTCGTCCGGCGTCGCAAACGAGGCGGACATCAGCGGGGGCATTTGCCACGCACCGGCCGTCGCCATGACCTGCATGGTCGCGGCCTGGAACACCGCCAACGACGGCAGCCCGGAGAATGCCCCATCACTCGCGGTGTCCGCGACCTGACCGATTTGTGCTGGCGCGGGTTCCGCTGCGTCTGTCGCTGCCGCCGGCGTAGGCAAGCTGGTTCCGGACTGAACGGAGACACGCGCGGCGACTGATCGTACCCAGGCCTGTGGGGTGGCTGGCTTCGTGGTCGTTGCATTTGCAGACGGGTTCGGCGGGGTAACAGGGCTCGCCGAACTGGCGACGGGACGTGCGCCAGTCACGACAGCCGGGCCGGCCGCCGACGGCCTGGTCATCGGTCGGGCGCTGCCGCGTTCGGCTTGGACGGCCGCCGGCGTCGCCGCGGCGATTGACTCGCCTTCGATCCGAGCTGCCGCGCCGGCCTGTCTGCGTCTGATGACGACTTCGCGGTAGAGCGAGGCGGGCGAATCCGGGCTTGCGTTAAAGTGGGGCAGCGCCAAGCGGTCCGCCGGCGCAAGTCCGGCGAGGTCGACATCCGGGCCCATGACCTCCCAAAGGGCGTAGTCGGAGATGGAAAGACCGAATGCCCCAGCGGGCTTCGCCGGCGTGGCAGTCAGCGACGCTTGCGCAGGCGGGCCGTTCGGCTCGCTCGTCTGAGCGGCCCGAACCGGCTCTGCGGGAGCCGATCGCAGCTCGTGACGCGTCTCGGTCATCTCGCGCTTCAGGCGCAGGTAGAGAGCCAAGGCACCGTTGTCGCCTTCGATGCTCTGTGCCGCGGTGGCCTCCGGCGGGGCCGTGCGCGGTTCGGCCGACGGCGCCCGTCCATGCCCGCCTTCGATCTTGCGCATGACCGCGCTGTCGAGATCCGCGGGATTCGGAGCCGGCGCAGGGGTGACCTCCTGCGCGACCTGGAGTTGGTCGACGGCGGCGTCGACGGCTTTTTCCGGTTTTGTCGGCTCGACTGCTGGTGCGGGCTTGCGCGCATATGCGCTTTCCGGCGTTCGCGTGAAGCGGACATTCGGCCCGAGAACGAAGGCACTCTGCCAGGCCGGCAGGTCGGACCCTGCCTTCACTTCTCCGGTGATAGTCATACCGGGGAGCGTCCCCGCGGCTGCTGGCCGGACTTGGCCGGCGTTGACGCTACGGGTCGCGGAGACGTCTTGAGCGGTGGGCGAATTCGTACGGGAAGGACGCATGGATACCTGCAACGCTGGAACTACCGGAAGGCATGAAACCCCTGCCCTCGGAATAGAAAATAAAGGTTAACAGCCCCTTTCGCTCCGGCCCCCAGAAGCCTGCCAGGCAGGACGCCGGTACAGCCGCATCTCTGCCATTGTGATTGGAAAATCAATTACTTAAGCAGCGAGCGTGTCGGTGTTTGTGAAATTTGCATGCACATCGGGCGCTGTCCCGGGATGGATCCACGGTCGGATCGACGAGGCGCACAGGCTCGCCCATTTCTTAACGAGCGAAAAGACCTCATAAAGGGGATCAGGTCGATGCGAAAATGGCAGCAGCGCCAGGGGGCTGCAAACAGCACAAGGAGACGGCCGCCTCTGCGCGCGCATTGTGGCTAAAGAGGTCCTAACCCGTCGTTCACAAGGTCAACGACCAACTGGCGGACGTTGCCTCCACTCTTCAGTTCGGTGCGGTCAAAGTCGCTGTCGCGCTTGCCTTTCGCTTTCGAGATGGGGCCGAGTCGCCGGGTGAGTTCCTTTCTGATCTTCCTGCAGTCGGGGTCGTCGGCCACGGTCAAGCCAACGGAAACGTCCTCTATCTGTCGCACCATGTCCTTGATGAAGTCGCCGTGCACGCGTTCATGGGCCTGGACGCCTGCAATGAATGTCTCCCATTTGGCGCGGACCGGCGCCGGCAGCTTCTCGGCGGGCTTTGGCAGCATGTATGTGATGACGAGGTTGGGCCGCGCGGAGGCGAGCACGCAGCCGCCGTTTCTCGGTTCATACTTGCGCGACCAGGTCAGCTTGAAATCGGTGAACGCGATCGCGCGGCTGCCCCTGACCTCCGGCCCCCGCTCGCCGATCGAACGGTAGAGTTCCATGCCGGTCGTTCCCTTGATGGCGTAGGTCCGCACGTGTTCGACCGCCTGCCATTCAGCGCGAGCAACGGCAGGCATTGACAGGAGAAAAGCGACCAGAACGCGCGCGGGAACTAAATTCAAGAGAACCTCCGAGGGCATACAGTTCGCGCGGAACCTATCTGTCAGTCGCGCCGCATTCAACCGGTGCGACCTGCGGCAGCGAAAGCCGTCAGGAGGGATTGTGGGATTTCGCAGCGGATGAGGTCTCGGTCGATCGCCTCGCCTTAGACCGAGCGTGTCAGTCCGCCGTCCACGCGAATGTTTTGCCCGGTGATGTAGCCGGCGCCCTCCGAGGCCAGGAAGGCCACCGTGGCGGCGATCTCGTCGCTGCGGCCATAACGCTGCATGGGAACGGCGGCGCGACGCTCTTCGGTTGCCGGCAGGCTGTCGATCCAACCCGGCAGCACGTTGTTCATGCGGATGTTTTCGGCGGCATAGGTGTCGGCGAAGATCTTCGTGTAGGAGGCAAGCCCGGCCCTGAAGACGGCCGAGGTGGGAAACATCGCCGCAGGCTCGAACGCCCAGGCGGTGGAGATGTTGATGATCGCGCCGCCCTTCTGGGCCTGCATGATGGGCGTGACGAGGCGGGTGGAGCGGACGACGTTCATGAGGTAGACGTCAAGCCCCCTGTGCCAGTCCTCGTCGGTGATCTCGATGATGGGCGCGCGCGGCCCGTGACCGGCGCTGTTGACCAGGACGTCTATCCGCCCCCAGGCCTGCATCGCCAGATCGACCAGCCGTTTCAGATCGTCGTTCGACTGGTTGGAGCCCGTAACCCCCACCCCGTTCAGTTCCTTTGCCAGTGCTTCGCCCTTGCCCGAGGAGGAGAGGATCGCAATGCGGAAACCGTCGGTCGCAAGGCGCCGGGCTGTTGCAGCCCCCATGCCGCTGCCACCTGCCGTCACAAGCGCCACCTTTTCTGCCGTCATGGACATCACCTCTCCTTGGTATCGGCCCGCACCGCGCGTGCAAGTCCTTGTTTTCCAGCAATGATACCATTGTCGACTCTAAGGTCGAGCCAAGTTCTGCGGCGATTGACAGGGAAATGCATTGGGCGACGCCATTTGGCATCGTCCCGGCCAACGCGAATGTCGCGGACGGCCCCGGGATCATTTTGGTCGCAACTAAAGATGGTAATTACTGAAATGAAATTCGTCTAGATTGTAATTCAGGAAATTCGTGATAAGCTGAAACATCTGCATAAAGTTAAAGATGCGCAAAGCCAGATGTCCTGTCGGGAATTTCCGAGGGCGGCGGAGAATTTTGCTGCCCGGCTTTGGTGGCGTGTTCGCAGACGAGCCATTTCGGTGGTTCTGCACGTAACGTCCAGGTCGCGGGGCTAGCGACGATCCGAGAAGAGACAGTCGGCTGATCTCGCCGGCGGCGCCCATGCGCGCAGCCGACGGTCGATGTCGACGGCCGAGTGGAGGGCAGGATGGCAGGCGCGATCAAGCTCGCAATGCGACTCTACACCATCAGCAATGGCAGGAAGACCCTTGCCCTCGAGATCGGGCAAGACGCCCAATACAAGCAGCCTATGCGGCAATCGGCACGCAACTGTCGCCAGAGTCGGCGAAGTGGGAGAGTTCCAGCGGGCTCTGGACGACCCCCTGGTATCGAATTCTGCGGCCTGCCGCTGCGCCCGCCGACGTTCCAAAGCCGAGCATCAAGGCAGTTCTCCCGCTCACGCGCGCATTGAAAGAGGGCGACGAAGCCTTGCCGGTCTCCGGCGTACTCGCCGTCGTCGATGGCGCCTGGTACGAAAACGCAGGGCTTGCCGAGTGGATGCTGGCGGGCGTCGAAGTTGCCAATCGCGCCAAGCTGCGGATTTCGCCAGAGAGTGAAGAGAGGACCGCCCGGGCGGTGGAAATCGGTCCTGATCCGCTCGTGCGGACCTATGGGTTGTCAAATCGTGTTCCGCTCGAGAAGCGGTCTCCCGTAACTGTCGGCGAGTTGCGGACGGTTGCGCCGGTCAAGATCGGCGGCCCGCTCGGACATGGCTTCGACACCGGGACGGCAACCGGACTCTATCTGAACAGTTCCTTCGTCGTGCGCCCGCCCGACTTTGCCATGGAAGATCCGGATGCGTGGTGGATGGGCAAGCTCGAATTCCGCCGCCTTGTGCTCGCAGAAGGTATCGCCGGTTACTGGGCCGGAACCTCCGCCTCCCCTGCCCGCTCGAGGTCTGGTCAACTGTCGATCACACAGCACACCATCACAGCTCCGCCACAAGCGTCAGCGGCGAACATCAGCATCGAGGCGCAACTGGCAATCACTGCCGATAAAACGGCGCAATGTTCGCTGGAGATCGGGGTCGAGTGGGATGGCGACACCTGCACGCTCGTCATCGACGGCGCAAAAAGTGAAAAAGTTACGCTGAAGAATGTCACCTTCGATTTACGCGTGCTGACGATCCGCCACACCTCCCTCATTGATCCGGACGGCAGTCAGCGGTTTGCCTGGTTCGAAATCCTGCTGCTGGTCCGCGAGCACGACGGCCATTGGTTTGTCGCCTGGCAGACCCGATGGCTTGATGCACCGCCGGATAACGCCGCGGACACGTCCGAGGCGGAACTGACGCTGTCGCTCGAGGTCACACCAACCGATGCCGCGGTGGGGCCGATGCGGGTAAGCAGGGCGCTGCAAGGTCCGAGCCGACCGAGGGGCGTTGGGCACAGTTTCTGCCGAATATGGAGGTGCTTGGGCGTCTCGGCCGGGTGCCGCTCGACAGCCTGTCGCTGAGGATCGATCCGAGAAGGCCCGGCCACCTCCTGTTGAACGCCGGAGGTGGCTGGCTGTCGACCAACGGCCTGAAGAACGAACGGGCACCCGGGAAAGAAAATCAGGGCCTGTTCAATCTCCTGCTCGTCACGGCGGGCGTTGCCAGCGTCACGGGCGGCGACGATGAGATCTTTATCGGCCTGTACCACTCCCTGGATGGCTACAACAATGCATTGAAGGCAATTCCGCTCGAACCGTTCGAGACCAATGCGGCGCCGGCATTTCCGTCGACCGGTGCGCTGATCGGCCGGATCCTCACGGTTCGTGCGGGCAAACCACAGTTGGCAGAGGCGGACATTTCAAAATGGCGAGACGATCCCTGGGGACAGTTCTTTCCGCAGGAGGCAGACAGCTCAAGCGATCCGGGGCGGGTGTTCGCAATGCCGACGGGCAACGCAGCACTGCAGATCATCGAGATCTATGCGCCGATCCGCCTCGATGACCGGCGTTGAGCACGAGCGCCTTCCCCGTTGCTTCGACTGCATCAGGCGGTCGGCGCTCGACCACGCCCGGACGCAGGGCGGTGCCAACGCGCACCAACCGTGCTACTCTTCGGCTTTGCGTCGTCATCCTTATGCAGTGATGGAGCCAGGCGGTGGATTACGACCTGTCTCGTTTCCACGAGGCTCAGGCGCCCATCTACCGGCGGGCACTGGCAGAACTGCGGGCTGGGCGCAAGCAGAGTCACTGGATGTGGTTTATTTTCCCGCAGATTGAAGGGCTCGGGATGTCGGCGATGGCACAGCGCTATGCCATCGGTTCGCTCGCCGAGGCCTCGGCCTATCTGGCCGACCCTATCCTTGGACGCCGTCTTTTAGAATGCGTCGAGGCGGTTCTCGCCGTGCCCGGAAAGTCAGCCCACGAAATCTTCGGCTCACCCGACGACATGAAGTTCCGGTCGTCGCTGACGCTGTTTGCCGCCGCCGCCGCCGATCCTTCGCCGTTCGAGGCGGCGCTGCAGCGCTTCCATGGTGGCGTGCCGGATCCGCGTACGCTGACGCTGCTTGGTGACGGGCGCTAAACCGGGTCCACACGCCGACCAGCCGGCCTATTTTTCATCAGGCGGAGGCGATGGCGCCACTTCACGGAAAAGTAGAAAAATATTCGTCGTTCGTGGCTTTGAAAGCAGTTCCATTTGCTCCAAACGCGCAGAATATTTGCGATCTAGAGCACACAAGTTCAGTGGCCAGAAACGGAGAACGACATGTCCTGGTTCAAGTCCATCGCTGCCGCAAGCCTGTTGCAGGCGGCCTTCCTGGTTCCGACCCTCGCCGGCGACAATCTGGCAGCGATCCAGTCTGCCGGTGTTTTCAAGGTGGGCACGGAAGGCACCTATGCCCCCTTCACCTATCACGACCAAACCGGCAAGCTCGTCGGTTTCGATGTCGAGATCGGCGAGGCCGTCGCCGCCAAGCTCGGCGTGAAGGTGGAGTTTCTGGAAGGCAAGTGGGACGGTCTGATCGCCGGCCTCGACGCCAACCGCTACGACGCGGTGATCAACCAGGTCGGTATCACCGACGCCCGCAAGCAGAAGTACGATTTCTCCGACCCCTACATCGCTTCCAAGGCCGTGCTGGTCGTACGCGCCGACGACGACAGCATCAAGGACTTCGCGGACCTGAAGGGCAAGAAGTCGGCGCAGTCGCTGACCAGCAACTTCGGCAAGCTCGCCCAGGAAAACGGTGCCGAGCTCGTCGGGACCGACGGCTTCGACCAGTCGATCCAGCTCGTACTGACCGGCCGTGCCGACGCGACGATCAACGATAGCCTGTCGTTTCTCGATTTCAAGAAACACAAGCCGGACGCTAACGTGAAGATCGCTGCCGAGCAGGCTGATGCCGACTATTCCGGCATTATCGTGCGCAAGGGTGAGCCGGAGCTCGTCGATGCCATCAACAAGGCGTTGGCCGAGATCAAGGCCGACGGGACCTATCAGAAGATCGCTGACAAGTACTTCGGTCAGGACGTATCGAAGTAACCGCAGGCCTGGATGACGCGGCCCCGGGCGAATGCAATCGCCCGGCCCTGCCGCAACTCTTTCTGCTGCAGGGCGTCACAAAAGGAACGTGACGCCCTCGCCGCTTCTCCTGTAGATTGACCGTATTTCCGAGTATCCGTGCCGGGGCAGTGCCCGCACGCTTCTTCCGAGGTTTGTCTTGCCGCACTGGCTCCAACTGATGCTCGATTCGCTTGGCCCCCTTCTGTGGGCCGGCCTCATCTTCACCATTCCGCTGACGCTTCTGTCCTTCGCCTTCGGGCTGGCACTCGGCCTCCTGACTGCCATCGTCCGGTTGTTTGCGCCAAAACCCTTCGTCGCAATCGCGCGCTTCTACGTCTGGATTTTCCGCGGAACACCGCTTCTGGTCCAGTTGTTCGTGATCTTCTACGGCCTGCCGAGCATGGGTATCCTGCTCGATGCCTTCCCGGCCGCGCTGATCGGCTTCAGCCTCAATGTCGGCGCCTACACCTCCGAGATCATCCGCGCGGTGATCGCCTCGGTGCCGCGGGGCCAGTGGGAGGCGTCCTATTCGATCGGCATGAGCTGGGGCCAGGCGATGCGCCGCACGATCCTGCCTCAGGCAGGCCGCACCGCCGTGCCGCCGCTGTCGAACACCTTCATCTCGCTGGTCAAGGACACCTCGCTCGCAGCCGCCATCACGGTTCCCGAACTGTTCCAGACGGCGCAGCGCATCGTCGCGACCAGTTACGAACCGCTGATCCTGTATATCGAGGCTGCGCTGATCTATCTCGCCATGAGTTCGGTCCTTTCCGCGCTGCAGGTGCGGCTGGAGAAGCGCTTCTCCCGTTACGGCGGCTTCCTGGAGGCACGCGCATGATCGAACTCGGACACATCGAGAAGCGCTTTGGCGACAATGTCGTGCTCAACGACGTCAGTGTAGAAATGCCGGAAGGCACGGTGACCGCGCTGGTCGGTCCCTCTGGCGGGGGCAAGAGCACGTTGCTTCGCTGCGTCAACCTCCTGGAGATCCCGACACGCGGAACCGTGCGCATCGGCGAGGAGATGCTTTCCTTCTCGGAAACGGCACGGCTCGGTTGGGCCGACATTCAGCGTCTGCGTCGCCAGACGGGCATGGTGTTCCAGAATTTCCAGCTTTTTCCGCACCGCACCGCGATCGAGAACGTCATGGAAGGCCTGGTGACGGTGCTGAAATGGCCGGTGGAGCGCGCGCGGAGCCGGGCGATGGAACTGCTGGAGAAGGTCGGCATGGCGCACAAGGCGGACGCCTGGCCGGCGACGCTTTCGGGCGGCCAGCAGCAGCGCGTCGCAATCGCGCGCGCGCTCGCCCCCTCCCCGCGCGTGCTTCTCTGCGACGAGCCGACGTCCGCACTCGATCCGGAACTCGCCGAGGAGGTCGTCGACGTGCTTGGCCGGCTGGCGCGCGAGGGCACGACCATGATGATGGCGACGCACGACCTGCGGCTCGCCTCGCGCGTGGCCGACAAGGTCGTGTTTCTCGATGGCGGCGTCATCGTTGAGAGCGGGCCGCCGGCACAGATCTTTTCCCGGCCGGAACGCGAGCGGACCAAGCGTTTCATCGCTTCGCTGAACGTGATGGCCGACTACGAAATCTGAGCGCTGTCGGCGCAATCCTGGGCGCGGCTTTGTGCAGGCAATTGGCGCTTCTTGGTAAGCACCGGTTGACCCCCTCCATCAGAACGTGCGCGCGGCGGTGTCAAGAAACTGCGCCCGGCCCAGATGGCCGATTCCGTCCTGGATATCCGCGGTTATCGCGGTTTTCAGAGCTTCAGCGTTCCGATCACGGATTGCATCCAATGCTTCGGCGTGCCGGTCGACCTTGTAGCTTTGCCAATGGTTTTCCGCGGCGTGGCGCATGAAGGGGCCCAGCCGCAGCCAGAGAGATTCGATCATTGGCAGAAGGACGCCGCTGGAGTGGACTTCATAGATGCAGCGGTGAAAATCGAAGTTGGCCACGATGCCGCGCTCGATGTCCCCGGCATCGTAGGCAGCGTCCACAAGGGAATCGAGATGCTGGAGCCGGGCGAGGCGAAGGAAGTCCATTTGCGGCAGAGCCCGTTCGGCCGCGACCGTTTCCAGCGCGATGCGGGCGGCGAGGATCTCGTCGAATTTTTCCGGCACCATCTCCGGAACGCGAACACGGCGGTTGTCCAGAAGCTCCAGTGCGCCGTCGGCAACCAGATATTGCAGCGCCTCGCGCACTGGCATCGCGCTCACGGCCAGCATCTCGGCGAGGCCGTTTATGGTCACGGGTTCGCCCGGCTGGAAACGTCCCGTCATGAGGGCATGGCGTAGGGTGCGATGGACCCAGTGCTTCACTGATTCGCATGGTTGCCTCCCCTCCGACACCAGCATGCCTGTCCCCTCCGTGGGTAGAGCCCGATGCCCCTCGTGCAGGCGCATCGTGCATTGTACTAACCCTTTGAAAAATGCTTATATTCTCTTTCCGCAGGCGCACCGATCCGGAAAGGCTTGCGTTCAGTTCCCCGACCTATTTCGACGTATGGTTGTTATTGTCTTGTCCGCGAAATTGCCTCTTTACAGTTTTGATCAAATTATGGTTTGTTGTGATCATAAGCAAGCGACGACAATCACATAGAAGCTGCGACAAGCAGCCATGTGCAGACGCCGGGATGAAGGGCGAGCCTTTCGAACCCGGGTGAAATGGGGAACAAATGGACCAGACCCAGGTGAAGTCCGCCAATGGCGGCGCTATCGGCATGCGCGCCATCCAGAAGTGGTTCGGCACCTTTCAGGCCGTCAACGACGTAACGCTGGATATTCGGTCGAACGAGTTCTTTACGCTGCTCGGACCTTCCGGTTGCGGCAAGACCACGCTGCTTCGAATGATCGCCGGTTTCGAGCTTCCGACCGAAGGTCAGGTGCTGCTCGACGGCAAGGACATCTCCAGCCTTCGTCCCAACCAGCGGCCGGTCAATACGGTCTTCCAGAACTACGCGCTCTTCCCGCATCTGACCGTCGCGGAAAACATCGGCTTCGGGCTCAAGATGCTGGGCACGCAAAAAGCGAAGATCGACAGTGTGGTCAAGGAGATGCTGAAGCTCGTGCATCTTGAAGGTCGCGGAGACAACGCGGTCACGCAGCTTTCCGGCGGCCAGCAGCAGCGTGTGGCGCTCGCCCGCGCGCTTGCGCCGCAGCCGAAGGTGTTGCTGCTCGATGAGCCGCTTTCGGCGCTGGACTTGAAACTGCGCAAGTCGATGCAGATGGAGCTGAAGCGCCTGCAGCTCGAAACCGGCATCACCTTCGTTTTCGTCACCCACGACCAGGAAGAAGCGCTGACGATGTCGGATCGCATCGCCGTGATGTCGACCGGCACGGTTCGCCAGGTCGGCACGCCCTGGGATATCTACGACCGCCCGGCCGAACGCTTCGTCGCCGACTTCATCGGCGAGACCAATTTCCTTGAAGCCGACGTCGTTTCCGTTTCCGGCAACAAGGCCCGTGTGCGCCTCTCGTCGGGCGCAGAGATTCCCGCGGCCTTCCCCGCCGACCTGACGCCGAGCGGCAAGGTCACGATCGTTGTCCGCCCTGAGCATGCCCAGGTCAGCGCGCCTTCGCCTGCTTCGCTGTTGCGCGGTGTCGTCCACGAGGTGGTTTATCTCGGGACCGACACTCATTTTCACATCCGCCTCGACGACGGCAAGGCCTTCATGGTTCGCCAGCAGAATGCCCGCAGCGGCCATAGCGGCTTCTCGAAGGACGACACGGTCGGCATCGGCTTCAGCGACGACGTCGCCCAGATCCTGAGGGACTGACGATGAACGGCGCGCAGCAGGCCGCCCTCGCGGCCAAGACAAAGGATATTCGCTCCCGCTGGCTGCTGAGTGCGCCAGCTCTGTTCATCATTTTCTTTGCGGCCGTCGGGCCTCTGTTCGTCATGCTGCTCTACTCCTTCATGGCGAAGGGAGACTATGGCGACGTAAGGTTCGGCGAGTTCTCGCTTGAGGGGTGGACCTCGGTCCTCTTCCAGCGTGACATTTTCGATGACACGCTGGGGTTTGCCGACGCGCACCTGTCCATCATCTGGCGCTCGATCCAGCTGTCGTTCTTCACGACGGTCCTCACGCTGATCCTCGGTTTTCCGACAGCCTATTTCATCGCGACCCGCCCGCCGCACACCCGCGAAATCTGGGTGTTCCTGGTGACGATCCCGTTCTGGACCAACCTGCTGATCCGCACCTTCGCCATGCAGCAGGTCATCCGCAACGAGGGCCTCCTGAACAACGCCCTGATCTGGCTCGGCATCATCAAGCAGCCCCTGCAGATCATGTACACCGACACCGCCAACCTGCTTGGCATGACCTATGTGTATCTGCCGCTCATGGTGCTGCCGCTCTATGCCTCGATCGAAAAGCTCGACTTCCGGCTGGTCGAGGCGGGGTACGATCTCTATGCGACGCGTTTCCAGGTGCTGCGGCGGGTCGTGATCCCGCTGGTGAAGCCCGGCCTTATCGCCGGCTCGATCCTCGTGTTCATCCCGTCGCTCGGTGCCTACGTCATCCCGCGCGTGCTCGGCGGCGGCAAGAACATGATGCTCGGCAACCTGATCGAGATGCAGTTCGGCTCGGGCCGCAACTGGCCGCTGGGGGCGGCGATGTCGATTACTCTGATGGCCTTGGTGATGGTCGCGCTGATCTTCTATGTCCGCAATGCCTCGCGGGGAGGATCGGGCCATGCTTAAGTCACGCTTTGACGTCCGCGCCCAGCCCGGCTTCATGCTCATCACCCTGTTCACGTTCTTCGCGCTTTATCTGCCGATCGGCGCGCTCGTAATCTACTCGTTCAACGGGGCGGAGTCGCTGTCCCGCTGGGATGGCTTTTCGACGCGCTGGTTCGTGGCGGCATGGCAGAACGCTTCCGTCCAGGAAGCAGCCATCCGTTCGCTCGTCATCGCTTCATGGGCGGCGTTTCTCGCATCGATCGCGGCCACGATGGCTGCGCTTGCGACAACGCGGACGGAGCCCTATCGCGGCTTGACCTTCAAATACGCGCTGATCAACCAGCCGCTCATGGTGCCGGAAATCGTCACCGCGGTGGCGCTGCTGATCGTCTTCTCGCGGATCAAGGTCTGGACCGGCTACTCGGGCCTGGGCTACCTGATTGCTGCTCATACCGCTTTCTGCATTCCCTTCGCTTACTTGCCCATCCGCGCCCGTCTCGAAAGCATGGACCTGACGCTGGAACGGGCGGCGGCCGACCTCTACGCGACGCCCTGGAAGACCTTCTGGCATGTGACCCTGCCACTGCTGCGCCCGGCGATCATCGCCGGCTTCATGCTGGCTTTCGTCATTTCGCTCGATGACGTCGTCATCACGGAATTCGTGAAATCCGGCGGGCAGGACACGTTGCCGACCTACATGCTCGGACAGCTCCGGCGCGAGACTACCCCGGAGATCAACGCGATCGCCACCGTATTCCTTGCGCTTTCGACTGCGCTCGTCGTGGTCTTCTTCTTCATCAATCGGCGAAAGCAGTAGTCATCTCGGAAACAAATCACAGAGAGGAACAGAGAATGAAAATGAAATGGATGGCAACGACAGCAATGGCGGCGGTTGGCGTGCTGGCGCTGGCGAACACCGCTTCGGCGGCGGGCGAGCTCAACATCTACAACTGGGGTGACTACACCAATCCCGAGCTCATCAAGAAGTTCGAAGCGAAATACGACGTCAAGGTGACGATCACCGATTACGACTCCAACGACACCGCGCTCGCCAAGGTCCGGGCTGGCGGTCACGGCTTCGACCTCGTCGTGCCCTCGGCGAATTATGTTCAGGTCTGGGTCAAGGAAGGCCTTCTGCAGGAAGCCCGTCCCGACCAGATGGAGAACTTCAAGAACGTCGACGAGCGTTGGGTCGACGTGCCGTGGGATCCGGGTCGCCACTATACCGTTCCGTGGCTGTGGGGCCTGACGGGCATCGGCGTCAACACCTCGGTCTACAAGGGCGACATCAACACCTCCGCAATCTTCCTGGATCCGCCGGAAGAGCTGGTCGGCAAGATCAATGTGGCGCCGGAAATGAACGACGTCCTCTTCGCCACCATCAAGTATTTTGGCGGCGAGTGGTGCACGATGGACAAGGAGGTCCTTCGCAAGGTCCGCGACAAGCTTGTCGAGGCAAAGTCGAAATGGCTTGCCATGGACTACAGCGTGACGGAGAAGCTGCCTGCCGGCGATTACGCGGCCGTGTACTACTGGAACGGCGCCATCATGCGCTCGCGCGCGAAGAACGCGGACATCAAGTTCGGCTATCCGAAGGAGGGCTTCCCCTACTTCATGGACAGCGTCGCTCTGCTGAAGGACGCGAAGAACACCGAAAATGCCAAGCTGTTCATGAACTTCATCATGGAACCGGAAAATGCGGCGATGCTTTCCGCGTTTGCCAAGTATGCCAACGGCATCAAGGGCTCGGAAGCCTTCATGCCGGCCGAAATGCAGTCGGCGCCGGAGCTGTTCATCCCGGCCGAATTCCAACCGGCAGGCGAGTTCCTCGCGAACTGCGAGCCGGAAACGCTGCAGCTCTACAGCAAGATCTGGACCGAGCTGCATAAGTAACTGACAGCCGCAAGAACTGCGCCGCGCGAAATAGCGCGGCGCAGTCGCATGATGAATTTTCGCGCCCGGTTGCGCGATCAGGAGGAGACCGCCGCGGCGAAAGCCTGACTTTCCGCCAGCCGGTCAGGTGATGCGATGACTTCCACCTTCAGGGACCAGCACGGCTTTGCCCGTTCCGACGTAACGCTTGCGAACTGGCGCACGGCTCCCTTCAACCGCTGGGGCTTCCAGAATGCCCGCGACCTCGTGCCGACCGCGGAGATCCGTGCGTCCCGTCCGGATCCGGAGGAGACGATCGCTTCCGAAGCGTTTCTGGCTACGAGGGTCGAAACCGACGTCGAAGGCGCTGCAACGGTCGGGGAATTTCTCGACTACGCGCATACGGACGGCTTCGTCGTCCTGCGCGATGGTCGCATCGTCGCGGAACACTACGCACCCCATGCGGACGTGAACGCGAGGCACCTCATTTTCTCCATCTCGAAGTCGATGACGGCGATCATTTCGGGCATCCTGGAAGCCCAGGGGGTGATTGATCCCGATCGCCTGGTCACCCACTACCTGCCGGAGGCGGGCGGCAGTGCGTATGGCACCTGCAGCTATCGCGACGTGCTCGACATGCGGGTCAGTCTCGACTTCGAGGAGGCTTATCTCGATCCGCTTGGCGCCTTTGCGCGCTATCGCCGTGCCACACTGTGGAATCCGCCGGAGCCGGGTGCCCCGACCGAAACGCTCGCCTCGTTCCTGATGACGTTGCCGAAGGCGCAACGCGCCCATGGTGGCCCGTTCTTTTACGCTTCGCCGAATTCCGACCTGCTCGGCGTGATCATCGAGCGGGTTACCGGGCGGCGCTTCTCCGATCTCATGTCGGAGTTGTTGTGGCAACCGATGGGGGCTAAGAACGACGCCTATGTGACCGTTGACGCGATCGGCACGCCGCGCTGCGCCGGCGGCATCTGCATGACCGCCCGTGACCTCGCCCGCGTGGGCGAACTGCTGCGCACCGGCGGCGCAGCGAATGGCCGTCAGATCGTGCCCGAGTCCTGGATCGCCGATATGACGACCAACGGCGACCACGAGGCCTGGGTCGCCGGTCTCAACACGATGCTGCCGAACGGCCGTTATCGCAGTCAGTGGTATCAGTCGGGAGAAGCCGACGGCGCCTTTTGCGCGATCGGCATCCATGGCCAGTGGCTCTATGTCGACCCGAGCACGAAGACGGTCATCGTCAAGCAGTCCTCGCAACCCAATCCGCTGGATGACGAACTGAAGCAGGACATATTCGCCTTCTTCCGCCTGATCAGCGCCATGGCGTTCTGACACTTGCGTGGGCGCCAGTGGCGCCGCGCCACCAAAATAGAGCCGGCGATCTGCCACAACGACGCGGATCGACCGGCCGAAAAAAGACCGAGGGAACACCATGCAGAAAGAAGCAAGCTATATCATCCGCAACGCGCGGATCCTCACCATGGACGAGGCGAACCCGGCGGCGGAAGCGATCGCGATTTCGGGCAATCGCATTCTTGCTGTCGGCTCCGAGGCGCAGATCGACGTCTTTTCCGGCCCCGACACGCATGTCATCGACGCCAAGGGCGGTACGGTGCTGCCCGGCTTCAACGAAGCGCACATGCATATCTTCGGCGGTTCGGTCGGCCTCACCCAGCTCTCCCTCTTCGGTGTCAAGGGTTTCGAGACCTTGCAGGAGAAGGTGCGCGCCTACGCGGCGGCCAATCCCGACCTGCCGCTGCTCGAGGCACAGTATGCCGACTATACGATCCTCTCCGATCACGAGCGCGTCACCCGCCACCACCTCGATCGCGTCATCTCCGATCGGCCTTTCATGATGGTGGCGCCGGATCGTCATACCGCCTGGGCGAACACGATCGCGCTGGAGAAGGCGGGGATCCTGAAGGGCGGCGACGTCGGCGTCGGCAACGAGATCGTCATGGGCGACGACGGGCTTGCCAGTGGCGAATTGCGCGAATCCGACGCGATGCGCCCGGTCGCGGCCCTCAGCGAGACCGGCGGGCGCGAGATGCTCGGCGTCGGCACCGGCGGCGATCCGGAGCACGTCACGACCGAGGCGCGCGCCAAGGATATCGCCGTCATCAAGCGGGGCCTTGCCTATTGCGCGTCGCTCGGCATCACCTCGCTGCAGAACATGGACGGCAGCCTCTACCAGCTGGAGATGCTTGACGAGATCGAGAAGACCGACGGCCTGCCGGTGCGGGTGCGCATGCCCTTCCACATGAAGAACTTCATGCCACTCAGTGATCTTACGGACAAGGCGGCCGCCTGGCGCGCCCGTTTCGACACCGACAAGCTGCGCTGCGATTTCGTCAAGATGTTCATGGACGGCGTCACCGAGTCGGGCACCGCGGTCTTCATCGACGACTACAAACACCAGCCCGGCTGGAAGGGCGAGCCGCTGTTCACGCAGGACCAGTTCGACACCATCGCGATCGTGGCCGACAAGCTCGGCCTGCAGATCGCCGTGCACGCGATCGGCGACGGCGCGGTGCGCATGGTGCTCAACGGCTACGCGGCGGCGATCACGGCGAACGGCGGGCGCGACAGCCGTAACCGCATCGAGCACATCGAGGTCGTCCACCCCGACGACATCAAGCGCTTCGCCGAGACAGGCACCGTCGCCTCGATGCAGCCGACCCATCCGCCCGGCAATGCCGGCCTGCCGCTGGAGCCCTACCTCTCCTATATCGGCGAGGAGCGCTGGCCCTATGCCTTTGCCTGGCGCACCCTCGTTGATGCCGGCGCGAAGATCGTCTTTGCCACCGACTGGCCGGTCTCGCCGCTCGATCCGATGAGTTGCATCCACGACGCGATGACGCGCAAGACCTGGAAGGCGGGCATGGCCGACCAGCGGCTGACGTTGAAGGAGACGCTCGAGGCCTACACCAGGACCAGTGCCTGGGTCGAGTTCATGGAGGATCGCAAGGGAGTGCTCAAGCAAGGCTACCTCGCCGACATTGTCGTGCTCTCCGGAGACGTCGAACGCACGGCGTATGAGGACCTCGCCTCGGTGCGGCCGGTGACGACGATCTGCGACGGACGGATCACCTATCAGGCGTAAGAATAAAAGGGAACGCTGCCCCTCATCCGCCTGCCGGCACTTCTCCCCGCATCGGATCCACGAGCGGAATGCGTCGTGCATGGCAAATCCCCTCTCCCTGCTTGCGGGGCGAGGGTTAGGGTGAGGGGCAACCACTCCGCAGCACACAAGGGAACATCACCATGCGGCAAGTGACGCTGGCAGCCACACAGATGGCCTGCAGTTGGGACACCGATCAAAACATTGCCACCGCCGACCGGCTCGTGCGCGAGGCGGCGGGACGGGGAGCGAACATCATCCTGATCCAGGAACTGTTCGAGACGCCGTATTTCTGCCAGGACCAGTTTTCCGACTTCCATGTGCTCGCAAGGCCGTTGGCGGGCAATGCGCTGGTGGCGCATTTCGCAAGGCTTGCGCAGGAACTCGGCGTTGTGCTGCCCGTCAGCTATTTCGAAGAGGCAGGCCAGGCGCGCTTCAACTCGCTCGCGATCATCGATGCCGATGGCAAGGTGCTCGGCAACTACCGCAAGAGCCATATCCCAGACGGTCCGGGCTATACGGAGAAGTTCTATTTCTCCCCTGGCGACACCGGCTTCCAGGTTTGGAAGACCCGGTTCGGCACCATCGGCTGCGGCATTTGCTGGGACCAGTGGTTCCCGGAAGCGGCGCGCAGCATGGCGCTGATGGGCGCGGAAATCCTGCTTTATCCGACCGCGATCGGCACCGAGCCGCAGGACCCCACGCTCGACAGCGCCGCACACTGGCAGCGCGTGATGCAGGGCCATGCCGGGGCCAACATGATGCCCGTCGTCGCCTCGAACCGCATCGGCACCGAGGAAGGTCGCAACAACACGTCGATCACCTTCTACGGCTCGTCGTTCATCGCCGACCAGACCGGTGCGAAGATCGTCGAGGCTGACCGACAGAGCGAAATGGTGCTGGTCGCCACCTTCGATCTCGACGCGATCGAGCGACAGCGCTCGAGCTGGGGTCTTTTCCGCGACCGCCGGCCGGAACTCTATCGGGCGCTGGTCACCCTGGACGGACAACTCTAGCAAGCGAGCGATTACTCGCTGTTTTCAAGAGGCAAGGTCCGCCTGCGCAATCCTGACGACAACCCCGGCCGCGCGCCATTGCGTGCGCGGCGGTTCGGTCTTTCCGCCCGTGGCGTTCAGCCGTTTGTCAGCTTCTCAAGCGACAGTGCGCACGTTTTCCGTGCTGTCTGGCTTCGGAATTCATGCTGATTGCGGAGACGCACGGGTTGGGTTTGATGCGAAGATACGTTGTCTGGGCGGGAAGACTGGCGGCCCTGATCGGCGTTGTCGGCAGTGCCTTTCTGATCGGCCTGCAACTCGCGGGCAATTTCCATGAAGTCATTCCGGGCGAACTTTATCGCGCCGCCCAGCCTTCGAGCGGACAGATCGAACGCTATGTGCGGCAGTACGGGATCCGAACGATCGTCAATCTTCGCGGCCCCAGCAGCGCGCCGTGGTACGTCGGCGAACTGGCAACGTCCGAGCGGCTCGGCGTCAAACATTTCAATTTCGGGATGTCCTCATCGAAACCGTTCACCCTGGCCAGGGCAAAGGAACTCGTGGCACTTCTGCGTGATGCGCCGAAACCCATCCTGATCCATTGCCGATCCGGAGCCGATCGGACCGGTCTTGCCTCCCTTATCTATCTTCAGCAGATCGCCGGAGTTGACGAGGAAACCGCCGAACAGCAGCTGTCGATCCGCTTTGGTCACTTTGGCATCCCCGTTCTGTCGCCGACCTTCGCCATGGACGAGTCCTGGGAGGCGTTGGAGGAAGCGTTCGGGCTTGCGAGCTGATTGTTCCGACACGGTTCTCGCTGCTGGGTCGCCCTTTGCAGCACGGGGAACTGTGAACGGAAACTTATGTGCGAGTTTTAGCGATTGTCGCATCGTTTCGCTCTGTGCCATAGGCGGCGCAGCATTCCACAGACGATCGCCCCATGTACCTGTCCGAACTCCTCGCCATCGCCGCCGCCGCCTGCATCGCATTGAGCGGAATGCTGATTGGTGAACTGAAGGGTCGCGTACCGTTGCTGGTGCTGACCCGGTGGCAGATGATCGCGAGTTTCGCCATGACGGGCGCAGCCTCGCTTGTGACCGGTGGCTGGCGCACGATCGAACCGTGGCAGGCGGGATCGTTGGCGCTGTCCGGCCTGTTTGGCATCATCATTGCCAGCACGACCTACTTTGCGGCCATCTACATCGCCGGCGCACGCAGAACCGCCCTTCTCTTCTCGCTGTCGGCGCCCTTTGCCGTGCTGTTCGGTTATCTGTGGCTTGGCGAGACGGTCACGGGGCAGCAGGGGGCCGGGATCGCCCTGGTCCTGGCCGGCGTCGTGCTCGCAATCGGCGGTCCGAAAGAAGGCAAGGGGCGCGACCTCGTGGCCGCCCATTCGGTCGGCGGACGTCTTGCCCTGCTCGGGATCGCCCTTGGCGTGGTCACGGCCGTCGGCCAGGCGCTCGGCAGTCTCGCCGCCCGCCCGGCGATGGCAGCGGGGGCGGAACCGTTCACAGCCATGGCGATCCGCTCTGGGATTGCGGCCGTCTTTTTCGTCGCATTGTCGGCATTGCCGATCCCCGGCCTGAAGTCCGCAACCAGCTTCACCATGCGAACGCGCCTCATCGCGTTCGGGGCCGCATTCTTCGGGATCGGGCTTGGCATGTCCCTGCTGATGGCAGCGCTCGTGAACGGCAATGTCGGCATCGTCTCGACGCTGTCCTCGCTGACACCGGTCCTGATCCTTCCAATGGTCTGGGTGCGCACGGGCCACGCCCCATCCGCATCGGCCTGGGGCGGGGCGATCCTGGCGGTGGCCGGGATCGCACTGATCAGTCTGTAGGGCGCCAAGCTATCGGGAGACCCCACCAGACCGATGCGTCACACCGCCGGCTGCAGCATCGGCTCTCACCCGTTGGCTCGTAGCGTTGACCGGCAGTGATTGAGGACCTTGTGCCTCCCTGACGCCTGCGACGGTGAGCCGGCCAAGAACATCCGCGCCCCGCAGCGGCGTGGCGTCGGCCCCCCAATGCCTATGGGACAGACTCGCCTTCGCCGCAGGTGGTGCATACGGCCGTAGCTACATGTAGCTACGGCATGGTCACTATTTTTCCGGTTCGCTTTGGAGGACAATCAGCCATCGGTTTACCATGCCGTGATGGCGGCCTGCTCGTGTGGGCCAGTCGCCCTGTTTGCGGCGGCCGGGTTGAGCATTCTCGGGACTGAAGCTGATTGACCGGTGTGTACCGGATGGAGGTTTCAAGGTCATGGATTTCGAACGGTTTTCAAGCTGCCTGTGCTCGAGCGTCATGGGCTTTCTGCTGGTGACAGCAAGCGTTCCCTGGGCGGGATCGGCTTTGGCGCAGCAGCAGCAGGCTGCCGCCCCGGCAAAGTCCGGCGGAGAAGCCCAGGCCGAGCAGCCCGACCTTCTGACCGAGGACGAGCTGGAGGTGCTGGTTGCGCGCATCGCGCTCTATCCGGATGAACTCGTCGCGCTGGTTTCCTCGGCCTCGCTGTTTCCGCTGCAGATCGTCGAGGCCGAGCGCTTCCTCGAGCAGAAGGCGAAGAACAAGGATCTGAAGCCGAAGAGCGATTGGGACGACAGCGTGATATCGCTGCTCAACTATCCCGACATCGTGAAAATGATGAGCGAGGATCTGGACTGGACGCAGGCGCTCGGCAGCGCGCTGGCCTACCAGCAAAAGGACGTGCTGATGGCCATCCAGACCCTGCGTGACAAGGCGGTCGCGGATGGCGTCATCAAATCGGATGACAAGATGAAGGTCGTCAACGAGGGTGACAACGTCGTGATCCAGGCGGCCAATCCCGAGGTGATCTACGTCCCCAGATACGAGCCGGAGATGCTTTATGACCCCGGCTACGCACCGGCCCCGATCAGCTACTACGACGACCCCTACCCGAATTACTATTATCCCTCGGCGCCCTATTTCGCGGCGGCGATCACCGGTGCCGCGATCTGGGCGGCGACCATCGACTGGAACGACTGGGGCGTTTGGGGCGGCAATTGGGGCGGCGATGTCGACATCGATTGCGACAAGTGTTTCAACGACATCAACATCGACCGCGACAAATTCAAGATGAACGAGGTCGACTGGTCGAACATCGACCGCTCGAAGATCAAGTTCGACAAGAACCAGTTCGCCAACCTCGATCGGACCCAGTTCAAGAACGACTTCAAGGGGAATCGCGATAACAACATCGCCAACCGCGCCAATGAGGTGCGGCGCAATGGCGGCGAGACGCTCGCCAACCGGGCCGGCAAGGTGTCGGTCGACGACGTGCGCAGAAGCAAGGTCGAGGCGGCCGATCGGGCGCGACAGCGGACCGGCGGACAGGCTGCCGGCGCGCGGCGGGACGGCGGCGGAGCGGGCGTCAGCCGCCCGGGCGGGGCCGGTGCCGGCAAGGTCGCGAGCGCCAACCGCAAGGTCAACAAGCCGAGGCCAGGCGGCCAGGTGCAGAAGCGCTCCAGCAATCGACCGTCAGCGATGGGCAATGTCAGCAGCAAGCGAAATACGCAGCTTGCCTCCAATCGCGGCCGGCAGTCGATGAGCGGCGGTGGCCGGAGCCGGCCGAGTGCCAGCAGCGGCGGGCGTCGCGGTGGCGGTGGCGGAGCGCGACCGCGTGGCGGCGGCGGCGGTCGCGGCGGTGGACGTCGTTGAACAACAGGCGATCAGGAGAGAGCGATGTCGAGAATTGTGCGTGACAGGATCGCCGTTTCGCTTGCAGGCGCGATCGCTTTGGGTGTCATCCAGCTAGTCCCGGCCCCCGCCGCGGCGCAGGCGAAAGGCCCGCTCGACGATTACGTGGCGGGGAAAGCCCCGCCGGCGTTCGACACGCCCGAACAGGCGGTGGAGGCCTTCAAGGCGGCGGTGAACAACAGCGACTTCGACAAGGTGGCGGAACTTCTAGGGCTGGACGCGGCGAAGGCCAAGGCCAACCCCGGGACGATGGACACCTTCGCCGACATCCAGGCCGGCGTGAAGGAGACGGTGCGCATCGAGGACAAGGATGGCAACAAGGTGCTGGACATCGGCAAGATCCAATGGCCGCTGCCCTTCCCGCTCGCAAAGGACGACAAGGGCAAATGGGCCTTCGACACCCATGCCGGTCTCGAGGAGATCGCCGATCGTCATGTCGGCGAGAATGAACTGTCGACGATCGACACGCTGAAAGCCTATGTCGATGCGCAGGAGGACTATGCGTCGCAGGACCGGGACGGCGACGGCGTGCTCGAATATGCGCAGAAGACCGTCAGCAGCCCCGGCAAGCAGGACGGCCTCTACTGGCCGGCCGAGGAATTCGGCGGTGAGGAGAGCCCGGCCGGGCCGGCGTTGGCCGACGGCGACGCCCTTCAGAGAGCCAAGGCCGGACAGGGCTATAACGGCTACCGTTACCGCATCCTCACCGGCCAAGGGGACAACATCGCCGGCGGCAAGTTCAGCTATGTCATCAACGGCAACATGATCGCCGGCCATGCGGCCGTCGCCTGGCCGGTCACCTACGGGCTCACCGGCATCAAGACGTTCCTCGTCAACAAGAATGGCATCATCTACCAGGCTGACCTAGGCGAGAACACGGCGGAGATTGCCGCGAAGATCCGCACCTTCAACCCGAGCGACGAATGGGAGGTCGTGCAGGATTGACCACGATCACCCGACAGGATCGCGACAATGGACGGTTACAGTCGTCATGATCGAGCGGCTCTTTCATCGGGCGCTGGCGATTGAATTAAGCGTGTCCTTAAACACGACATGATCCAACCGCGGTCCGATGACGAGGGTCAGACTCGCCGCGCCAGATCGACGAGGTAGGAGTTTTCCGCCCGAGACGTGGCATAGTCCGACGGAACGATCTCGGCGAAAAGCAGCGCCTCGTCCTCGGCCGGCGCCGCTGCCAGCAGGCTGCCATCGGGTGCTGCAATGCGCGAGAGCCCGGCATAGCTGAAGCGCCCGTCCGTGCCGCAATGGTTGACATAGGCGACGAAGGCCTGGTTCTCGAAGGCGCGGACCGGGATCATCTTGTCGGCGATGAAGGCACCGGAGGCGCCCTTCGGCAGCGCCGTCGGCACAACGACGAGATCGGCGCCCGCAAGCGCCAGCCGGCGCACGTTCTCCGGGAACTCGACATCGTAGCAGATCAGCATGCCGAGGTTCAGGCCACCGTGGCTGACGATCACCGACGTGGGGGCTTCCGGACGGAACCATTGCCGCTCGTAGTCGCCATAGAGATGGGATTTGCGGTAGACGGCATTGGTGCCGATGCCGTCGGTGAACAGTGCGCTGTTGAAGACGACGTCCCCTTCCGCCTCGGCAAAGCCGGTGACGATGGCAAGGCCGTGGTCGCGGGCGATCGTGGCGATCCGCTCGACCAGTTCGCCCTCCGCGGGGGCGGCGATCTTCGGAAAAGCCTCCCCTGCCCCGTAGCCGCTGACGGCTAGTTCGGGCGCGATCAGGAGCTTTGCGCCCCGGGCGGCGGCCTCCTTCGCGGCTGCCGCAATGCGGGCGAGATTGGCGTCGCTGTCGCCGTTGACGGCCTGCATCTGCAAGGCTGCGATCTTCATGTTGTCTCCTCCGGGGCGGCGAACCGCCGATAACTGTTGTTTCGTCTTCATGTGAGTTTTGGCGGCAAAAACAACTTATGCACACTGACTATCCAGAATGCCGGCATGCCGTCCGAGATTATCGCACTGATCGACAAGCCGCATCTGCTGATCCTCGTACTGTTTGTCGGGGCAATTATCGGCATGGCCGTCGAATATGCAGTGTTTACCAGGCCCGAGTTGTTGACGGCGAGGAAGGGTGGCCGGCGCCCTGAAGGCAATATCAGCAACGGCCCCTGGCAAGAGGGCGGATCGCCTTCAAGGCCACGTGATGCCGTCGATCAGTTGCGGATCGTCATGCGATCGGACTTTAGCGTGCAGCCGCCCCTGAACAAGCGTGAAGTGCGTGTGTTCAAAGAACTTGATCGCCTCGTGATCGAGACCAACCCGACATGGCAGGTGATGGCTCAGGTGTCACTCGGCGAGATTCTTCGTAGTGCCGATTCGGATGCTTACGGTTGCATCAATTCGAAACGGGTCGATCTGCTGCTGGTGGACAGCGACTGCTATCCACGGCACGCCATCGAATACCAGGGCAGTGGACACTATCAGGGAAGCGCCGCTGCCCGCGACGCCGTCAAGAAAGAGGCGCTGCGACGGGCCGGGATCGGCTATCACGAGGTCGTCGCCGGGCATACGACCCCGACTGATCTCAAGCGGCTCGTCGAACAGCTGGTGGATCAGCCTGGTTCACGCGCACTTGGGCTTCCGAAGCAATCCTCCCCTCAAAATACGCCCCCGAGGAATCTCGGCGCAGCTGAATAAATTTCACTCCCCTACTTCTCGCTGTTCGCCATCGCGCCGAGCAGCTTCGGTAGGTCGCCGAAGCGGGCGACGAGGCTGAAGATCACCGCGGCGAGCGCGACGAACAGGATTGTCACCGAGGCCATGGTCGGCGTGTAGCCGTAGCGTAGCGCGTTGAAGATCTTGATCGGCAGCGTTTCCATGGTGAAGCCGACGGTCATGTAGGCGACGATGTATTCGTTCAGCGACAGCACGAAGGCAAACGCATAGCCGGAGACGAGATAGGGCAGGATCAGCGGCAGCACGACGGTGCGGAAGACCGTCCGGTCATCGGCACCCATCGTCGCGGCGGCTTCCACCAGCGACCGGTCGATCGAGGAGAAGCCGAGCGACAGCGTGACCAGCGGCAGGGTGACGAAGAAGATCGCATGGCTGATCGCAGCCGTCCAGGGCGCGCCGTAGAAGCCGGTGGTCGCCCAGAAGGTCAGCATGCCGAGGGCGGTGATGACCGGCGGCAGCGTGAACGGGGCGATGCCGAGCAACTGGAAGATGTTGGCCCAGGGCGCATGGCGCCGCCACAGGAACCAGGTGAGCGGCAAAGCAATCAGGAGCGCCAGCGCCGCCGAGACGGTGGCAAGCGTCACCGAGGCGAGCAGCGCGTTGCGCCACTCGTCGTTGGTGAAGATCTGACCGTACCAAGCGAGCGAAAAGCCCTGCGGCGGAAAGGCCAGCGTCTGCTTCTCGTTGACCGAGACCCCGGCGACGACGATCAGCGGCAGCGACAGGAAAAGGCCGACGAGCCCGAGATAGAGGCGGGGAAGAAACGAACTCATGCGGCTTCTCCCTTGCGGCCAGCATAGACGGTGAGGCCGACGAGGCCGAGCGTGACCAGCACCAGGAACACGGCCATGGCGGCGGCGAACGGCATGTTCGACTGGTAGATCGCCTGGTCGGTGATCAGTACCGACAGCGTCCAGTGCTGCGGCCGGCCGAGGATCTGCGGCAACAGATACGAGCCGAGCGCGAAGATGAAGACCATGATCAGCGTGGCGACGATGGTGTTGCGCAGCGCCGGTATCACCACCGTGAAGAAGGATTTCAGCGGCGAGGCGCCGAGCGTGCGGGCCGCTTCGGTCAGCGTCGGGTCGAGGCGCACCAGCGCCGGATAGAGTACGAGCACGGTGTAGGGCAGCGCCTGGTAGACCATCGCCGTCAGCACCGCGCCAAAACTCGGGTTCAACGCCACCGGCTCGCTCATCAGGCCGATGGTGACGAGGAGGTTGGTGATGCCGGCGGTGCGCGAAAACAGCGTCGACCAGGCGAAGCCGATGATGACCTCGGACAGTGACAGCACCGACAGCAGTGCCACCAGCCAGACGACCTGCGTGCGGCGCTGGGCGCGCGACAGCAGGTAGGTGAACGGCACGGCAAGGACGACGCAGCAAATGGCGACGGCGATTGCCAGGAACAGCGAGAAGCCGAGCACCTTGCCGAAGAACGGGCTGAGGAAGCGGGCGTAGTTGTCGAAGACGAAGGCGGTCGAGTAGAAGCCGGCCGGGTCGCGCTTGAAGAAGGAGACGGCGATCATCGTGGCGAACGGGATCACGAAGAACACCGTCAGCATTGCCGCCGGGAAGAACAGCGGACCGTAGTCGGAAAATTTCTGCGGCGCTTCGCGTCTCATGACTTCAGCACCACGCAGGCGTCGGGCGAAAGCCGGATGCCGACCTCCTGGCCGACCGAGACGTCAGGGCGGGCGTTCGGCATCGAGACGGCGACGACCTGCTTGCCGCCGGCCTCCACGAAGGTCTCGATCGTGCCGCCGAGATCGCGCACGAAGGTGACCTTGCCGGTGATGGCGCCGTGGCCGGGCGCGGTCAGCTGGACGTCCTCGGGGCGCACCGACAGGACGCCCTTGCCCAGCCCCTCCGGGATGGCCAGACCCTCGACGCTCGTGCCGAGCACGCTGGCGCGGCCCGCGCCCTCGGCGGAAAAGTCGATCAGATTGGTCATGCCGATGAAATCGGCGACGAAGGCGTCGGCCGGGCGGCGGTAGATCTCCACCGGCGGTGCGGCCTGGCGGATCTCGCCGCTGTTCATCACCACGACCGTGTCGGCCATGGTCATTGCCTCGCGCTGGTCGTGGGTGACGACGATGGTGGTGATGCCGAGGCGCTGCTGCAGCTGGCGCAGTTCCACCTGCATCGCCTCGCGCAGCTTGGCGTCGAGGGCCGACAGCGGCTCGTCCAGCAGGAACAGTTTCGGCGAGATGGCGAGTGCGCGCGCGATCGCGACGCGCTGGCGCTGGCCGCCGGAGAGTTTTGATACCGGCCGGTCGGCGTAGCCGGACAAATGGATCATCGCCAGCAGTTCGTTGACGCGCTTGACCTGGTACTCCTTGGCGACGCCGCGGATGCGCAGCGAATAGGCGATGTTCTCGCCGACAGTCAGGTGCGGAAACAGCGCCAGCGACTGGAACACCATGCCGAGATCACGCTTGTGGGTCGGCACGCGGGTGATGTCCGCCCCGTCGAGACTGATCACGCCGCGGGTTGGCAGATCGAGGCCGGCGATCATCCGCATCAAGGTGGTCTTTCCGCAACCGGACGGACCGAGCAGGCAGACGAAGGTTCCGTGCGGGACGGCGAGGTCGACACTCTTCACCGCGGTGAAGTTGCCAAATTCCTTGGTGACGTTCTGAAGTGCCAGTCCGGACATTGGTTTCCTGTTATTTTGCGCCACGCGCTTGAGAGAAATGGCGGCACCCGACGATTGCGCGCCACAGCCGAGGCCTCGGCGAGCTTCGTCATGTGGCTTTCGCCTCCCCTTGGGGGGCACGCGCGGGTGGTGTGACATCGAGCGCTTGTGGTCACCCCACCCTGGCCGTGCGTGTCGACCCTTCCCCTCGAGGGGAAGGTAATCATCAGCCGACGATCAGCTCCGTCCACTTCTGGTTCAGCCAGTCGGACTTGGTCTGGTAGAGATCGTAGCGCGGGATGATCGGCTCGATGTCGGACGAGACCGCGGCGAATTCCGCGTCCGTCAGATCAAGCAGCTCGCGCTTGACGGTCGGTGCCGTGCCAACCTTACGCGACAGCGTCGCCTGGATCGCCGGCTGGCACATGTAGTCGATGAAGACGTGGGCCTCGTCGACCTTCTTGGAAGCGCGCGACAGCGCCCAGCAGCCGGAATCCTGGATGCCGCCTTCCTTCGGGAAGGTCGAGCGGACCGGGTGGCCGTCGGCGGCGGCAAGGCCAGTGACGTCGTGGTAGTACTGCCCCATCGGAATCTCGCCCGATTTCAGCGCCTGTTCGAACTGCGCCTCGTCGCGATACCAGAGCGCCACGTTCGGCTTGACCTCGGCGAGCTTTTCGAAGGCCTTGAGGATACCCTCTTCCGTGTCGAGCGCATTGGTGCCGCCCATGAAGGTCTTGGCCGTCACTTCCAGCAGGAAGGAGTTGGAGACGAGCGCCAGCAGGCCGAGCTTGTCGGCATTGGCCGGATCCCAGAACGCCTGCCAGGAGGTCGGCGCCTCCTTGTAGACGTTGGTGTTGGTGACGAGCGTGATGTACCACGCCACCGCGCCGATGCCGGCGATGCGGCCGTCCGGATACTTGTTGACGAAGCGGTCGAGCAGGTTGCCGGCGTTCTTGATCTTGGCCGTGTCGATCGGCGCCCAGAGCTCGGTCGCCTGGCCCTTCAGCATCGCCACCTGTGACATCATCGAGACGTCGGCCGGGGCCTGGCCGGCCTTGGCGGCCTGCTCGAGCTGCACGAGCCAAGCCTCGCCGGTCGGCTCGGCGACCGACTCCACGGCGATACCCGTGGCCTTGGTGAATTCGGGGAAGATGTTCTTGTCGAAGGAATCCTTGAAATAGCCGCCGTAGACGCCGACCTTCAGGGATTTTTCCTGCGCGCGCAGGATCGAGGGCATCGCCAGCAGCGATGCACCGGCGACGCTGGCGCCGAGCACGCCGCGGCGGCTGATATTGGCGTTGAGGATGTCACGCATCGTCTTTCTCCAGTTTGTGCCGGCCGGTTGCATGCCGGTCCGGCTCGTTCCCATTTTGTATTATAGGTCAGGCCTTTGCCGTGACGGAAGGGCTGAATACCATCAGGCTGAGGATTTCGAACAGCACCTGCGCACCGGCTTGCGCCGTGTTGGTGGTGGCGTCGTATTGCGGGGCCACTTCCACGACGTCGCCGCCGACGAGATTGACGCCCTTCAGGCCGCGCAGCAGTTCCAGCACTTCGCGGGTGGTCAACCCGCCAATCTCCGGCGTGCCGGTGCCGGGCGCGAAGCTCGGGTCGAGGCTGTCGATGTCGAAGGAGAGATAGGTCGGGCCGTCGCCGACGACCTGCTTCGCCTTCTCGACGATCGCCGCGATGCCCATGCCGGTGACCTCCTCGGCGTGGATGACGGTCATCCCGGATTCGTAGGAGAACTCCCACAGGTATTCGGAGGAGCCGCGGATGCCGATCTGGATCGTGCGGGTCGGGTCGAGCACGCCGTCGAGCACGGCGTTGCGGAACGGCCCGCCGTGGTGGAACTTGGTGCCGTCGAAGGAGCCGCCGGTGTCGCAATGGGCGTCGATGTGGATCATGCCGACCGGCTGCTTCTTGCCGACCGCCTTCATGATCGGGTGGGTGATCGAGTGGTCGCCGCCGACGGCGAGCGGGATCACGCCGGCGTCGACGATCTGGTTGAAGCGCTTCTCGATGTCCTCGTGGCTCATCTCCAGCCGGTAGCGGCTGCGGAACGGCACGTCGCCGATGTCGGCGACCCGCAGGTCGTGCACCGGCGCGCAGTCGAGCACGTGGTTATAGGGGCCGATGCGCTCGATCGTGCGCATCGCCCGCGGCCCGAAGCGCGAGCCGTTGCGGTTGGTGACGCCGAGGTCCATCGGCACGCCGGTGATGGCGACCTGAAGGTTGCCGAAATCCGGGTTTTCAGCGTCGACCGGCATGTGCGGCGCAGCCAGGAAGGTCGGCACGCCGGCATAGGGGGCAAGGCGGGTGCCGCTCTTGGAGAAGATCTTGTCGGCGACCCGGCGGAAGGCCGGGTCGAAGATGTCGCCGCCGTGGCCCTCTGCGAACTTGTCCCGCAATGCCTTCAGCTTGTTTTCGTCGAATGCCATTTTCCGCCTCGCTTTCCGAAATGCCGGGCGCACGGGGGCTTCGATTCGATGTATTTGCCGATCTGCTCCCCCCGGGCTTCTGCCCTTGTTGTCATCATTACGTAACAAAACGGCTGGAAAAGCAATTGACATTGTTATAGCGTTTTGCGTGAGAAAAATTCACATCGAGCGCACCGTCATCCATGTCCAGCCGCCTGCCGCCCCTGAACCCGCTGCGCGCCTTCGAGGCGGCGGCGCGTCGAGGTTCGGTCTCGGCAGCTGCGCGCGAATTGAGCGTTACCCATGGTGCGATCAGTCATCAGATCCGGGCGCTCGAAGACTCGCTTGGCGCCGCGTTGTTCGAGCGCGGCGGCAAGCGGCTCAAGCTGACCTCGCAGGGCGCTCTGCTGCTGCCGGCGGTGACCGAGGCGTTCGGCGGCATCGCGGCGGCGACGGCATTGATGAAACGGCCGGCGACCACCGGTTCGCTGACAATCACCTGCGTGCCAGCATTGTTGTCGCTCTGGATCATCCCACGGCTGAACCGTTTTACCGATCGATATCCTGGCATCAAGCTCACCCTCATTCCGGCGAACGATCCGTCTCAGGTGTTCTCGGGTGACGTCGACGTGTCCATTCTCTATGGCGACGGCAATTGGCCAGACTGCTGGACACGCCTTTGGAGCCATCTGCGGCTCTTTCCGATTGCCAGTCCTACCCTTCTCAACAGCCGGCCCTTGCGCTCCGTGCGCGATCTCGTCGACCACACGCTGTTGCACGGCGACCGCGACGGGCGCGAGTGGAACACCTGGTTTGCCGCCGCCAATGCCGTTCACTTGCCGCGCGGGCCGCAGCATTTCTTGAGCGACGCTCGCCTTTCGACGGAGGCTGCCCTGCACGGCCAGGGAATTGCGCTGGGTGACACGATCACGGCGGCGAGCCTGATCGCCCGCGGTGAAATTGTTGTGCCTTTCGATTTGTCGGTTCCGGCCAATGATGCCTTCTACGTCGCTTGCCGGCAGGACGTCCGCGCGGCCCCCATCGTCAAGGTATTCATTGACTGGCTGTTCACCTCACTGGAGGAAGACAGCTTGCCGGAGCCGCAAATCTCGGCGCGGATGCTGCTGCGCGGCCGAGGGGGGCGGACGACGGCAGAGAATTCCAGCCCCCTCCCCGGCCTGCCGGACGGCGAGCCAAGCCAATCGTGGACCGACGAACCCGCGTCTGACGCGGCCTTACCTTGAAAGAAGCGCTAATGCCCAAATTCAACCCTGCCGTTGAAACCCTCGCCGCACCGCCGATTCCCACAGTCTTCTCCTGGGGAAAAAGCTATGACGGCCGCAGCGGCCCGATGATCGACCTGTCGCAGGCCGTGCCGGGATATCCTGCCCATCCGGAGATGCTGCGGCTGCTTGGCGACTATGCGGCCAATAGCGCCTATACCGGTTATGGCCCGATCGAGGGCGACGCCCGCCTGCGGCAGGTGTACGGGGCGCACGTGGCTTCGGTCTACGGTGCCAGCCTCGGTGCCGAAAACGTTCATGTCACGGCCGGATGCAATCAGGCCTTCGTCTGCGCCGCGGTTACCCTCGCCGGCGCGGGCGACACCGTGCTGATGAGCAACCCGTACTACTTCAACCAGGAAACTTCGCTCGCCATGCTGGGGATCAAGGTGGAACTGACCCCCTGCGATCCCGAAAACGGTTTCCTGCCGGATTTGGCGATGCTTGAGGCAGCGATCACGCCGAAGGTGCGAGCATTGGCGCTCGTGTCCCCGAACAATCCGACGGGAGCGGTCTACCCGCCGGAGCTCTTGTCCGACATTTTCGACCTTTGCCGGGCTCGGGGCATCTGGCTGATCCTGGACGAGACCTATCGCGACTTCATGCCGGAAGGCGTTCAGCGCCCGCACGGATTGTTCCAGAAGCCGGACTGGCAGCAGACGCTGATCAGCCTCTATAGCTTCTCCAAGTCCTTCTGCATCCCCGGGCACCGGCTCGGCGCGATCACCGCTGGTCCGGCTGTCGTCGAGCAGGTTGCGAAGGTCATGGACAATGTGCAGATTTGCCCGCCCCGCTCCGCGCAGGCCGCCGTCGCCGACGCGCTGCCTCTTCTGGCTGAATGGCGCGAAAAGAACCGCATGGAAATCGTTCAACGGGCAGCGGCGCTCCAGGAAACCCTGGAGGGGTTGAACGGCTGGTCGATCGGCGCTGTCGGCGCCTATTTCGCTTTCGTCCGCCATCCCTTCGCGGACAGAACGTCGAGCGAGGTTGCGGAAGGGCTCGCCAGGAAGGCGGGCATACTCTGCCTGCCCGGGAGCTACTTCGGCCCGGGGCAGGAGCGCTACCTCCGCTTTGCCTTCGCAAACGCCAACAGTGAAACGATCCGGCTATTGCGAGATCGAGTGCAGCGGTTCGACGACCCGTCCTAAGGGTACGCATCCGGTCGGGGCGCCGCACACTTTGCAGCCGCGCAAATGTGTGAGGCGCCTCAGCCGAACGACATATGTAAGTCATACTATTTATCCCCAGGTCGTGTCCGTCGCCCGGCATTTGCGTATTGCCAATTGCCGTATTTCGGAGGAGCCTCGTTTCAGAGACGGCGATGTGGGACGCCATGACAAACATTGTTGTGAATGAGGAGCTAGGTGAGGCCGGCGCGCTCGATGTCTCGTCGATCGAACACAGCGTCATCTTCCAGATCAAGCGCACGCAGGCGCTGCTGACCCGTCGCTTCCAGTCGCGTTTCGCGGGCTTCGATCTGCGCCCCGGCGAATACGGAATCCTCCTCCTGATCGCCACGAATCCGGGTCGCAAACAGACCGAGATCGCCGACGCGCTCGGCGTCCAGCGAGCCAATTTCGTGCCGCTCATCAATGCGCTGGAGCGGCGGCAGTTGACCGAGCGCCGACCATCGTTGCAGGACCGTCGCTCCAATGCGCTCTACCTGACACCGATCGGGGAGAGCTTCGTGCAGAAGATCTGCCAGGTCGAAGCCGCGTTCGAGGCCGAATGCACAGCCCGGCTTGGCGGCGTGAAGGCGCGGGAGGCTTTCCTAGCACTGTTGTCGCGGCTGGTGGCGGGTACGGCTGTCACCGGCCCCTGACCGGTAAGTGGCGGAAATGATTCTGTTTCCCGCCCGCGTGTTTATCCCTCGTTAACCAATTCCGCCTTGACGCCGAACGGGAATCGGCACACCGTCTCTAACGGAAATTGGTGGCTGATCGGCATTTCGCCGTTACCGAGTGGTTTTTCTGTTAGATCGGTCATCCAACGTAACCGCGCGGCAGCGCGATTTGTGTGTTGGGCTGTTGATGCCCCGAGGACGAGGAAGGTGCTGATGAGGGTCGCGCCGCACAGAACCGACGCCGCACAACCCGCCGCCGATGAGGCGATCGCGGCGGACGCGCGCGTGCTGTCGGCGCAGCTCAAGGCGATGCGGGAGCGGTTCTTTCCTCCCGCTGCGAAGAAGGTGCTGCGCAGCTTCACCTCGGGCGAGGCGGCGCGTCTGATCGGGGTTTCGGACGGCTACCTGCGACAGCTTTCGCTTGCGGGCGAAGGGCCGCAGCCGGAAACCGGCCCGGGCGGACGGCGTTTTTATTCCCTCACCGATATCAACGCACTCCGGGCCCATTTGGCCGACCAGGCCCTGGCCAAGGGTAACCTGGCCAAGGCACGCGGCTATCGCAAATGGCGCGACCGCGGTGGCGGCGAACACCTGCAGGTCATCGCCGTGACCAACTTCAAGGGCGGCTCGGGCAAGACGACCTCGGCCGCCCATCTGGCGCAGTATCTCGCGCTTTCAGGCTACCGGGTGCTGGCGGTCGATCTCGACCCGCAGGCCTCGCTCTCGGCCTTGTTCGGGTACCAGCCCGAGCTCGATCTCGACGGCAACGACACGCTGTACGGCGCGATCCGCTATGACGACGAGGTGCGGCCGCTGAGGGAGATCATCCGCAAGACCTATTTCGACGGATTGGATCTTGTACCCGGCAACCTCGAACTGCAGGAGTTCGAGCACGTAACCCCACGCGCACTAGCAACCCGGCAGGCGGGCGCGCCCGGCCAGCCGCTGTTCTTCGCCCGCGTCCACGCGGCGCTGCGCACCGTCGAAGACGACTATGACGTCGTCGTGCTCGATTGCCCGCCGCAGCTCGGGTACCTGACCCTGTCGGCGCTTTGCGCCTCGACCTCGGTGATCGTCACCGTTCATCCGCAGATGCTCGACGTCGCCTCGATGAACCAGTTCCTGTTCATGACCTCGGACTTGCTGGCGGTCGTGCGGGAGGCGGGCGGCCGGCTCAATTTCGATTTTCTGCGGTATCTCGTCACGCGGTTTGAGCCGAACGACGCGCCACAGGCGCAGATTGTCGGGCTGATGCGTTCGCTCTTCGGCGACCGGGTGCTGACGGCGCCGATGGTCAAGTCGACAGCAGTCTCGGATGCCGGCCTGACGAAGGAAACGCTCTACGAGGTTGGCCGGGAGAACTTCACCCGCACCACCTACGACCGGGCGATGGAAAGCATGAATGCCGTCAACGCCGAGATCGAAGGGCTGATGCTCTCCGCCTGGGGGCGCAACGGCTAAAGCATGTCGCGCAACAGTGTGCAGCGGTTTTGCGAAGACGGCATGCGGTAAAACAAGGACTTAAAGCGTGGAGCGAATCCGAAGGATCGCTACGCGCTTTAGCCCAAGGAAACCGGCCAGGCGAGCGGCCTCGCCGGGAACGATGGAAACGAAACGGGAAAGGATCGAAGCAAGAAAAAAGGCCTCCAAAACGTCGCCATTCCGGAAGCCCTCTTCAATGTAGCAGTTCGAGAGAATCACTTCCGACAGTCAAAGTCAAGAGTCCGCCACCGTTTTGCCGGTTGCGGAACGGAGATTTATTGTCTGTCGCTATCTGCGACGCAACAAAAAACGCTCTGATTTCAAAGGATTAGAGCCCATCCGCGCATTCGTCCGAATGCGTGACGGCTTTGCTATGACGTTCGGGCCCAGCCTCTTGCCTCCTTGAGAGGGACGACCATGACGGAGAGACTGGCGACGACGCCTTTCGGCGGCGGCAGGATGACTGCGCGCGTGTTTGCGATGCAGAAACGGGTTTTCGAGACGCAGGCCAGGCTTGCGGCGGACGCGGGTGGCAATGACACCGGGACTGCCGAGAAATGGCAGCTCCTGCGAGCGCTGACGGAGGCGCGTGCGCACTACGGCCTCTCGGACCGGACAATCGCGGTACTTGAGGCGCTGCTGACGTTCCATCCGGAAAAAATCCTCGATGGTCGCGCACCGATCGTCGTGTTCCCGTCGAATGCGGAGCTGTCGGTCCGCTCGCGTGGAATGGCGCCGGCAACGCTCCGGCGGCATCTGGCCCTGCTGATGGCGGCCGGCATGCTCTTGCGCCGCGATAGTCCGAACGGCAAGCGCTATTGCCGCCGCGACGAGCGCGGCGTGGTGGAAGAAGCCTTCGGTTTCGACCTGGCGCCGCTGGCGCTGATGGCGGGCGATATCCATCAACAGGCCGAGCGCGCGCGCGCGGAGGCGCGACGATACCAGGCGCTCCGTGCCGAGGTGACGATACATCTGCGCGACGTGGCGAAGGTCATCGAGGCGGCGCTGGCCGAGGGTCGGGCGGGCGCGTGGGCCGAACATCAGATCGCCTTGGCCACGCTATCGGGACGCCTCAGCCGCAAGGCGTCAACAGAGACGCTGGAGGAACGCAAGGCAGCCCTGGTGACGCTGCGGCGGCAGGTGGAAGACGACTACCTGAAAGCGCTATCAAGCGAAGAAATGAGCGCCAATGACCTTCAACATGAGCGGCATATTCAGAATTCAAATACAGACCTCAATTTTGAAATAAACGGCCATGAGTCAAACCAGGCGGAGCCGCCGCGGCAAGAAGGTGGTCCGGCGCGCAAGGGGGTGGCGGTCAGCCTGAAGCGCGTCTTGGCGGCGTGCCCTGAAATAGGCTCATATGCGAAGGACGGGGTGGCCACCTGGGCCGATCTCGTCAAGGCGGCCGCGCTGGTGCGCTCGATGCTCGGGATTTCGCCGGACGCCTATGAAAAGGCCCGGGCGGCGATGGGTGACGGGGCCGCGGCTGTGGTGGTGGCTGCCATCCTGGAGCGTTCCGACCAGATCCGCTCGCCCGGCGGCTACCTTCGCGAACTGACGCGCAAGGCCGAGGCCGGACAGTTCTCGGTATTGCCGATGATCAAGGCGCTGGAATGACCGCGAACCGCGCCGGCGATAAGCGAAAGTAGTCGGCGCGGCATCGCATGAAAGGAGAAAGCGTGCGGCGAAGGAGAATAATTCCTTTAAGCTGCAGCTGATTTGGTGAGAAAATGGTGTGGTGATTCACACGGGAAGCATGGGCATGACGGCGAAAGCCGCGGATTTGGAACAGCGCCTCAGGCGCAGGCCGAAGCAGGAACGCAGCCGCGGGCGCGTCGAGGAGATATTGCGGGTCGCAAAAGAGCTGATCGGTGAGAAAGGCATCGACGGCATGACCATGCGGGAGGTCGCGCAGCTTACGGGCGGGCCGATTGCCTCCGTCTACCAGTACTTCCCAAACAAGTCGGCAATCATCGCCATGCTTTACGAGCAACACAGCACCGAAACGCGCGCAGGCATCGAAGCCAGCCTATGCGGAGTTCAGGACATGGCTGGCATTCGCGATGCAGCCGACGCAATCCTGAATGGATACTATCTCCAAGTTGCCGGAGATCCGGCGATCCAAGACCTGCTGAACGCCATCCAGGCGGATAAGGAACTCCAGAACATGGACATCGTGGAGACGCGGCGGCAGGCCGAACTTTTCTGCGCGATGTCGTCTCACCTGCTGGCGCCAACCGACCGCGAGCGCTTCGGCCGGCTTGTGTTCCTGCTCTTTCAGCTCGCGGCCGGCGTCGTGAGGCTGGCGATCACGCTTCCCGCGGATGAAGCGGAGATGATGTTGGTCGACTTCAAGCAGATCATCCACGGCCAACTGGCAAGCTTCCGCCCGGCCGGCGCACCGGAGATCAAAGCACAAGAAAGCGCTTGACCTTGCCACGGGGTAGAGGTTCAGGATCCATTCGTTCAACAGGAAAAATGTGAAATGACGAACGAGACGACCCTTGCCTTTTCCGTCGCGGATATGACCTGCGGCCATTGCGTGCGCACCATCACGGCGGCCGTTGAGGCGGCCTTTCCCGGTGCGAAGGTATCCGCCGACGCAGCGACCCATCGCGTGACGATCGTGGGCGTTCAAGATGCCCGTTCCGTCGCGGGCGTCATTGCGGCTGAAGGTTACACGCCGGTGACATTGGACTGAGACCCCACCTGAGCGCGCGGCTGGCCGCCGCACAGCTGGTCTCCTGCGGCAAACCGGCTCGCGGCGAGAACGCGGGGGCTACAAGCTACCTCTGGAGCCCGTCACCGCGGGCCCAAAGGCGCCGTCGCCCCGCTCATAGGCAATCTCTGTATCATTTTCCCGCGGCGGTCATTGAACGGCCTCGATTGATCACTATGTTGTTTAACATGTGCATGGAAACGTTCATAAGAGTATCGAGGCTGACCGGGGACTCTCGTGGTTTTTCCCGGGGCGGTCTCTTTTGAACCCAGAACACCGCACGCCTTATCCGCTCCGGGACATTTCTCAACGCCATATGCGGTTCACTCCCCTGTCGCACCGTACAGGTGCCACTTCGATTGGACCTATCAATGAGAGTTTCGTCCTCCAGCCGAACCTGCAGTTCCTGCCACCGTCACCTTCCGCGCGCGGCGCCGCGCTGCCCATGGTGTGCGACGCCGGCCGCTCTTCCGTCTTATCGCCCGGCCCGTTCACCGTCCCGCTCGTCCGCTGAATCCAGTAGCGGTCGAGACGAGCACAAGGAAGCGACGACCGACCGGTCTCCGCTTCTGGCTCGTGAGATCGAAGCTCCGCGTCGCTTGCTTCAATATGGGGCGCTGCCGTGGCGTGTCGGGCGTTGTGGAAACGTCAGGACCCTCCTGATCACCTCGCGGCGGCGTGGGCGCTGGATCGTGCCAAAAGGCTGGCTCGAGCGGGGGACTTCGCCGACCCAGTCCGCCGCTCGTGAAGCCTATGAAGAGGCAGGTGTCATCGGCAAGATCCACGCAACGCCGTTGGGACGATACAGCTATCTGAAACAGCGCGATGACGGCTCGAGCGATCTGTGCGATGTGTCACTGTTCGGCCTGCGCGTGCGCGGCACATTGATCAACTGGCCCGAGAAGGGGCAACGGCAGCGCCGCTGGTGCACATTGGCGGAAGCGAGCGAACTGGTCGATGAGCCGCAATTGAAGCAGCTTTTGAAGTCCGTGGAGAAAGACTCGACAGCCTTGAGATGAGGGCTGCGGGTTCATGCTCTAGGGGAACCGGCTCCTTCCTCGCCGAGCACCGCGTTGACGCTGCGGCCTTGGCCGACCAGGCATGACAGCATGCTTGGCGGGGGAGCCGCCGCGCCTTCATTGAAGTTGCCGGTCGCGCGGCCGGGTTCTTTCCATCGTCGATCGCGTGAAGGGGACGACCGTTACCGCCCTGAGCGCGTTGCTTCATGACGGTATCCGGATGACCGCTTCGTCATGCCGCCCTGAAACAACAGGACCACGGCCCTGGCTGAGGCCCGCCGGTTCGTCGGCTCGGCCGCGTCGGCTTGCTCAAACTAAATGATGACGCCGTTTGCTCAAAGGTTGGCCGTGTCACACCTTTCCTTCCCGGACCGATCTCTGCACCATGTCTGCAATCGACTGTGTGGGATCGCGTTTCATGGGGAAACTGCCGGCGTTAAGCGTTGTCATTCCGCATCTCAACGAACCTGACGACAATCTCCGCCAATGCCTTCTGGCGCTTCAGGCCCAGCGCGCCGATGGGATTTCTTTCGAAGTCATCGTCGTCGACAACGGTTCGGTCGAATTGCCGGCAGCTCTCTGCGCCGATTTTCCTGGGGTGCGCCTGGTCAGCCAGCCTACGCCCGGCCCCGGTCCTGCGCGCAATCTCGGTGCGGCGCTCAGTTCGGCCGAATTGCTGGCCTTCATCGATGCCGATTGCGTGGCCCAGCCTGGCTGGATCAAGGGGCTGGTCGATTTCCTGAATGATCGGCCCGAGGTCGATCTTGTCGGAGGCGATATCGGAATTCGCATGACCAATCCAGACAAGCCCACCGGTATCGAAGCCTACGAGAGCATCTACAGTTATCGCGCCCGCGCCTATGTCGAGCGGTACGGCTTCGCGGCGACCGGAAACATGGCAGTCCGTCGCACGGTATTCGAGGCCGTCGGACCTTTCGGCGGCATCTCGACAATGGAAGACACCGAGTGGGGTCAGAAAGCGACCGCCATGGGTTACCGCATCGCCTTTGTGCCGGAAGCGAAGGTCTTGACGCCATCCTGCAAGTCGTTTGCGGAGCTGTCACGGCGTTGGGATCGGCATGTGGCCCACGAATTTCGCCACATCGAAGCGCGCCGACTGGGAACCCTCCGCTGGCTGTTGTCCTGCCTGATTGTCGCCGCCTCGCCTGTTGGTGAGGTGGTGAAGATCCTCGCATCCGATCGCATTTCAGGCGTTCGCAGTCGGTTCGGAGCGTTCGCCTGCCTCACAAGGATTCGGCTGTACCGCGCATGGTTAATGTTTCGGCTACTGCAGACGCGTCGCCAGGCCGCATTGGTGGACAACTGGAATCGCTGCGATTGAGACTGCGCCGACCTCCCAACTCCATCGTTTTTCGACAGCAAGACCGAACTCTTCTCAAAAGCGAGCGCAGAAGGCCCGCCCTTTCGGGCGGGCCTTACCGGTCAGAAATCCATGCCGGCGCCTGCGGGCATCGCCGGTGCGGCTTCCTTCTTGGGCTTCTCGGCGACCATGGCTTCCGTCGTCACCAACAGGCCCGCAACAGAGGCGGCATCCTGCAACGCGGTGCGCACCACCTTGGCCGGGTCGATGACGCCCTGGGCGTAAAGGTCGCCGAACTCGCCGGTCTGGGCATTCCAGCCATATGAGAAGTCGCCCTTCTCGCGCAGCTTGCCGACGATCACCGAACCCTCGGCACCGGCATTCTCAGCGATCTGGCGAACCGGCGCTTCGATCGCACGTCGCACGATGTCGATGCCGACGCGCTGGTCCTGATTGGCCGGAGTGAGACTGTCGAGTGCCTTGACGGCGCGAAGCAGCGCCACGCCGCCGCCCGGCAGGATGCCTTCCTCGACGGCAGCGCGCGTTGCATGCAGCGCGTCGTCGACGCGGTCCTTCTTCTCCTTCACCTCGACTTCGGTCGAGCCGCCGACGCGGATCACGGCAACGCCGCCGGCAAGTTTGGCCAGGCGTTCCTGCAGCTTCTCGCGATCGTAGTCCGAAGTGGTCTCCTCGATCTGGGCGCGGATCTGGGTCACGCGCCCGTCGATTTCCGTCTTCGAGCCGACTCCGTCAATGATCGTCGTATTCTCCTTCTCGATCGCGACCTTCTTGGCGCGGCCGAGCATGTTGAGTGTGACGTTCTCCAGCTTGATGCCAAGGTCCTCGGAGATGACCGTGCCGCCCGTGAGGATCGCAATATCTTCTAGCATGGCCTTGCGGCGGTCGCCGAAGCCGGGAGCCTTGACGGCCGCGATCTTCAGCCCGCCGCGCAGCTTGTTGACGACGAGGGTCGCCAACGCCTCGCCCTCGACATCCTCGGCGATGATCAGCAGCGGCTTGCCAGACTGGACCACGGCTTCGAGAACCGGGAGCATCGCTTGCAGGTTCGACAGCTTCTTCTCGTGGATCAAGATATAGGGGTCCTCGAGCTCGACCCGCATCTTGTCCTGGTTGGTGACGAAGTAGGGGCTGAGATAGCCGCGGTCGAACTGCATGCCCTCGACGATTTCGAGCTCCGTCTCGGCGGTCTTGGCCTCCTCGACAGTGATGACGCCCTCGTTGCCGACCTTCTTCATCGCCTCGGCGAGATAACGGCCGATTTCCTCGTCGCCATTGGCTGAAATGGTGCCGACCTGGGCGATCTCGGAATTGCTGGTGATCTTGCGGGCGTTGGTCTTTAGTTCCTTGACCACCGCGTCGACGGCGAGGTCGATGCCGCGCTTCAGGTCCATCGGGTTCATGCCGGAGGCGACGGCCTTGGCGCCTTCCTTGACGATCGCCTGTGCGAGGACCGTCGCCGTGGTCGTTCCGTCGCCGGCAAGGTCGTTGGTCTTCGAGGCCACCTCGCGCAACATTTGCGCACCCATGTTTTCGAACTTGTCTTCCAGCTCGATTTCCTTGGCGACCGATACGCCATCCTTGGTGATGCGCGGGGCACCGTAGGACTTGTCGATCACGACATTACGGCCTTTCGGCCCGAGCGTGACCTTGACGGCATTGGCAAGCACATCGACCCCACGCAGCATGCGTTCACGGGCATCGGTGTTGAACTTGACTTCTTTCGCAGCCATTTCGTTAACTCCTCAATAGGCAGCTATCTGACTGATTGTGTTCGTCGGATGGATGGCTCAGGCGGCCTTCTTCCGCACGGCCTGGGCTTCGATGATGCCCATGACATCGCTTTCCTTCATGATCAGCAGGTCTTCGCCGTTGATCTTGATTTCAGTTCCGGACCATTTGCCGAACAGGATGCGATCGCCGGCCTTGACGTCGAGCGGCTGGATCTGGCCCGCATCGTTGCGAGCGCCTGGGCCGACGGCGATGACTTCGCCTTCCTGCGGCTTTTCCTTGGCGGTATCGGGAATGATGATCCCGCCCTTGGTCTTCTCCTCGGATTCGACCCGGCGGACGAGAATACGATCATGAAGCGGTCGGAACGACATGTTTTCCTCCAATGGACAAACAATGGTGACGTTGCTCCCCCGAGCCGGACCGGATGACCAGTCCGGGCGGGTACAAGACCTCGAATGAGCGTCTTGCGGGAGACGATCTGGTTTTGCGATTTTACGATTTCAAGAGGTCGAACCAAAAAAACAGCACCTGCGTGTGGCTGGCACTAACACGCTGTAAAACAACATTAAAAGAACCTCTCTCACCTGAGAAACTTGGGGAAGCCGTGAAAAATTTTTGCCACCATCTCACCGTTGGATAACGAAGATGAAGCATACAATTTTCATCCAATCCTGAACGGCAGCTCTCGGGCCCCTGCATCTATCCCGTCAGCAGTGCATCGGACCCAACGAACGGCCCCGTGTCGACGGCGAACTGAAGCCGCATTGAGGTGGGCGCAAAATTTTCCGGACGGTTCTTGAAACCAGATTCGGCACAAACCAAATCGTTTGCCGCCAGCCGCTGACAATAGGGCTGGCCTCGTCTGGAAGCGCCATTTGCGGCGTTCCGTAACCATGTTGCTTCAAGGAGGATATGGCTATGGCAACATCTTATGACTATGCACCCCTGTTCCGTTCGAGCGTCGGCTTCGACCGCGTTTTCAATCTGCTGGAAAATGCCCAGCGGGCCCGCTCTGCGAGCGACTGGCCACCCTATGACATCGTCAAGTCCGGCGACGACCATTACCGGATATCGATCGCAGTCGCTGGCTTCGCGCGCGATGACCTCGACATCACGTTCCAGTCGAACCTTCTGACGGTGACCGGCAAGAAGCAGGAGTCGCCAACCGAAGGCTATCTCCATCGCGGTATCGCTGCCCGGCCGTTCGAGCATCGCTTCGAACTCGCCGATCATGTCAGGGTGAAAGGCGCGGACCTGAACAATGGTCTCCTGTCGATCGAGCTCGTTCGCGAGCTTCCCGAAGAGATGAAGCCGCGGAAAATCTCCATCCAGAGCGTGCCGAGCATCGAGAAACCGGCTGCTCCGGCGCAGATCGAGGCGCAGAAGGCCGCGTAGACAAGCCCCAGCGAAAAAGGGCGCCGTTGCGACGGCGCCCGTCCAACATTCCGGGTTGGGAAGGAGAGTGTCATGAAACCCGATATGTTCCGAGAACCGGTTTATATTCTCGTCGGTTTGGGCTTTCCGGCAGAAATCCGTTCCGTCTTGGACGCCTGCCGTTATCTGTCTGACTGGCCGCCGTCGTCGAGCGACACCGCCCACTCGATCGCGCTGAAAGCCTGCCGTGCTGCGCTGCGCGGAGAAATCGAAGTGGAAACTGCGCGCGGCCTCTTCGCCGCCTTCGCCGAAAGGCACGACCTGCTCGCACCGGATATGGCTGTTGTCACGGCCTCGCGGATGAGACGCGACCGGGACCCGCACGTGCGCTGAGGTGTGGCGTGAGGCCGGTGCGATAAAAGTCCGACGGCCGTTGAAGGCCAAGCAGAACTTGCGCGCCAAGCATCGACACGCGCACTTAATCAAAGGCGATCTTGGTTCTGTCGATCTGAGACCTATGCTTCTTCCCTCGGAGGATCGATGGAAGAGTTACCCTAATTTTTATTGTCGTCCGAGAACGGCGCGTCACCTCCGTTCGAACCAGCCTGGTGTAGAAGCGTCATGAGTTCGGGCTCGTCCACAAGCAAGGCGGCATCCTCTGGCTGGAGCCACTTTCTGATGCGCTGGTCGCGTTCCTTCCAGCGTGAACGGGTCCGTTTCGCTTCCAACGGGTAGACGGTCACCCGGACCGGGATGAAGCAGCGATCTGTCCTTTTCCAGTAAAAGTAGCTGCCGATCGACTGGCGTGCGATCTTGCCCTCGACGCCGGCCTCTTCCATCGCCTCGATGCGCGCGGCCTTGTGGTCTTTTTTTCCCTTCATCCGCCATCCCTTGGGCAGCGTGAAGCGTTTGGTCTGACGCGACGTGATCAGCATGACTTCCAGACCGCCGTCTTTGCTGATTCGGTAGGGCAGAGCGCCCACCTGCTGCAAGATGGCGCCGTTTTCAGCGGCACGCTCCCTTCTTCTGTGTTTGTGGTCGCTCATCTTGAACCTCCCGCCCCTTCGGCTGCGAGGATTAACTGGCGCTCAAGGGCATTTGTTCCCCCTGTCCGGAGGATCTCGTCGACGACCTAAACCCTGAAAAGTCGAACATTTTCGTCCTCAGTGGCAGTCTGAAGTCGGCCACGAACCGCGACAATGGCGACGGTGATGCTGGTGAGTGGGTGCTAGGTCCGGCATCGAGCGTGCTCAACGACGGTGCCTCGTCTTTCTCGCTTCCCGCCTTAAGACCCGTATCACGAGGCAACGACGTGACCGTCGCGCCGCCGGCCATCACTTGATGCCCGGCGTGCCGTCGAACTTGCGATCGAGACCGTCCCAGCAGTCGATGTAGTTGTGCTGCAGCGTCTCCAGCTCGGCGGCGAACTTCGTCAGGTGCTGGGGAAAGCGGGTCTCGAACATGAAGGCCATGGTGTTGTCGAGCTTCACCGGCTTGAGCTCGCCGTTGGAGGCCTTCTCGAAACCCATGGCGTCCGGACCGTGCGGCAGCATCATGTTGTGCAGGCTCATGCCGCCGGGGACGAAGCCCTCCTCCTTGGCGTCGTACTGCCCGTGGATCAGGCCCATGAACTCGCTCATGATGTTGCGATGGTACCAGGGCGGGCGGAAGGTGTGCTCGGCGACCAGCCAGCGCGGCGGGAAGATGACGAAGTCGACGTTCGCCGTCCCCGCCTCGCCCGACGGTGCCGTCAGCACCGTGAAGATCGACGGATCGGGATGGTCGAACAGGATCGCTCCGACCGGCGAGAACGTTCGGAGGTCATACTTGAACGGCGCGTAGTTGCCGTGCCAGGCGACGACGTCGAGCGGCGAGTGGCCGATCTCGGTGACGTAGAACTTGCCACACCACTTCACATGCACGCGGCAGGGTGTCTCCTTGTCCTCGAAGGCGGCGACCGGCGTCCTGAAGTCGCGCGGGTTGGCCAGGCAGTTGGCGCCGATCGGGCCGCGGTCGGGCATGGTGAACTTGGCGCCGTAGTTCTCGCAAATATAGCCGCGCCAGGTGTTCCCCTCCCCCCGTCGGGTGACCTTGAACATCATGCCGCGCGGGATCAGGCAAATCTCCAGCGGCTCGACCTCCATGATGCCCATTTCGGTGACGACCCGCAGCGCCCCCATTTGCGGAACGACCAGCAGTTCGCCATCGGCGTTGAAGAAGTAGTCGTCCACCATGTCGGCGTTAAAGGTGTAGGCATGGGCGGCCATGCCGACCTGGGTCATGACATCGCCGGCGGCTGTCATGGTGCGGATGCCGTCAAGGAAGGTCAGCGCCTCTGTCGGCGCCGGCAGCGGGTTCCAGCGCAACTGTCCGAGCGGCAGCGAATGGTCGTCGAGGCACGGGGCCGACTTCCAGAAGGGGTAGCTCGCATGGGCGAACCTGCACGTATGGCGGACGCTCGGGCGGATGCGGTAGAGCCAGGAGCGCTCGTTGGTGCCGCGCGGGGCGGTGAAGGGCGAGCCCGAAAGCTGCTCGGCATAGAGGCCGTAATTGCACTTCTGCGGGCTGTTCTGGCCCTGCGGCAGGGCGCCCGGGAGCGCTTCGGTTTCGAAATCGTTGCCGAAGCCCGGCATGTAGTTGACGCCATCGGACGTGGTCGTGCCTCGGGCGACCGTCTCGTCGGTCTTCTCCAGCATGGCTTGCACCTCCTCTGCAAAACTGCCATATCGCAGGAATTGGTTACAGTCGTAACGGTCTATTTTGTAACTATCAAGGCGGTCCGATGAGCCGGAATTTCACTGACGAAACGTCGAAATTTGGAGCGGGCAAGGAGGACTTCGACCTCGGCGCATTCCTGCCCTACCGGTTGAACCGGGCGGCAGAAATGGTCAGCCAGCGCTTTGCCGCGCAATACAAGGCGCGCTACGACATGACCCGCCCGGAATGGCGGGCGCTTGCCGCCCTTGGCTCGTGCGGGCGGATGACGGCGACGGAGATCGGCGCGAACTCGACGATGCACAAGACGAAGGTTTCGCGCGCGGTGAAGGCGCTGGAGGACCGCCGCTGGCTGAAGCGGACCCTCGATGAAGACGACCGGCGCGTCGAGCATCTGGAACTGACCGCCCAGGGAGCAAGGATCTATCGGGACATGGTGGAGATGGCGCGAGTCTATGAACGCGAACTGGTCGCGATGCTCGGTGCAGGCGGATTGAAGCAACTGGAGGCGGGCCTTGGCGCAGTGGAGTGCGCCATGTCGCCTTCAAGATCCGAACGAGGACGAGGTGGCACCTCGAACTAGCGTCATATCAGACCATCTGCATCGGCAGCGACGGCGCTGGCGCCAACCGACGCCCCACCATTTCAAGTGTTGCATGACGCCGCAGCTGCATGCGCTTCCGCTGTTTTAGGCGAGCTAACCTGCTGAAGCATCCGCCTCAGCATGGTTGACTGGTACGCGGTCGGAACGGCCTCGACCGCCAGCGGCCTTGAGATCAGATAGCCCTGGATCCGATCGCAGCCCATCTCCTTGAGCAATGCCATCTGCTCTTCGCTGTCGATTCCCTCCGCGGTGACGATAAGGCCGAGACTATGCGCGAGATCGATGATGCCCCGCACGATTTTTCGATCGCTTTCGTCGACGACGAGGCCCTTTATGAAACTGCGGTCAATCTTGATGCGGTCGAGCGGCAGTTCCTTCAAATGCGTGAGCGAGGCGTAGCCTGTACCAAAATCATCAAAGGCGATTTCAAAACCGGCACGATGAAGCCGGTCTATTTCTTCCCTGACCCGAACGGCCTGCTTGCCAAGGAACATGCCCTCGGTCACCTCGATCGCAATCGTGTCCGCGCCAAGCCCATGGCCGCGCAAATCTTCCAGCAGGCGTTCCGTATATCCGGGTCTCGCGAAATCTGCGGCCGTCGTGTTGATGGCGATCTTGCCGAACGGAAGGCCGCTTTTCAGCCATTCGGCCGCTTGCGCGACAACCGACTGGCGAACGAAGCTGCCGATCGAAGCGGTGATACGGTGATCGTCAAAGACTTCCATGAAGCGGCCAGGCGCGATAAGGCCGTGCTCGGGGTGCTGCCACCGCAAGAGCGCCTCCATGCTTTCCGGGGCCCCGGTCGACAAAGAAACGATCGGTTGATAGTGGAGCAGGAACTCGCCTCTCACCAAACCGTTGCGCGCCTGCTCATGGAGCCTCAGTCGTCGGGTCGTGGCGATTTCGAGCCCCTCCTGGAAGAACTCATAACGATTGCGACCAAGCTTTTTTGCACTGTAGAGGGCGATGTCGGCATTCTTGATGAGTTCGGTGGAATTGCTGCCATCGCGCGGAAAGCGCGCAATCCCGATGCTGGCGCAAACGATCGTCTTGGCGATGCCGAGGTCGATCGGAAGCTGAACGGTCTTCTGGACATTGTCCAACAGGTCCCGCAGGTCACCTTCACCGGGAATCGGCGTGAGAACGATCACAAACTCGTCGCCACCGAAGCGAGCAACGATGTCGGTCGGTCTCACCGCCTGCCTTATGCGGCGGGCGACGATTTTCAGGAGCGCATCACCCGTCTGATGACCGTATATATCATTGATATCCTTGAAATTATCCACGTCCAACATCGCCACGGCGGCGTGGCCGGACAGGTCGGAAGCCTGCTTGATCTTCTGCGCAAGCGCCTTTTGCAGCGCGAAGCGGTTCAAAAGCCCGGTAAGGGGATCAACGCTTGCTGCTTCTGCCAGGCGATGCTGGGCCTGCTTTTGCGCGGTAATGTCGAAGCGGCAGGCGACGTAGTGGGTCACTTTGCCATCGACATCGAGCCGAGGAATAATTGTCGTCGCGACCCAGTAGAGTGAGCCGTTCTTCGCTTTGTTGCAGATCTCGCCTCGCCATGTCTGCCCCCTCCGGATGGTGCGGAACATCTCTCCGAAGAACTGCCTGTCATGGGTGCCGGAGTTGAGCAGGCGGTGGTTCGCGCCGATCAGTTCCTGCTGGGAGTATCCGCTGATGTCGCAGAACTTCTGATTGGCATAGAGGATCGTACCGTCGGGGTCGGTGACGGCGACAATCAGGACGGCATCAACCGCATCGATCCAGAACGCATCATCACGCCCAGCCGAGACCTGGTCGTGATCCAAGGAACGGGCAAGGCTGGTGTGGGGCTTCGAATGGTGGGGTTCATCTGCGGACTGGAGAGGTGGTGCAGGTTGGCGCACGGTATTTTCTTTTCTTTTTATTGCATTCAGTTGCGAGGTCGCAGCCACGTCAGCCCGACCATAAATGGGTGTCCCCGTGGCGGCCGGTTGAAGCTGGTGCGGGGGTCTTGCTCCGTTTCCATTCACAAACGGTAAATTTTGCACTGCGAACCTTCGGGATACGGTGTTGTCCCCTCCCCTCGCCTCCCCTTCTCGCAGCTGGCGCGCAGTGTCGTTACATGCCGGCGCGGGGCAGCGGCTGTGAGCGTTAACCTATCGTTAACGATAAAGAGTTTGACCAGGCGCGCAAATCAGTTGAAAAACAGTCGCGACGGATTTTTTCCGAGTTTCCTCCACTAACCGTCGGACATCATGGAAAATTCACTCAGACGCCCCCAGGACCTCCCCTCCTCCGCTGACCGGATCATGCGCCATTCGCAGCTTCTGTCGGCCCAGTTGCAGAACCTTCGCCAGCAGATGTACCCGCCGGAAGCGATGAAATCGCTGAAGACCTTCTCGTCGAAGGATGCGGCTACACTCCTTGGCGTGGCCGAATCGACCCTGCGCCAGATGTCGCTCGACGGCGAAGGGGTGATCCCCGACCGGCAGGACAATGGCCGGCGCGTCTATACGCTGGCGCAGATCAACGAGATCCGCACCTATCTGGCCAATCGCCGTCCGGCGGAGGCGCTCGATTTCCTGCCGCGCCGGCGGCCGGGCGACAAGCTGCAGGTGCTGGCGATCGCCAACTTCAAGGGCGGATCGGCCAAGACGACGACAACGGTACACCTGGCGCACTACCTGGCCCTCCAGGGCCTGCGCGTGCTGGCGATCGATCTCGATCCGCAGGCGTCGCTGTCGACCATGTTCGGCTATCAGCCGGAGTTCGACGTGGACGCCAACCAGACGCTCTACGCGGCCATCCGCTATGACGAGCGCGAGCGGGTCCCCCTCTCCGCCGTGATCCGCCAGACCTATTTCGACGGCGTCGACATCGTGCCGGGCAATCTCGAGCTGATGGAATACGAGCACGAGACGCCACAGGCGATCGCCAGGGGCCAGTCGCGCGGCGATGGCATGTTCTTCCGCCGCCTCAAGACGGTGCTTAGCGAGGTCGAGGACGATTACGACGTGGTGCTGATCGACGCTCCACCCCAGCTCGGATATCTGACGCTCGGCGCGCTCTACGCCGCCACCGGCCTGCTGATCACCGTCCATCCGGCGATGCTCGACGTCGCCTCGATGAACCAGTTCCTCGCCATGACGAGCGACTTGCTCGGCGTCATCGAAGACGCCGGCGGCGCGTTGGAGCATGATTTCATTCGTTACGTGCTGACGCGCCACAATCCGCACGACGTGCCGCAGGTGAACGTCGTTGCACTGCTGCGGTCCTTGTTCGGCGAGGACGTGTTGGCGGCGTCGGTGGTCGATACCACGGCCATCGCCAGCGCCGGGCTGGAGAAGAAAAGCCTATACGAGATGACCCGGGGCAGCGTCGGCCGCGACACGCTCAACCGGGCGCTCGAATCCGTCGATGCGGTCAACGCAGAGATTTTCCGTCACATCAAGACCGTGTGGGGACGCAAATGAACAACGCCAGTGACCGCTCCAAAAGAATGAAGGCCATGTTTGGCGGCATCAATCCTGAGGAACTTGCGGCCGCCGTTGCCCCCTCGCCGCTTTCGCAATCGGGCCGTCGCGTCTCCTCCGGCGCCGTGCGCTCGATGCAGGATTCCTTTTCGGCGATCGAGGACGAGAATGTGCGGCTGCGCGAGCAGATCGCTGGCGCCGAAGCCGTGATCGAGATTCCGCCGGACCAACTCGTGCCCTCCTTCGTGCGCGACCGCATGGAGGAGCACGTCGATCCCGGTCTCGATGACCTGGTCCGCAGCCTGCGCGAGCACGGTCAACAGGTGCCGATCCTCGTCCGTCCGCACCCGGACCGGCCCGGCCACTACCAGATTGCCTATGGTCATCGCCGCTGGCGGGCAGCGAACACGCTGAACCGGCCGGTCAAGGCGATCGTGCGCGAACTTTCCGACGATGCGTTGGTCATCGCTCAGGGCAAGGAAAACAGCGAGCGCAAGGATCTGTCCTTCATCGAGCAGGCGCTGTTTGCGCAGGAACTGAAAGAACGCGGCTTTGATCGACAGACGATTGCGGCTGCCCTCGGCCGCAGCGAGGACAAGGGGCTCGCCTACATCTCGATCCTCACGTCACTGGCTGCCGCGCTGGCGCCCGAGATCGTTCGCAAGATCGGTCCGGCACCGAAGACCGGGCGACCGAAGTGGGAAAAGCTCGCAGCGCATTTCTTCGAGCGCAAATTGCCGGCCGGGCGTTCGTCGGCGGCAAACGGTCTGATGTCCTCCGACAAGTGGCTGAGCGCCGACAGTGACGCGCGCTTTGCCATGCTGCTTTCGCTATTGGAGGCAAAGGAGAAGCCGGCCTCGAGCAGGAGCGCGATCAAGGACGGAGCGGGGCGAGAGGCCGTCGTGATCGAGCGGACCGGGACCGTGACGCGGTTTGCGATCGACGATCGGCGGTCGCCGGGGCTTGCCGAGTGGCTGGCGACGGAGCTGCCAGCGCTGGTGACCCGCTTCGAGCGGGATCGGGCGTAGACAACAAGCGGGTGAGGGCGGCGATCCAGCCGCCCTTTGCTTTCCGGCGGGCCCTGCCGGAAGGAGACTGCTGCGGCGTTCGCACTGCAAGTGGCCACGGATCGCCGCGTCGGCGGCGGCAAAGGCCAATAAGCCGCAACACCCAAGGCTGAACGGTTAATCCCCGCCTAGCACACTGAAAATGCAGCATAAATTCTCATGACGTTTCAGCTGTAACTCTCTCCTTTCCCGAGGGCGTGGAATTTCACCGCTCATGCTCCGATCGCCTATGTTGCAAGCGGTATCATGACCCGCTATGTGGATATTAAGATGTTGAAATTTATTGCTAATCGATTTGAATCGGTTTCAATCGATTTGGTGATATTTTCCTGCGCCGAGGGCTGTTGCCAGGCTCGGCGCATCTGTGATTAGTGCCGTCGACGAAGGCTACTCGAAAAGGGAGAAACGGAATGGCGTTGATTACCATGCGGCAGTTGCTCGATCATGCTGCTGAGAACAACTACGCGCTGCCCGCGTTCAACGTGAACAATCTGGAATACATTCAGGCCGTCATGCGCGCGGCTGACGCGACGGATTCGCCGGTGATCCTGCAGGCAAGCCGCGGCGCGCGCGCCTATGCCGGCGACGCCTTCCTGCGCCACCTGATCCTCGGTGCGGCCGAGGAATACCCGCACATCCCGATCTGCCTGCATCTCGACCATGGCGACCAGCCATCGACCTGCATCTCGGCGATTACCAACGGCTTCACCTCGGTGATGATGGACGGCTCGCTGCTCGCCGACGGCAAGACGGTCGCGAGCTACGAGTACAATGTCGACGTCACCGCGGAAGTCGTGAAGATCGCGCATGCAGCCGGCGTCTCGGTTGAGGGCGAGCTCGGCTGTCTCGGCAATCTTGAAACGGGCGCCGGCGACAAGGAAGACGGGCACGGCTTCGAGGGCAAGCTGTCGCGCGAGGAACTTTTGACCGATCCGGATCAGGCGCTCGACTTCGTCTCCAAGACCGGCGTCGACGCGCTGGCCGTTGCCATCGGCACCAGCCACGGCGCCTACAAGTTCACCCGCGAGCCGGACGGCGAGATCCTGTCGATCGAGACGATCGCCAAGATCAACAAGAGGCTGCCGAACACCCACCTCGTCATGCACGGCTCTTCTTCGGTTCCGAAGAACCTGCAAGACCTGTTCAACGCCTATGGCGGCAAGATGAAGCCGACCTGGGGCGTGCCGGTGTCCGAAATCCAGAAGGCGATCCCGCTCGGCGTGCGCAAGGTCAACATCGACACCGACCTGCGGCTGGCGATGACCGGGACGATCCGCAAGAACTTTTCCGAGAACCCGGAAAACTTCGACCCGCGCAACTACCTGAAGCCGGCCACCGCGCTGATGACGGAAGTCTGCAAGGAGCGCTTCGAAGCCTTCCGCACCGCCGGCAAGGCCTCGAAGATCCGGGCCAAGCGCCTGCCGGACATGGTGAAGTTCTACGCTTCCGCGAGATAAAATGGTCCGGGGCGGGGAGGCGACTTCCGCCCCGAGCGTCCCTGCGTCGACAGGCGTCCGATCTCGCGGGGGCGATCGTTGCCAGCGGGTGCCTGATGCGCAAGCGGTGATGTATAAGACGACGACCTGGGATCCGGGGGAGGGGCGGATCGCTCGGATCGGCGGCACCTGCCGGCACAATGCTTCCCGTCCAACGCGTAGGCACGAGGCGTGCTGGCGGCATTCGCAGCCTCGACATTGCCGCGGGGCGCGGTTGGCGAGGTCCTGCAGGTGGCCGTGCAGGGGAGGGGCGCGGGCAGGGCCGCCAGGCGGAACTGGCCGCTCGTCGGCACCACTTTTCGCTGTTTTCCGGCACGAATCGGCCCATCGTCAAAACAATTGATAAGGCAAGATTATCGTTCCTATGCTGTTAATGCCGAGCCGTGCGGTTTGACGTTAAAATGTCGGCCTAAATGCACGAATTGCTCGCCTGGTGGAGCTGCCCCCAAAAGACTGGACATGCTCAGGCTTGCGATTGCGGGCTGACGAACTCGCGCGAGATTGATATCCTGAGACGCTGTGACTGATACGCAGACCCGGTCTTAAATTGAGTTTGCCTGGCTCTGCATCTTCACACCGACTTCCCGAGCGATATCGGCGATCTGGACGAACTGCTCGGAGAGGGGATTGCTTTTGCGCCAGACCATGCCGATCGTGCGGCTGGGACGCGGTTCGGCAAGCCGAGACACGTATACCGGGGACGCGCGGGTTTCAGTATCGACAGCCATCTGCGGGATCAGCGTGACGCCTATGCCGGCACCTACCATCCGGACCAGTGTAGAGAGCGAGCTGCCCTCCATCAGCTCCCGCGTCGATGATGCATTGAGATTGCAGACGGAAAGGGCCTGGTCCCTGAAGCAGTGCCCCTCCTCCAGGAGGAGCAGACGCATTTCGTGCAGCCGGTCGTTACTGGGAACCGACTTTCCCCTATCCTCCAATGGCCGCACGAGGACAAACTCCTCGTCGAAAAGAGGCGCCTCCTCCAGAGCCGGCTCCGAAATCGGCAGTGCGACAATGGCCACATCGAGCCTGCCTTCCGCCAGATCCTGAATCAGCTTTTGCGTGATTGCCTCCTTGGGGCGCGGATCAAGGCCGGGAAAACGTCGTGTCAATGCCTGGATGATCTCGGGCAGCAAATACGGCGCCGCCGTGGGAATAATGCCAAGACGCAAGCGTCCGGCAAGCGGCCCGTGAGCGGCCCGGCGCAAATCTTCCAGTTCGTCGACAGCGCGCAGTATGGCCCGCGCGCGCGCCGCAAATTCCTCGCCAAGCCCCGTGAGCCGGATGCGACGCCCCCCGCGTTCCACCAGAGGCGCACCAAGCAGTTCCTCCAGTTCCTTTATCTGCACCGACAGTGCCGGCTGGGAGATGGCGCAAGTGCTCGCAGCACGGCCGAAATGCCCCAGCCGGGCGAGTGCGTCGAAATAGCGGAGATGTTTCATGGAAAGGCCATTCATAACCTAAACATATCGCCGCCTTTAGAAATTACAATTGTCCTTTATCGATTGAACTTGATATTTGATTACCAGCTGGAAGGCGTTTCACGGTAATGCCACCTTCCAACGGCGCCCGATGAAGCCGCTTCCAGCGTCCTGCAGAGCAACTCATCCGCTGGAGAGCAAAATGGATACGAAGACGAATCCGACCGGCAAATGTCCGGTCATGCACGGCAGCAACACGGCGCTAGGTCACTCCGTCATGGAGTGGTGGCCCAATGCACTGAACCTCGACATCCTGCACCAGCACGACACCAAGACCAATCCGCTCGGCAGGGACTTCAACTACCGGGAAGAACTGAAGAAACTCGACGTGGATGCGTTGAAGGCCGATTTGCGCGCGCTGATGACGGACAGCCAGGATTGGTGGCCGGCAGACTGGGGCAGCTATGTCGGCATGATGGCGCGCGTCAGCTGGCACGCGGCCGGCTCCTACCGCACCTCCGACGGCCGCGGCGGCGCCAATACCGGCAACCAGCGCTTCGCCCCACTCAATTCCTGGCCCGACAATGTCAACACCGACAAGGGCCGCCGCCTGCTTTGGCCGATCAAGAAGAAGTACGGCAACAAGATCTCCTGGGCCGATTTGATAGCGCTCGCCGGAACGATCGCCTATGACGTCGCCGGCCTCAAAACTTTCGGCTTTGCCTTCGGTCGCGAAGACATCTGGCACCCAGAGAAGGACATATACTGGGGTGACGAGAAGGAGTGGCTGGCGCCGAGCGACGGTCGCTATAGCGACCTTGGCCAGGCCGCGACGCTGGCGAACCCGCTTGCCGCCGTGCAGATGGGCCTCATCTACGTCAATCCGGAGGGCGTCAACGGCAAGTCCGATCCGCTCGCGACCGCCGCGCAGATGCGCGAGACGTTCGCCCGCATGGGGATGAACGACGAGGAAACCGTCGCGCTGACCGCCGGCGGCCACACCATCGGCAAGACCCACGGCAACGGCAACCCGCTCGACCTCAGCCCCGATCCGGAAACGGCCGCTCCCGAATTCCAGGGTCTCGGCTGGATGAACACCAAGGGCCGCGGCATCGGCCGCAATACGGTCGTCTCCGGCCTCGAGGGCGCCTGGACCACCGAGCCGACCAAGTGGGACAACGGCTTCTTCGAGATGCTCTTCAAGCATGACTGGCACCTGGTAAAGAGCCCGGCCGGCGCTAACCAGTGGGAACCGGTATCGATTGCCGAGCAGGACCGGCCCGTCGACGTGGAGGATCCGTCGATCCGCCACAACCCGATGATGACTGACGCGGACATGGCGTTGAAGATGGACCCGATCTACCGCGAAATCTCGCTGCGATTCATGAACGATTTCGAGGCCTTCTCGGACGCGTTCGCGCGCGCGTGGTTCAAGCTCACCCACCGCGACATGGGGCCGAAGTCACGCTATTTCGGCCCCGACGTACCGGCGGAAGATCTCATCTGGCAGGATCCGGTTCCGGCCGGTCGCAAGGACTATGACGTCGCGGCGGTCGAAGCGAAGATCGCGGCTTCAGGTCTTTCGGTTTCGGATCTGGTCGCCACCGCCTGGGACAGTGCCCGCACCTTCCGCGGGTCGGACTTCCGCGGCGGCGCGAACGGCGCCCGCATCCGCCTGGCCCCGCAGAAGGACTGGGAAGGCAACGAGCCGGCGCGGCTTGCGCGCGTCCTGGCCGTGCTTGGACCGATCGCGGCCGCGGCGGGCGCGAGCCTCGCCGACGTGATCGTGCTCGCCGGCAACTATGGCGTCCGACAAGCCGCGAAGGCGGCTGGATTCGACGTTGCAGTGCCCTTCGCGCCCGGTCGTGGCGATGCGACAGCGGAGCAGACCGACGCTGAGAGCTTTGCACCGCTCGAGCCGCTGGCCGACGGCTTTCGCAACTGGCTCAAAACGGACTATCTGGTCAGTCCCGAAGAACTGTTGCTCGACCGTGCCCAACTGATGGGGCTTACCGCGCCCGAGATGACGGCACTGATCGGCGGTCTGCGCGTCATTGGCACCAACCACGCCGGCACTCCGCACGGCGTCTTTACCGACCGCGTCGGCGCGCTCACGACCGACTTCTTCTGCACGGTAACAGATATGGCCTATTCCTGGGTGCCGACGGGCAACAATCTCTATGAGATCCGCGATCGCAAGACCGGCGCAGTCAAATATACCGCAACGCGCGTCGATCTGGTCTTCGGCTCAAATTCGGTCCTGCGGGCCTATGCCGAGGTCTATGCCCAGGATGACAACAAGGAAAAGTTCGTGAAGGACTTCGTCGCCGCCTGGACGAAGGTCATGAACGCCGACCGCTTCGATCTGGTGGCATAGCGAACACTCATCGTAGTTCACCTAGGCTTCCCCCTGGCAATCCAGGGGGAAGCCTACACGCTTTGCGACGGCTTTGCTGAGCAAGGGCGAGGCCTTCCCCCGTCAGGACGTCACCAACCGCCGAGTCACCAAGGATTACAGGGCCGATGTGAATGGTGCAGCAGGCCTTTTTGCCACGGGTGACCGTGGGACGGCGTTGATTTTTTCGAAGGTCAAGACAGATTGTAGACGCCCGGTTCGCCCGTACGGCTGCCGAAGAGTTCGGTGCCGATGGCCTGGAGACAGGCGAGCTCGTTGTTTTCATGCGCGAGCCGCAGGTTCAGAAGTCTCTCCACCCCCTCGTTCCGGAGCGCTTTTCCCGCCGTATCATCGGCCAGATTGATTGCCTCGTGTGGGTCTTCCCTGAGATCGTAGACCACGGGCGGCAGATGGGTGAAATGGACATACTTCAACCGCTCCGTCCGCACGACCTGAAGATTGCATTGCGCCGAAGTGAGACCGAGTCGGGTTTCCATGTCCTGTGTGGCAAGGTTGCGGAAATCATGGCTCCAATGGACCGCATCGCGCAGCTCTGTGCGCTCGCCGCGCATCAGCGGAACGAGGCTGGCGCCGTCGAGGTTGACGTCATTCTGCAGCCCGAGCAACTCGACCAGCGTGGGGAAGATGTCGATGGACTGGGTAAAGCGGCCAATGCGCCGGCCTCCGGCAATGCCGGGGCAGCGAATCATCAGCGGGACATGCGCAGACCCATCGTACCAGCCGAGCTTGCCCAGAAGTCCGTGATCGAAAAGCTGCTCGCCATGGTCGCCGGAGAGGATGAAGATGGTGTTTTCCCACAGGCCCTGCGCCTTCAGCTGTGCGATGATCCGGCCGATATGGTGGTCTGCTTCGGCCGCCAGCGCTGCATAGGCATGCCGAATGGTGCGGACGACGTGATCGGACGCCAGATGGGGCGCTCCGCTGATGCCGGGAGCAAACCCTGCGAGATCCAGCGTCTCGCGGTAGACGTCCAGCAGTGGATGGCCGGGCTGGTTATGGCCCGTCGCCACCGGCATCGGATCCGATGCCGGATCGATGCGGTCGAGCCATTCCCGCGCCGCCGCAAAGGGCGGGTGAGGGGCAATGAAGGAAGCATGCAGAAAAAAGGGTTTCTGCCCCTGTGTCCTGACATGACCGATGATCCGGTCGGCCAGAAAGGCGGTTTCGCTGTCTTCCGCGGAAAAGACGGTCGGCGCGCCGAAGGCCGCCAGTTCGAATACACCGTCACGCCCGCGCGAGGGATCGGGGATATCGATGCCCTTGGCCAGAAGCCGGGCGATCCACGGGCGCGCATCCTCGTCCAGCAGGCAGCCGACCTCCAGCCCGGGTGCCACGCCCGCATAATTGCCGCGGGCGGGATCGAGGGGCGAGAGGCGGCGCGGATCGGGTGTGGTGTCGGTATAGCCGAACAGTATCGGGGAATAACCCGCCGCCCGGGCCGCCTGGAAGATTGTACGGTGACGTGCGTCCAGTGGCGTTCCGTTCTGGACCGATCGGTGCTTGTGGGCATAGAGGCCGGTCAGAAGGCTCGCACGCGCCGGGCCGCAAGGATAGGCCTGGCAATAGTGACGATCGAAACAGGTGGCCTCTGCGGCAAGGGCATCGAGATTGGGCGTCGAGAGCCAGCTACCGCCGCCCGGGATCAGATCGCCCCGCCACTGGTCCACGGTGACAAAAACCACATTGGGCAGCCGGGGGGCATCAGGCGGAAAAGACATGGGCATCCTCGGGTCTGAAATTGACATTGATCCGGTCACCAGCGCGCAGGTCCCGCAAGTCGCGGCTTGCCCCGTCAAGGCGCAGCCTTAGGTCGCCGGCCGGCGACTCTGCAATCAGGTTCAACCGTGTAACTGGCCCCTGATAAAGTCGGGTCTCGATCCTTGCCTCAAGACCCTCGCCCGGCGCGCAGACCCGCAGGTCTTCCGACCGTACCCACAGCGTGACGGCCGTCGAATCCTGCGCTGGGCGATAGAAAAAATTCCCTAGCCGCAATGCGCCTGCCTCCGGGCGCAGTTCGATACGGTTACGGGTGCCGATGAAGGAGGCGGAAAATTCGGTCGCGGGCGAATCGTAGAGTTCCTCCGGGCTGGCGGCCTGTTCAATCCGGCCAGCCTGCATGATTACCACGCGGTCGGCAATGGCAAGGGCTTCGGCCTGATCGTGGGTTACGAGGATCGCGGTGGTGCCGACGTTGCGCTGGATCCTGGCGATCTCGTCGCGCAAGTGGGTGCGCACCTGGGCATCGAGCGCCGAGAGCGGTTCATCGAGCAACAGCACATCAGGCTTGGGCGCGAGGGCCCGCGCCAGTGCGGTCCGCTGTTGCTGGCCGCCGGACAACTGGTTGGGATGAAAATCGGCACGCTCCGTCAGGCCGGTCATCACGAGCAGTTCCTCGACCCGGTGTCGGATCGCGGCGGCCGGGGTTTTGGCGACCTTCAGCGGGAAGGCGATATTCTCCCGTACGCTCATGTTCGGGAAGAGCGAGTAGCCCTGGAACACCATGCCGATGCGGCGCTGCTGCACCGGCAGCGCGGTGACGTCCTTCGATCCGAAAAGAAGTCTGCCGCCGTCTGGCGTTCCAAGGCCTGCAATGATGCGAAGCAGCGTCGTCTTGCCACAGCCCGAGCTGCCGAGCAGCGCGATCATCTCGCCCTGGGCGATTTCGAGGTCGATGCCGCGCAAGGCTGGCTTGTCGTTGAAGCTCTTGGTGATGCCTTGGATGGATATCGGCGTGCTCATTTTTCAATCTCTCCGCCAGTCATGGCGTTGCCGTTCAGCCAGATCACGATGGTCGAGAGGATCAGCGTCACCACGAAATTGATGACCGTCATCACGGCAAGCAGGTTGTAGTTGGCATCCGCACCCTTGAGCATATTCAGCAGGTAGAGCTGGACCGTCTCGAAGCGGGTACCGATCAGCATTTGGGCAAGAGCCACTTCATTGAACGACGTGCCGAAGGCCATGATCAGGGCGGTCGCAATGCCCGGCGTGATGTTGGGAAGGATGACATCGCTCATCACCGCCACGGGGCCGGCGCCGCAAGTGCGGGCCGCCTCGCTCAGGAGATCCACCCTCGCGGCCGCCATGGAGTTGTCGAGCGACCAGTAGACGAAGGGGAAGGCGATCGCGATATGGGCAGCAAACAGAAGCCCGATCGAACCCTGGATCGCTGGCAGATAGTCGCCGGAAAACTGTAGCAGACCAAGAGCGATCACCAGGATCGGCAGCGTCAACGGCACTGCGGCGAGCACCTGCAACACAAGGCGCAGCTGCGGCGTGCGTATTCTCTGCCAATAGATCGCCGGCAGAGCCAGCGCGACCGTCGCGGCCGCGACCGCAATGCCAAGCAACATCGAGCGGCTCAGCACGGCCATGAAGCGGTCGTTGCGTGCTGCCTCGTTCCAATGGGCAGCGGTGTAACCCTCGGGCAGAGGGTTGGTCGTCCAGCTGGTCGCGATGGAGTAGAGCAGCGTCGCCAGCATCGGCAGCAGGATATACACCGCCACGATGACGAGGAGCGCGAGGCTGCTCCAGCCGGTTTTTGGCTTCACAGCCATTTGGCGCCCCGTTTGAGAAGGATACGATAGAGAACAAGCGACAGTGCCGCAAAGATCATCAGGATCACTGCCATGACCGGCATGCGCTGGCTGCCGAACAGCGAGCCAAGCATTGTGCGGCTCATATCGAGCGTGATCAGCGGATAGATCGGCCGGCCTTCGGCCGCAAGCGCGACGGGCAGGCCGTAGAGGCTCATCGCCGCTGTAAATGTCAGGATCCAGCCCGCGGCAATGTAGGGCAGCAGCATGGGCAAGGCGATGCTGATCCAGAAGCGCAGGCGTCCGGCGCCGCAGCACTGGCACGCATCCCACCACTCGGGGCGGATGGAGCGCATCGCCGGCAAGGTCATCAGGACGAACATCGGAACGAAGCCGTATTCATAGGCGATAACGAATCCCCAGAAGCTGCTGCCTGCCGGCGGATTGAACGTCAGGCCGCCCGCACGCAGCATCAGCGTGATCATGCCATAGGCGCCGATGGCCGCGGTAAAGCCGAAGGCAAGGCCGATGCCCGAGAAGTTCTGCGCCACCGTGAGGATGCCGAGATTGAACGCGCGCCCGCGGCGCCCGAGCCGTGTCATGGTCCAGGTCAGGGGAGTACCGACGATCACGGCGATCGTGGCCACTACGGCACATAGTTGGAGGCTGTTGAGAATCTGGACCTGCGCCGATTTGCTGGAGAAGACGGCTGTCCAGTTCGACAGGGTGAAACCCGTACCGGTCGCCTCGGCAAAGCTTGCCCGGGTCAGCACCAGGCAGGGCAGGATCAGCGTGGCCGAGCAGACGATGATGATCGGAAGCGCTGGTCCCCAGGCCAAGGCCAGCCGCCGCAGGGCAAGAACGGGGGCAAAAAGCCCCCGTTCGGCCACGATTCCGGAAGAAGCGGTGGCCGTCATCGGCTCAGCCGCCCGTCACTTCTTCGACCCAGTAGCGCGCCAGCTGCGCGACGTCGATCGACGCCCAGTCCTTCACCTGGATCACATCGGCATATTGCTCGTCCGGCAGCCAGCCTGCGCGGGCCTCGGCCGGCAGGTCGAGATCTCCGAGCACCCAGCGGATCGGGCGGGCGCCAAACTTCGCAAATGCAGTCTGCGCTTCGTCGGACAGAACGAAATCGAGGAACAGCTTGGCGATGTTCATCTTCTCGACGTTGTAACCGTTGATCATCACGGCGGACGGCGCATAGATCGTGCCCTTGGGGATGACAACTTCGCAGTTGATGCCCTTCTCCCGCAGCGCGTTTGCCTGGGCGATGCAATTGAAGTCGTATTTCAACTGGATCGGCACTTCGCCGCGTTCCATGGTCAGCGCGCTGGACGCACCGGCGGCCATCTGCGGGAGCAGTTTGCGGGCATACTCGGCGCCCGGCGCCATGTTGGCTTCCGAGCCGCCATAGGCATAGGCCCAGGCGAGGAACAGGGCCATCTGCGTACCGCCCATACCCGACGCATCGACGGCGCTGACAAGCCCGGTATATTCCGGCTTCAGAAGGTCATCCCAGCTGCGCGGCACGTTCTTGACGACATCGGTGTTGACGATCATCGCGGGCACGCCGGCGAAGGTTGCGACCCAGCCGCCCTTCTTGGCCTTCAGGCCCGCGGGAAGCTTGGCGGCATTGGGCGGCATGTAGGGCGGGATCACGCCTTTCGACTCGGCGACAGGGCCAAAGAGAATGCCGATATCGCCCGAGATCCCGACCGGATTACCGCGCTCTGCCTCGAACTTTAGGATCTCTTCCATCGAAGACATGTCGGTGTCGATATGTTCGGAGGTGTAGCCGTATTTCTTGGCCATCAGCTGCAGAACTTCGCCGTAGTTGGCCCAGTTGTCAGGCATGCCGTACGAGGTATAGACCTTTGCCTCGGCTCGGGCAGCTTCAATATCCGGAGCTGCAGCCCAGTCGGTGCCGGCCGCCAGAACCGCGCGCGGCAGGATCGCTGTGCCGCAGGCAAGAGCGGCAAGGCCCATAACGCCACGACGGGTCATCATCAGATTTGACATAGATATTTCTCCAGGGTGAAGAGTAAGAGCGAAGGTGATTTGGATCAGGGGCGGTCGCCTGCAGCGATACGGTGATCGATGTCCGCCAGCACGGCGGGCAGGTCGGCCACGCTGTCGATGGTGTAGTGGGCGCCTGCCGCACGAAGTTTCTCTGCCGCCGCGAACCGGGCAGCCGCGCGCTCCTCCTCGGAAAGGGCTGCAAGTTCCTGCCGCGAGAGGCCGGTTTCATTGCCGCTGAGCGTAAGACCCACGGCCCAGGCGCCACCATTGCGTCCCTCTTCGATGCCGACAGGCGTATCGTCGACCTTGACGCAAAGATGAGCGGCCGTGGTGCCGAGCGCGACGTAGTTGCGGAACATGCCTGCAGCTGAGGGACGGCCTGCGGAAAGCTCGTCGCTGCAGAACAGCACATCGGTCTCCACACCCTGAAGACCGGCTGCGGGCAGCACGCGTTCCATGATTTCGCGGATATAGCCCGTCGTTGAACCAATCTTCACACCCTCAGCACGAAGGCCCCTGAGCACGGCATCGGCGCCGGGAATGATGTCGGCGTGACGCGCGGCGGTTTCGATGTTGAGCGGCAGGAAAACCTCGTAAATCGCGTCGATCGCACGATCGTCGGGTAGGCTTTTCTGTGCGGCCAGCCAGGCTGCCGACACCCGAGGCAAGGCGAAGATCGCAGCAATGTGGTCCCGCTTTGCCCGCCCCATCGGGCCGCGCGCCTCATCGAGCGTAATCGCCACGTCGAAACGCGCAAAAGCCTCGACGAATGCCCCCATCGGAGCGCGCGAGCCGAAATCAACCAGCGTACCTGCCCAGTCAAAAATCACGGCTTCGATATGGGTCATTTCAGTGCCTCGTAAACATCTGCTGTGGGGCTGAAGAGATCGGCGACGACCTGCTCACCGAGTGCGAAGCCGGTGGAAGCGCCGGTGCCGCCGGTAACCATGACAAGCCGAATGTTGGCCGCAGGGCGCTCGACCAGAATGGTGCGCGAAGAGCTCGAAGGGTAGCTGCCACACCAACGCTCGGTCACATGGCGACCAGGCAGGTCCAGCACGTCGTCGAAACTCTGAACGATGAGTTCGTCGAATTCGGCCCGGGCAAACGGTTCGGCCTGCGGACCGTAGACATGGCTGTCGCCAACGACCAGCGAACCATCTGCCGATTGCACGGCAATCAGGTGAATGCCGGCGGCGCGCATGGCGGGCGTCTCGGCGTTGAGACGGTCAATCAGCGGCCTGGCTGCCTCGAGTTCGGCAAACCCTTCATAGCGCGCAAGGGAGTGGTCCGACATGACCGGTGCCTGCAATCGCGGCATGCCGGGGGCGGCGATACGCAACATCTGCAATGTGCACTTGGTCAGTTCGTTGCGACCAATAATCTCAGGAAAAAGCGTCGTGAAATCGTCGCCGGGACAGACCACGACGGCGTCCGCGCGGATCAGGCCGTCACGGGTCACCACACCCTTGTCTGTGACTTCAAGCGCGGAAGTCTGCCAGAAGAAACGCACCCCTTGCGTTTCGGCCAGCCACGCGGCGAGCTGCGGCAGCGCCTCACGGCTTTCGACACGAAGCTCGTGGGGCGAAAACATCACCGCGGTCAGCCCATCCATGCGCAGGGCGGGGATCAGAGCCTTCGCCTCATCCTTCGTGATGAGCCGGCATTCGGCACCCATATCGGTTTGCAGGAACGCGTGCTCGACTTCTGCTGCTTCGGGACGATAGGCCGGCATGACAAGGCCGGCCTGCAATACACCGATCCCGGCCTGGGGTGCCACTTCGGCCCAAATGTCACGCGTGCGCCGGGCCCGGGCCCAATGAGCGCCCGCCTTCTGTCCTGTGACCGTCACGAAGCCAAAATTCCGGATCGATGCGCCATTTGCGCGCGCGTCTCGGTCGACAACCGCCACGGACTTTCCCGCCCGTACCCCGGCAAGTGCAGCGCCGAGACCGACGATACCCGCACCGATGACTATTAAATCGAAACCCTGATCCATCTGCCGTTACCGCATCTGTCGTGAACGGCGGTATAGACTCGGGTTGTATCATTTTTATGAAACGAAAATTTCATAGCTAAAGGTTATATATTTGCCAAAAATTGCACGCTTTGCGCGATATGGATGAAATCAGCGACCTGAGGGCGAAGCTCCGCGCCCTTCAGGCATAGAAGATAATGTCCGATCTCTGCGCCTTCCGCCGCGAGCCCTGCGGTGACGATATGTGTATCAGGCGCGATTTCGCCTTCGACAGCCACGCCCAGGCCTATCCCGGCAGCAACGGCGGCATAGGCCACATCGAGTGTATTGACCTCTAGCGCAGTTTTCGGTGCGACGCCCGCAGCCGCGCAGATCGCCGAAAACTGGCGGCGCGATCCCGAATTTTGATTCCAGAGGACCATGGGCAGGCCGTCCAGATCTGCAATCCCAATCTGCTGCTCCTGCAGAAGTGGGTGCTCCGGCCGGCCATATAGAATCAGCCGGCGGCGCGCGAGTTCGACGGCATGAAAGCCTTGCGGCGGGGCAGGCAAGGAAACCGAGGCAAGATGCAGTTCCCCGCGCTTGAGCGCCGCAAGCAGTTCGAATGTCGGAGCACCCTGCGTATTCACCGAGACTGCGGGGTGGCGTGTAACGAATTCCGAAAGCGCCGGCATGATCAGACGATGGGCCGAAAAGCCCAAATGCAACGTTTTCGCCTCTCTCGAAGATTGAGAGGCGAGGTCCTGCTCGATCTCCTCCAGAAGACTGATCAGCAGTCGAATGCGTCCGAGAACGGAATGTGCCTCGGGATGCACCGAGATAGAGTAGCCATCGCGCACGAAGAAGCGGATATTCCACGTCGTCTCGAATGTTTGAATCTGGTGGGATATCGAGGGCTGCGAAACGCCCAAGCTTTGCGCCGCGCGAGAAATCTGTCCCTCCCGCGCAACTGCATCCACTGCGCGCAGTTGGGCAAGGGTTATGGTCATCGGGGCGCTCCGTTTGTGGTTGGGAACATGTCTATTCCAATGCAGCCCGACACGGCAAATTCCCGGAAAGGGCGATGTCACCGGGGGTGCGTCTCTAGACGCGTTTAGATCTGGGGTCGCCGATGTCAACCGACGATGCATTCAATCCATGGCCTGCACGCGGTGAACTGCATAGCGAGAGGGGATCGTTTTGGGCAAGGCGGGACGAAGGGTTGCGCATCGCAGGGAACATGAGATTCCCGCTCGGTCGTCTCGTCATGGGCGCGTGGCGACTTGCCTGCGCCACGCGTTGCTGACCAGCGCCCGCGCCGATCTCACAAGGCCGCTGGCCGGACGGCCCTCAGAATACGGCCATGCCTGCGACCGCGGCTGCCATCGCAGCCGTTGCCATCCACCCTCCGATCTTCATCAGCGGAGGCGCTGTGAATTCTTTCATCACCGATCGTTTGCCGACGACGGCCATCATCGCCACCATGATCGGAACCGCAACGCACCCGTTAATCACCGCGCTCCAAAAAAGCGCCGAAATCGGATCGATCCCGGTGAACTCGATTGCCAGGCCGAGGCAGACCGCTGCGCTGATCACGCCGTAGAAGCCCGTTGCTTCCCACGGCTTGTTTTCCAGGCCACATTTCCATCCCTGGCTCTCGCCGAATGCGTAAGCCGCAGATCCGGCAAGCACGGGAATCGAAAGCAGGCCGGTACCGACGATACCCACGCTGAACAAGGCGAATGCGAAATCGCCGGCGACGGGCCTCAATGCTTCCGCGACATCGGCCGCACTTCCGACCTCCGTCCTGCCGCTGGCGTGCAGAGTGGCGGCGGTGCTCATAATGATCGCTATGGCGACGATATTCGAAACGGCCATGCCGATGAAGGTGTCCCAACGTATGCGCTGCAGTTCAGGCTTTGCTTGATGGGGAGCCTCTTTCAGCGGCTCCGCTTCGGCGCTTGACTCGATTTCCTCCACCTCCTGGCTGGACTGCCAAAAGAACAGGTAAGGACTGATGGTCGTGCCGAAGATTGCGACGATCATGGTGAAGCTGTTGCCTCCGAGGGAAAATTCGGGCCAGACGAAACCCTTCAGGGCAGCCGACCAGTCGATCTCGACGACGAACAGCACCGCCACGTAAGACAGCAGCACAAAGGTCAGCCATTTCAAATAGCGCGAATATGATTCGTATGAGAACCCCATCTGGAGGACCAGCGAAAGCACGGCGAAGACCACCGTCGCCACCTTGCTCGAAAGGCCGCTCACCATTTCTCCGGCCGCACCCATCGCGGCCAGGTTTGCTCCGATGTTGATCGTATTTGCGATGAACAGAAGTCCGACCAGCGGCAGCACAACGCTCTTCGGCCAGATCCGACCGATGTTGCTCGCCAGGCCGGCTCCGGTGACGCGTCCGATCCTGGCGCTGACCAGCTGGACCGCGGTCATCAGCGGATAGGTGAACACCATCGTCCACAGCATGTTGAAGCCGAACTGCGCGCCAGCCTGGGAGTAGGTCGCGATACCACTTGGGTCATCGTCGGCTGCGCCTGTAACAAGGCCGGGCCCGAGTTGGCGGAACACGGCCGCGTTCCGAAAGCGGCTATATCTGTTTTGAGCGACCGGCGCTGCGATGTGTGAATCAGACGGGTTTGTCATTCGGTGGCCTCCACGGCAAACGTTCAAGGTTTGCTCCGTGCTCCGCGGCCAGGCGAAGCGAGGTCTTCGTTTCGGTGCTGAGCCGTCGGTCGTCCCATTAGCCGTCGCTGCCCTAGACGGCCGTCGCGCCAGCCGCCATCAGCGGGTGAGGGGGCTGAACGAGACGGTGTCAGTCAGGGACGACGACGGCCTACTTTGGGTCAACCGAAGTGCTGGCATCGGTAACGGGAGACCGGCGACGTAGACCAGACCGCCGCGGCGATCATTGCCGAGACAATCAGACTGCCAAGATCGCGAACCGCCCAGGCGGGGCTTCACAAGATGCACGCCGACTTGGCGCTAGGGCTTCTTCAGCAGGTCCGGCTCCTCATCTCGTTGACTGCCGCCGAGTGCGCCGCTGACGGCAGCGATGAAGGCGCCTACCATGAGCGAGAGGGCACCAAGCAGTGCGACCGTGGCAGCTGTCTTGCGGGCGTCATCCGCCACCTGCCGCGCTTTGGCTTTTGCATCTTCAGCCTGTTTCAAGACGGCATCGATGCGCGCCTTTGCTTCTGCCTCGCTTGCTCCGGTGCGAGCCGCAATAAGCCTCTCCAGGTAGCTCCTGTCGTCGGCCGGCAAGCCGCCGGCAACCGCCGCATTCGAAAGGATCCTGGTCACTTCCCCTGCAGCAGAAGGAACCTGGCCTTGAGGCGGACTTGCCGGGTTGGTGGGCCGCAACAGCGCATCGGAGACATACTGATTGATGTCGTTTGCATTTTCCCCGGTTGCAACTGCCGTGGCTCCCGCCGCACCGGCAACTGCACCTGCCACACCGGTCAGGCCGCGCGCTACGGATGTCGCGGCAGAGCCTAAGAGCGCCACCACCAACAGGGTCGCTATCGCCCACGCCAGCAGGCCATGGGCTGTGTCGCGAAAATAGATCTCATCGGTGTGCACGCCGACCCACTTTGTCCGCAAACGGCCCGCCAGGTATCCTCCCAGGGCTGCAGACAGCCACTGCACGACCACCAGCCAGATGGCACCGGTCGTAGAGAGTGTTTCAGCGGATGCACTTTCTGCTGTCCAGGGAGAAACCATCGTCAACCCCAGGCCCGAACCAACCAGGAGTAAGACAAGCGTCACGGCAGCGGCCGTGACCGCTCCGCCCAATACCGCTGCCCAACTCACCGCTGAGCTGGCCGATTCAACGGGCGTCACGTTGTCGCCCTTCGCTGCAAAGGTCGCCATTGTCTCCTCCTATCTCATGAACAAAAGGAGCAGGATAACGATCGGCAGCGGAATCCCGAGCAGCCATAGCAAAATACCTCGGCCCATTTCATACCTCCCGCCAGAGCGCTCTGGTCGTCTGGAGCCCAAGATGAACCGGAGAAACTAGGCAGGCGACTGTTTGTTCCGGGAAGGCTGCGAGCCGCGGACATGGCCTGGATGCCGAAGATCGATGCGGGGTTCGTTATCCCAGCAGCTTGCGCACGACCTCCACCAGCTCGGCTGGATCAAACGGCTTTGAAAGGACGGGCGCGTTTCCGGGGAGCTCAGTGATGGCTTGCGCTCCGTAGCCACTCAGCACAAGAAATGGAATGGCCCTTTGCGAAGCCACCTCTGCGACGGGCTTTGCGCTTGTCCCGTTAAGGTTCATGTCGAGCACAACGGCGTCCACACGCTCCGTTTGCAGGGTCTCCAGCGCTCTTTGCACACCGGTGATGGGTCCGATCACTTCGCCCCCGGCCTCAACCAGGGCATCCTCGATCGACATTGCGATCAGCGCCTCGTCTTCGACCACGAGAATGCGACGGCCTGCCAGAAGCACAGTCACATCTTGGCTCCCTTGTCCTTGGGGCCGCCGAGTTGCGGATCGTCGTCGACCAGGTCCATCTTGATCGTGCAGATGACACCAGTCGGCTCAAACCTGAGGTCCGCAGGATAACCCAGTTCATAGGCCAATGCCCGGTTCAGGACGCGAATTCCGAACCCTTGCCGAGAAGGGGCGACCGCCGGAGGGCCACCACGCTCTTCCCACCGAAGGGTGCAGCCGCCGTTGCACTCCCAGGAAAGCATGATCCGGCCTTCGGGTCGCGATAGTGCTCCGTATTTGATCGCATTGGTCAGCAGTTCATTGAATGCCATTGCCAGCGCCAGGGCTTGCTTCGGGCTTATGCGAATCGACGGGCCCTCCAAGTCCGCTCGGCCGTCTTCGATCCATGCCTTCAAGACCGCACGGGCAATGTCGCCCAACTGCACAGCCTGCCAAGCCTCGCGGGTCAACAGATCGTGTGCCTCGGCGAGCGCAAGGAGCCTGCTGGTGAAGGCCTTTGCAAATGTCTTTGGCGTGTCGGCATTCTTCAATGTCTGCTCGGCAAGCGACTGCACGGTCGCAAGCGTATTCTTCACACGGTGATTAAGCTCGCCGATCAACAATTGCTGACGCCGCTCGGCTCTGCGTTCCTCCGTGCGATCCCGGAAGATCTTCAGATATCGGTCCGGACTGCTGGCCTCGACCGGAAGCATGACGCCCGATCCCCAAAAACGCGAACCATCTTTGCGACGGTGCCAGCGCTCGTTGGCCGCCCGACCGTCGTGAAGCGCGGACCACATTTCGCGTTCTGGCACATTGGCCGCGCGATCCTCCGCGCTAAAGAAAATTTCGCCCGACCGGCCGAGAATTTCGGTCTCACGATACCCCAGAAGCCGTTCCGCGCCGCTGTTCCAGCTTGTAATCCGTCCGGCCTCGTCAAGTGTGATGATCGCGTATTCGTTGGCGCTATCGAGGATTACCTGCAGCCTCTCCTTGCTGCGACGAAGGAGTTCTTCGGCGCGGCGGTGGGCTTCCTGGGCACGTCTGCTTTCAATGCTGAAGCCGAGTTGGCGCGCGATGGTGAGCGACAGGACGGCCTCCTCCTGGGTGAAAACATGCGGCTCGTCGCGATAGGTCATGAATTTTCCAATAACGCGGCCATTGGCGGTCAACGGAATGAATGCCAGTGCGTGAATGCCTTCTGCGTTCAGCGTTTGCTTGAGAGCGTCCGGTTCGTCCGCGGCGTCAACTTCTCCAATAAAGATCGGCACGGCATCGCAGTCGCCCTGCTTCCAGGGCGAATGGCCGGCGACCGCCTTGCGGTAAGCCTCCGAAAGGCCGCGCCACGCGACGAAGCGCATCGTGCCGGCCTGATCAAAGAGCAGAATCGAGGCGCGCTCGCAGCGCAACGCCCGGCGGATGGCGTCGAACGCGGCGTCGTACACCTCCGCCAACGAATTTGCCCGATACAGGGCGTCGGTGAACTCAAAAAGCGCCTCCAGTTCGTCGGCCTTTTTGCTTCCGACCCGAGAGCTTCGGAGATCTTGCGTCATGCCCGCCTCCGCTACGACGTCCGACGCCGCACACTCGTCGACGACGCGTCGTATCTCATCGGCCGGGTGGCGGCACGATAGCGCCGGCGTGCGCGCTATCCGTTCGCTCCCCCTCCGGCAAGGGTGGCTTAGGGTACTTGAATGCGTTGCGTACGTCTCGCAAAACTTCTCCTCCCGGCCGCCCCGGCCCCATGACCGACACCTGAACCACCGCGCGACCGGCTCCGACCGTCTGCACGAGAAGCGCTCGACAGCGATTTTCAGCGACGCGAAAGCTGGGCTGTTTGGACGTCGGTTCAGCACTTGGTTGCAGGTTGTCCAACGGCGAGTTTCTGGCGCACGCCTCGACGCGGCATCTCTGTCCCGGGATTCTTGCAATGCGGTTCGCGTCGCGGAACATTGCTCCTCCGGGCACGTTAGCCCTGAGCGTCGTAGCGTGCGCCCGCAACCTCCAACAATGAAAGAGGAGAAGGAAATGGCTATGCAGTCAAAAGACCTCAATGACCTGTTCTACGACACGCTCAGGGACATCTTCTACGCCGAGAAGCAGATTCTGAAGGCTTTGCCCAAGATGGCACGAGCCGCCCAGTCGGACGAGTTGACGGCGGCGTTTGAAAAGCATCTGGACGAGACCGAAATGCAGGTCGAGCGGCTGCAGAAGGTGTTCGAACTTCTGGACAAACCTGCCCGCGGCAAGACCTGTGAAGCGATCATCGGCCTTGTCGACGAAGGCAAAGAAGTAATGGATACGTTCAAGGGATCGCCTGCGCTCGATGCCGGCCTGATCGCCGGCGCGCAAGCTGTCGAGCACTACGAAATCAGCCGCTACGGTACGCTCGTCACCTGGGCCAAGACGCTCGGCCAGAAGGAGATCGCCGATCTTCTCGCACAGACGCTTGCCGAGGAAGAGGCCACCGACAAAAATCTTACGAAACTTGCGGTGACCTCAATCAACGCAAAGGTGGCGGCCTGATCGCCGATGTTCTCCAGGCGGTCGCTGAGAGGCGGCCGTCGAGGCGGGGATAGACAATGACCAACATACGGACGCATGGTTTTGACAGTCCTGCGCAGCTCCGCGAGCACTGGGCCGAGTTGGAGGACGACGCGCTGGAGGCGATCAGGGCAGGCGAGGCTGAACGGCAGCTTGCGAAACTCCGTCGGGAGATCGGTCTACTGCGCAGCAGGCTTGCCGAAAGGAAAACCGCCGTCTTGTCCATCGAGCGAAATATTCCCTGGCGGAGTACACCTTGGCTTTGGGCAGCGGGCGCGATGGCCGCGGCCGTGGTTGTCAGCACGTTGCTCCACCGTCGATAGCTGATCTGGGCAAGACAATTCGTTATCCCCGTTAGCTCACTTGCCCCGGCGGCGTCTGGGCGTTCGCTGTTTTCTCTCGATCTTCCTGTAGCCCCAGGGCCAGCGCGGCTCGTTGCGCTTCCTCGGCAAGCGTGTCGAAGTGGCGCCGTCGACCGCTGCTGTCGCGGAAATAAAAGCCTATGGTCCGCGTTTCCCGCCAATCTTCGAGTGTTATCAGTCGCACGTCGTCGGACTGGCGGAACTCGGCGTGAGCATAGAGTTCTGGAAAGAGGGAGCAGCCCATCCCGATCGAGATCATCTGACGGATCGCGTCAAGGCTCGTTCCTTCGTAATCATCGATCATGACTGCGCTGGAGGCCTCGGCGAGGTGACGGACGTTTTCCAGCAAGCGATTGCCGCTTCCCAGCGCAAGCAGGTGCTCGCCGCGCAGATCCTCGATGCGTGCGGTCTTCTTGGCGGCGAGCCGGTGGTCTGCGGGAACACCGAGATAGAGCCTTTCCACGCCAATTGGAATAAAGGTCAGATCGTCCATTTCGCAGGCGGGGCCGACGCCGCAGTCGAGCAGGCCTTCTATGACCGCGCTTTCGATCGCTGCCGGTCGATCCTCGACGATGTAGATCTTCAGGTCGGGATACCTCTGGTGGATTGGGAGCAGAAACGTCGGAAGGAAATACGGGCCGAAACTCGGCGGCGTGCCGAGCTTGATCAGGCCTCCGAGTGTCCGGGCGTCGCAGGCAACCGTATCAATCAGGTCATTCATCGCGGCCAGCGTGACGCGCGCGCCATGGATGAAGCGTTCACCGATGGAGGTTGTGATCACGCTCGTCGATGTGCGGTGGAACAGCTGGACGCCAAGATTGGCTTCCACCAGGCCGACTTGGACCGACAGCGTCGGCTGAGAAACGTGGCAACGCCTGGCGGCCTGTCCGAAATGGCCGCATTCGGCCACGGCAATCACGTATTCGAGCTGTCGCAGGGTTGGACGATAGGGCATGGCCGATAGTTAGGAACTAATGCGGCCATTGCAACAATCAATTGGCGCTATCGCTCGCGACGTCCCACCTCTTCGGTCATCGAAACCATGGAGGTTCCTGATGGACCAGTTCTTGAAGTCTCTTCGTCATCGCCATGCCGCCGTTCAGGAGCGCATCGAGGAGGAGCAGACACGTTCCCGACCCGATAACCTCAGATTGCAGGCTCTCAAGAGGCTGCGGCTGCGCTTTCGCGAACAGATCGAGTTCATCGAGCGGCTCAATCGAAGCGGCCAATCGGTCGCGATACCGGTAATCCGACGCCGCAGACTTGCTCCGGCGCTTGCCCGTCCCCTCGGTTGACGCAGATGCGGTCGAGCGTCCGGCCTGGCCATCGTGCCACAGCGCTTGACCGCCCCCGATGACCCTTTCCGCCGCGGCCTGCACCGTCCAGAGCCGGCCGCGGTCGTTTCGCCCACAGTCCGGGCCCCTCTGGCGAGAGACGCCGGTCCTTTCGCGATGTCGGACGCCGCATTTGATACTGGGCCGGCTGGAGAGTTCTCGTGGAATTTCCCTTTCTGTTTGCCGACTGGCTCGGCAAGCCGGTCTGGATGTGGCTCGGCTTCATCACCATCGTCATCGCGCTCTTGGTCTTCGACCTCGGCGTTCTTCACCGCGACAACCACGAGATCGAGGTTCGCGAGAGCCTGATCCTGTCATCGATGTATATCGGTCTCGGCCTTGCCTTCGGGGGCTGGGTCTGGTGGCAACTCGGGCCGGAGCCCGGGATGAACTATCTGACCGGCTTCGTGGTCGAAAAGACGTTGGCGCTCGACAATGTCTTCGTCATCGCGCTGATCTTCTCCTTCTTCGCAGTCCCGCGAAAATACCAGCACCGGGTGCTCTTCTGGGGCATCCTTGGTGTGATCATATTGCGCGCCATCATGATCGGGCTTGGTGCGACGCTTGTCTCCCAATTCTCCTGGTTGCTCTATATCTTCGCCGTCTTCCTGGTGATCACCGGAGTGAAAATGCTCTGGATCGGCGACAAGGAGCCGGACATCGGCAACAACCCGATCGTTGGCTTTCTCCGTCGCCATTTCAATGTCACCGACGAGCACCACGGCCAGAATTTTTTCGTCAAGAAGCCTGATCCGAAGACGGGCAAGCTGGTTTGGGTCATGACGCCGCTCTTCATGGCGCTGGTCATGATCGAGATCGCCGACGTCATTTTCGCGGTGGACTCGGTGCCGGCGATCTTTGCCATCACGACCGACCCGTTCGTCGTTTACACCTCGAACATCTTCGCCATTCTCGGCCTTCGCGCTCTCTATTTCGCGCTCGCCGCGATGATCCACAGGTTCCACTATCTGAAGCCGGCGCTCGCGATCGTGCTGATCTTCATCGGCTCCAAGATCTTCGTTGCCGACCTACTGGGCCTGGAGAAGTTTCCGGCAGCTCTCTCGCTCGGCATCACCTTCATGATCGTCGCGTCGGGGATCATTTGGAGCCTCGTCAAGACGCGATCACAGCCGCGAGACCTAACAGAGGACATTCCTCACCGCTGATTTTCCACCAGGCGCCGGAAGACCATCCGGCGCCTGCAGCTATTGTGCCAGGAGGGCTTCCTCTTCCAAGAGCAGCCGGTGCAGCACGGAATGGAGTTCGTCACCGTTCAAATTGCTGGGGTCGAACCCGCTTTGCAGTCCTATCGAGGTCAAGGCGCTGTCATCGCTGGGGAGAGCGCTAACCAGCGCCATCGACCATCGGGCAAAATGGCGGTGCTCGATCGGCTCCATGGCCAGAAGCGACACGTCGCCGTGACGGTCGTCCTGCTGGATCCGTTCAAAGGTTGCCTCTAAGTCTTCAAGTCGCCCTTCGAGCACCTGGCCGAAACAACCCGCATTAAAGATCAATGCACCGGTCACATCACAACGTGAATTGTTCTCGCGACTGGTCGCGAGGATTTGCTCGATCGCCGTCCTGAAATCGTTGCCATCCTTGGCGATCCGGTTCCGGCTGTAATAGACGAGCCGATAGAGTTGCTTACTCACTGCCAGTCTCCCTTTGGCGGTCCCACGAACTCAAGAATGCGTCGATGTCGATCTCGGCGATGGGCCTGCCGGTAAAATACCCCTGCACGGACGTGCATCCTTCGGCTCGCACCCGTTCCAACTGTTCTTCTGTCTCCACGCCCTCGGCGATCGTCTTCATGCCGAGACTCATGCCGAGACCGGCAACGGCTCTGAGGACAGCCTGACATTCCAGCCGGCTGTCCGCTCCGCGAATAAACGACTGGTCAATCTTGATCTTGTCGAAGGGAAATTTCTGCAGGTAGCTGAGCGAGGAATAGCCGGTCCCGAAGTCATCCATCGAAACCTGGACCCCAAGCACCTTGACGGCCTTCAGGGTGGCAAGAACTTCGTCGGTGTAATTCAGGAGTGCGCTTTCGGTGATTTCCAGCTCAAGACGATGAGCCGGCAAGCCAGAACTTCCCAGGGCGGACACGACGATTTCGCTCAGGTTGCCGCCTCTGAATTGCACAGGGGACACATTGACTGAAACCGACAGGTCGTCCGGCCAGCCGGCCGCGTCCTTACAAGCGGTTCGCAGACACCATTCGCCGATCTGGGTGATCAATCCGATCTCTTCAGCCAGCGGAATGAATTCCAGCGGCGACACCACGCCCCGTTCGGGATGGTGCCACCGGATCAGTGCCTCAAATCCGGTTACGCGGTTCCTGGCGAGATCGACCTGAGGCTGATAAACAAGCGCGAACTGCCTGAAGGCCAGCGCCCTGCGCAAATCGATTTCCAGGGCCCGCCGCCGTTGCATTCTCTCGTGCAACTCCGGGTCGAACAAGGCGTAACGGCCGCGCCCGTCGTTCTTTGCGCGATAAAGCGCGAGGTCCGCGTTCTGAAGCAGTCTCTCGGCCGTTCGCGCGTCGTTTCCCGAAAAGGCGATCCCGACGCTGACGCCGACATTCATGGAATGACCGCTGAGCAAATAAGTGCGACCGATAAGATCAACCAGCCTTTCGGCGAGTTTGATCGCTTCGGTAACGTCGCGGACATTCGTCTGGACGATGATGAATTCGTCGCCGCCCACCCGCGCGATGAGGTCGTCCTGCCGGCAAGCGCCACGCAGGCGCTTGGCAACGGCCTTGAGAAGGGCATCGCCAATCGGATGTCCCAGCGTATCGTTCACAAACTTGAAGCGGTCGAGATCCAGGGCATACACAACAATGTCGTCGCGTTGCTCCGCTGCCGCGGCCTCCAGCCTGGACAAAAGTTCCGAGCGACCACACAGGCCGGTAAGCTCGTCAAGGGGGAACAAACCTTGCTCCGGCCCCGGTTCGTCCCACGGGGTCAGGGTTACAACGACATGCTCGTTGCCTAGCGTTTCCCAGATAGCCTGGGTGCGTCCATCGCCCAACTCGATGATGCCTGTGCGTCGTATGCCGGATGCGTTCTCTGGAAACCGTCGCGCACGATAGAGCCGGTCGAAGAACATCCGTTGCGCGGCCTGATCCGGCCCTGCCAGTTGCATTGCCGGCTCGTTGGCATATTGAACGCCACCGTCATGACGAAAAGCGACGACCGGGAGGCCAAGGCGATTGCAGTCGAAAAATCGCTCCGCATCGCTTGCTGCTGCAGTTGCTTTGCTCATGGATGGGCCTCTGCTCTAAACCGTCCTGCCTGGCATCGGCTGGGCGGCAGTCTGAAACTGGACTTCACACCAAGGCGCAATGGAGTTCGTAGTCGGTACGATGACAATCCATCTGGCCAGCCAGCGAAGCCCGTCATGACGTCGACCGCCGCATCGCTCGAATGCCGGTCTGTTAGTCGACAATTGATACAAAAGGGTAAAGACCGACCCGCTCTCCGGCGGGCATGCCTGATCATCGAAGCGGGTAGCCAATCTCCGTTGATCGCAGTGCCCGCGTGGACCCGTGACGGGTAGCGACAACCCGAGCACGGCTCGTCGCGCAAGAAAGCAAAACTGGACAAGAATTGCCAAACCTGCCGTGCCGTTGCCGGTGATCCAGCCGGTACCGCGCATCGTAACAACCACCAGAGCACAAATTCTCTTGAGGTGGAGGCGATGCAATGCGCGGCGGTAAACTTGGCCTGGCAGGCTTGGCAATGACACTGTCACTTGGCCTGGCACCCGCGGCCGCAGGCGGCTTTTCGCTGGAGCGTTATTTTGCCGGACGAACAGTTGCCGTCGGCAGCTTCAGTGCCATCAATGGCGTCAAACGCGAATTCACAGTCGATCTGCGGGGCAAGTGGAACGGCAAGACGCTGACGCTGGTGGAAGACTTCGTTTACGATAACGGCGAACGCGACCGAAAGACCTGGCGCTTCGAAAAAATCGGCAAGAACCGGTATCGTGGCACACGCGAGGACGTGATCGGGGAAACCCTGGTGACGATCAGCGGCGACACGGCCCGCTTCAACTACCTGGTCGACCTCGATGCGCGCGGCAAGGGCAACCGCGTGCGCTTTTACGACACGATGAAGCTGCAGAGCGACGGCACGGTGCTCAACAAGGCGCTCGTGACCAAGTTCGGGTTCCCGGTCGCGCTGACACGTGTGGAATTCCAACGCCGCTGAGGTCCGGCAAGACCGGCCAGATCGGCAAAGCCTGAATGCTGAAACATGAAGAAGGGCTTGATCATGGCAAATGCTGCGCCAACAAGACTGTCGATGCTCGCGCTGTTCACGCTGTGCCTGACCGCGGGGGCAGCCGCTGCCGAGGAACTGGATGGCCCGAAGATCAAGAAGCTGATTGCCGGAGAAACGGTGCGGCTGAACACGCCGTTCGGCATTGCACTGCCGTTGCGGTATCGCACCGACGGCATCGTTGTCGGCGATGTCTCTGGCATCTCGGCGGCAAGAATGTTCGCGCCGAAGGAGGAGGGACGCTGGTGGATCGAGGAGAACTCGCTCTGTCAGAAGTGGCCGAGTTGGTACAACGGTCGTCAGTTCTGCTTCAAGATCAAGTGGCTGGGCGAGCGAAGGATTTCCTGGCTGCGGGATGATGGCGCCAAGGGCACGGCGCGTGTCGGCGACTAGATGGGCAAGCCGGACAAGCGCCTTTCGGAGCATGTGGTGACGCTGTTATGCTATGCGCTTCCGGCGATCCCCCTGGCCGCGGTGGCACTACCGCTCTATGTCGTCGTGCCGACCTTCTACGCCGAGAATGTCGGCCTCCCCATCGCTGCCGTCGGAACGGTTCTGCTGCTGATCCGGCTGTTTGACGCGGCAAGCGACCCCCTGATCGGCTGGCTCTGCGATCGCGTGTTCATCAGATCCGGGCGCCGGCGGACGTTTTTCCTGATTTCGGTGCCACTGACGGCCCTGGCCGCTTTCATGGTCTTCTGGCCCCCTTCAGACGCTGGTGTGGGCTATCTCGCCCTTTGGGGCGCGCTGCTCTCGGTCGGCTATACCGGGACGCTGTTGCCGTATACGGCCTGGGGCGCGGAACTGGCGACCGACTATCGCGGACGCTCGGTGGTTTCGGCCTTCCGTGAAGGGGCAACCCTGATCGGAACGCTGATTGCGGTGGTGCTGCCCTTCGCGTTCGGGCTGGACCGGATCGACGGCTTCCATGGCCTCGCGGCCGTCGCCGTCCTGACAGCCGTGCTGCTGCCCGCGGCAGGGGTGCTCGCCGTCAAGACCGTGCCGGAACCGGTCAATCGCTCGACGACCCGGCTGAGCCTGCCGGACAGCCTGCGCTTTGTTATCCGCAACGGGCCATTCGCCCGGCTCATCGTGGCGTTTCTGCTCAACAGCTTTGGCAACGCGATACCGGCGACACTGTTTCTCTACTTTGTCTCCGAACGGCTCGATGCTGCCGAACTGCGAGGGCCGCTGCTTTTCCTGTATTTCCTGTGCGGCATCCTCGGCGTTCCGCTGGCCGTCTGGCTCGCATCGAAAGCGGGCAAGCACCGCACCTGGTGCGGGGCGATGATCATCGCCTGCGCGGTTTTCGTCCTTGCCGGTTTCCTCGGTGCGGGCGACGTCGTCGCCTTCACACTAATCTGCGCGGCAACCGGCCTGCTGCTGGGTTTCGACCTCGCTTTGCCGCCCGCCATCCAGGCCGATGTGATTGACTACGACACGGCAAATTCAGGCGAACAGCGTTCGGGCCTTTATTTCGCCGCGTGGGGCCTCGCCACCAAGCTTTCGCTGGCGCTCAGCGTTGGCCTGGTTTTTCCCCTCCTTGCCTGGTCGGGTTTCGACACGGCCGGCGGCAAGGATATGCCGGAGACGGCCCTCGCTACGCTGTCCGCGCTCTATGCCTGGCTGCCCATTCTGCCCAAGGCAGCCGCCATAGCCGTCATGTGGAACTTTCCGCTCGGCGAAGAGGCGCAGCGATCGTTGCGAGCCCACATCGACGCCACCGCCGGGCACGGCAAGGCCTTCGATGAAGAACCGTGTTCGCCTACGGCCGCTGTTGCCTTCTCGCGGTCAGGCGCAGATCGAAAGGAAACCTGATGTCGAAAGCCTTTTCCCTGATCGTCTTCGTGCTGGCGGTGGTCCTGACAGGCATGCTCATCGGCTACGTCACCCTGCCGGGTGAATGGTATGCCAGTTTGAACAAGCCGTCGTTCACGCCGCCAAACTGGGTCTTTGCGCCGGTCTGGACGGCGCTCTACATTATCATCGCGATTGCCGGCTGGCGGTGCTGGGTTCGCGACCGAAACAGCACCGCGATGAAGTTGTGGTTCGTTCAGATGGCGCTGAATTTTCTCTGGTCGCCCGTGTTCTTCGGCGCACAACAACCGGGTTTGGCCTTGGTCGTGGTGGTAGCAGCATTGGCGGCCGTGCTGGCCTTCATCGCGACCGCCTGGAAGAGGGATCGCGCGGCCGCCATTCTGTTTCTGCCTTATGCGGCGTGGACCGCGTTTGCGACGGTTCTTACAGCCGTCGTGGTGGTACTGAACTGATCGGCTGTTTTTGCGGCAAGCGAACGTTACAACGGCTTGACTGCCATCCAGATGGTAACAAGGTATCCGACGGTTGCCGCGGTTGCGGTGAGCGCCACGCCCCAAACCATGTCGACGACGCTGACCGTGGCTGACCAGTTCTTCAGCGTGGCGAGGTTTGTCATGTCATATGTCCCGTAGGCCACGAGCCCCAGCAGCGCGCCATTGACCAGAGCCGTCGTCCAGCTCGCGCCATTGACCGCCGGCATCACCGCGAAGTGTACGATTCCGGCGACATATACGAGATAGAAGAGGCCGGCGACGCTGAAATTGGGCTGCTCGAGAAGGAGGCTGCCGATCCGGTTGCGGTAGAAGCTGGTGGAAATGGTCGACAGCCACACGAAGTCGATGCCGAAGAAGACGACGGCTGTGGCGGCATAGGCGGTAACGTAGCTTGCGATCATCGGTGCTCTCGGCGCTCTAAAGGGCGAGGGCGCCCGTTCATATACCCAGGAATGGCTGGACCGCCCGGACTGCCCAACTGCGGAATTTCAGCGGCGCGTCCGTCACCGCAAGACAGATGCAGTCGGTCTCCGGCGTGGCGACGGGCTGGTGCGTCAGGCTGGCGTCTGCGTCCTCGAGGTCGCCGCGCGCGAAGATCTCGTCACCGTCGACGAAGCTGCCGCGGAGCACCAGGGTCAATTCGCGTCCGCCATGACTGTGCTCCGGTACCGGCTTGCCGGCAGGAATGCGCAGCAGCCGCACCTTGGTCTCTCGGTCCGCGGTCCTGATCGGTATGTGGTAGGCGCCGCGGCCGAGCGGCCGCCATGCGAGCGTCTCGATGTCGCCGCCGACATAGGAGCGCAGCGGTTCAGGCAAGCCGCCGACCTGGGCGGCAGGCGATCCTTCGTGCTTCGCTGATGCTGCGGCCTTCATGGGCTGCTGCAGACGGCTGCGCACGCTGGCCCAGGCGTCATCGACGGACCCCTCGGCCGGCAGGGCTTCGAGCAGGTCGCCGCCGATGCTTTCCGCCAGGGCCAGGCGGCGCCGGCAGGCGGGGCAGAGGGCAAGGTGCGTGGCAACCGCAATGCTCCAGCCTTCGGCAAGGCTGCCGGCAGCATAGCTCAACAACAGGTCGTCGCTGACATGGTGACGGATGGTCACGATACGTCTCCCGAGCGGGCGAGCGCGGCCCGCAGCTTGTCGAAGGCGAGGCGCATGCGCGATTTGACCGTCCCGAGCGGGAGGTTGAGGCGCGCCGCGATCGCACTGTGCGACTGGTCTTCGAAAAATGATAATTTCAGCAGTGCCGCCTGCTCCGCAGGCAACGCCGCGATGGCTTCGTGCAGTTGCTCGGACGCCTCGCGGGCATCCAGCTCCGCATCGGCCGGTGCCATGTCGTCGGGCACGAACGCAGGGTCGTCGGGGTCGAAATCGGGACGCCTCTCACGCCGAAACGCGTCGATGCGGAGGTTTCGCGCGATGGTGAAGATCCAGGTCGAGGCCGCACCTTTCGACGGATCGAACCGATCGGCCTTGTTCCACACCGCGATCATCGTTTCCTGCATCAGTTCCTCGGCCAGTTGGCTGTCGCCGCCCATCCGCGCCATGTACGCCTTCACGCGGGGTGCAAAGTGGCGAAAAAGGGTCTCATAGGCGTCAATGTCCCGCCGTGCACCCACCGCGCGAAGAAGTTCGCGCATGTCAGCGCCCTTGCCGGCATCAGTCTGGCGGCCCATACCCACTGTTCCCACTTCGCTACGCTGCGGCGCGGAGCGCCAATGACCCACTATATATTGATTCTTCCACGCCGGCGCGCTCAAGGGGACGATTGTGTTCATGCTGCAGATACGCCGCCGGTCAAATGCCGGATCACCGGTACACCAAATTTTCGTCTCCACCGATCCGCTACACCTCGGGCTGCGTATTAAGCGCTAAGGCCGTTACAGGATCGGAAAGGCATAAAGTGCGAATTCATTCCAACAGGGAGTTGCCGGACCATGTTCGCCGCGTGGCGGTGGTCGGGTCGGGGATCTCGGGTCTTTCGGCGGCGTGGCTGCTCAGCCGCAAGGTCAGCGTCACGCTCTACGAAATCGATGAGCGCCTCGGCGGGCACTCCAATACGATCATGGTGCCGACCAAGGACGGCGTGCTCCCCGTAGATACCGGCTTTATCGTCTACAACGAGCGTAACTATCCGAATCTGGTAGCCCTGTTCCAGGAAATCGGCGTCCCGACGGCTGCCTCCGACATGTCCTTCGCCGCCTCGCTCGAGGGCGGCAAGCTCGAATATTCCGGCTCGGGCTTCAACGGGCTGATCGGTCAGCGGGGCAATGTCCTGCGGCCGCGTTTCTGGCGGATGATGCGGGACATATTGCGCTTCTACCGCGAGGCCCCGTCCCTGCTCACTCGCCCGGACCTCCACGGGGTCAGCCTCGGCGAGTATCTCGACCGCAACGATTATGCGCCGGCCTTCATCGATGACCATCTTTTGCCGATGGGGGCGGCGATCTGGTCGACCACGGCGCGGGAGATGCGCGCCTATCCGCTGCTTGCCTTCATCAGGTTCTTTGCCAGCCACGGCCTGCTCAGCCTCGCCGACCGACCGAAGTGGCGGACCGTGCTTGGCGGCAGCCACGAATATGTCCACCGCCTGAGCGCAAGCTTCATCGAGGGCGTCCGGGTCGGTGTCGGGGTCCGCAGCATCTCGCGGGAAAACGGCCGCGTGGTTGTCACCGACTCGACGGGAAATGTGGACACGTTCACCGATATTGTCGTCGCCACCCACGCCGACCAGGCGCTTGGACTGTTGGCCGATGCCGATCATGAGGAGCGCAGCCTGCTCGGTGCCTTCCGCTACACCGACAATCTGGCCGTGTTACATTCCGACGAGAACCTGATGCCCAGGCGGCGGCGTGTCTGGTCGAGCTGGAACTATATCGGCGAAAGCAGGGACGCAGGCTTGCAGCCGCTGTGCGTGACCTACTGGATGAACCGGTTGCAGAACCTCGACAGCCGCCATCCGCTGTTCGTCACGCTCAATCCGACCCGAGCGATCGCGGAGGAAAAGATCATCGGACGCTACCGCTACACCCATCCGCTGTTCGACCAGCGCGCGCTCGACGCCCAGCAGCAGCTGTGGCGACTGCAAGGCAGGCGCAACACCTGGTTCTGTGGCGCCTATTTCGGGTTCGGCTTCCATGAGGACGGCTTGCAGTCTGGACTTGCCGCCGCCGAGAGCCTCGCCGACGTGCGCCGGCCCTGGCGAGTGCGCGACGAATCCGGCCGGATCGCACTCCAGCCACGACTGGAGGCGGCCGAATGACCGGCCAGTCGGCGCTGTTTCTCGGCGAGGTCATGCACATGCGCCTTCGGCCGCGCCGTCACAGGCTGCGCTACCGCGTCTTTTCGCTGCTGCTCGATTTCGACGAATTGAACGTGCTGAGTGCGACGTCGCGGCTGTTCGGCTACAACCGCCGGGCCATGCTCAGCTTCTGGGACGCCGACCACGGCGACGGCAGCCCTGACGGCTTGCGCGACTGGGTCGAAGCACGCCTGCGGGAAGTCGGCAGGCTGGAGCAGGGCATGAGCATCCGCGTGCTCTGCTACCCGCGCATCCTTGGCTATGTCTTCAATCCGCTGACGGTCTATTTTTGCTATGCCCCGGGCGGTGCTCTGAGGGCAATCCTCTACGAGGTCTGCAATACTTTCGGCGAACGCCACACCTATGTCATCCCGGTCGAGGATGGCGCCACGGGGCCAGTGCGGCAGGGCTGCGCGAAGGAACTCTATGTCTCGCCCTTCCTACCTATGGCATGCTTCTACCATTTTCACATCGAGCCGCCGGACGACAGGGTGCTGTTGCGCATCGATGAGTCGGATGCAGAGGGCCGGCTTCTCGTCGCCTCGTTTTCCGGCCGGCGCGAAGCGTTGTCGGACCGCGCGCTCCTGCGGGCGCTGTTCCGCTACCCGCTGATGACGCTGAAGGTGACGGCGGGCATTCACTGGGAGGCGCTGCGCATCTGGTGGAAGGGAATTCCCGTCCACCGTCATCGCGCCGCAGCCAGCAGGGTTGCCACGACCATCGTGGCGGGGAAGATTTCAGGACCATACCATTCATGAGCAATGTTGAAGGAAAGTCGGTCGCCACGAGGAGCCTTCGCCGGCCGCTGTGGGCACGTCCTCTCTGCGGCTGGGCTGATCGGATCGCCGCGGGAAAGCTCGTCATCCGTTTCCCCGATGGCAGCACGCACTATGCGCAGGGGGTGCTGCCCGGTCCGTCAGCCGTCATCCACGTGCAGTCGGGCAAGCTGGTGTGGAAGCTGGCAAGCGGCGGCAGCCTGGGCTTTGCCCGTGCCTATATCGACGGCGACTGGGACAGCCCCGATCTCGGTGCTGTGCTGCAACTGGGCCTTGCCAACGAGGCGGCGCTCGCCGCCGTCCTCAAAGCCCCGGCCGCGGCCAGGCTTGTCGCGTTCCTCAGGCATCGGCTTCGCGCCAACACGCGCGCCGGCAGCCGGCGCAACATCGCCTTCCACTACGATCTCGGCAACGACTTCTATCGGCTCTGGCTCGATGAGACGATGACCTATTCGTCGGCGCTGTTCCACCGGGACGACCTGACCCTGGCCGAGGCGCAGCGGGCCAAGTATGCCCGGATCGTCGAGGTCCTGGGGCTTGGCCCGGACGATCATGTGCTGGAGATCGGCTGCGGCTGGGGCGGCTTTGCCGAGTATGCAGCGGCGGAGGCGGGCTGCCGTGTCACCGGCCTGACCCTGTCGCGAGAGCAGGCCGAGTTCGCGCGGGACCGACTTGCCGCCGCCGGTCTCTCGGACCGGGTAGAGATCAGACTTCAGGATTATCGCGACTGTAAAGGCCGGTTCGACAAGATCGTGTCGATCGAGATGTTCGAGGCTGTGGGCGAGGAAAACTGGCCGACCTATTTCGATGCGCTGCGGGGGCTGCTGAAGCCGGGCGGGCGCGCCATGATCCAGTCCATCACCATCGCCGAAAAGCGCTTCGACCACTATCGTCGCAACGCTGATTTCATTCAGACATACATCTTCCCGGGCGGCATGCTGCCTTCGCACACGGCCTTTGCCTCCGCGGCCGCCGAGCGCGGGCTGAGCGTGCTGGACAGCAAGTTCTTCGGCGCGGATTACGACAGGACGCTGCTTGCCTGGGACCGGGCGTTCGTCGCGGCCTGGCATCGCATCGAGACACTTGGCTTCGACGCGCGCTTCAAGCGCATGTGGCGTTATTACCTGCACTATTGCGCGACCGGTTTTCGCAACGGCACGATCGATGTCTGTCAGTTCCTGCTCGCACCTGACGGCTAGGATCTGCGATCAGCCGCGAACAAGGCGGCGCGTCACCGCCAGGCGCAGTCTTGCGGGCAGCGCCGCCAGGAATTTCATCGACAGCACCATCTTCCAGGGAAAGGCGATCTCGAACCGCCGCGTCTTCAGCCCGGCCATGATGTGATCGACGGCCGCGTCGACGGAGATCAGGAACGGCATGGGAAAATCGTTCTGCCGCGTCAACGGCGTGTCGACGAAACCTGGATTGATGAGGCTGAGGCGCACGTTGCGGGCGGCGAGTTCGGGTTGAAGCGCCTCGCACATATTGATGAGCGCCGCCTTGGACGCACCATAGGCGGCGGCGCCGGGCAGGCCGACATAGCCCGCGACCGAGGAGACGACGGCGATGTGTCCCGAACCACGCGCCATCATGCCCGGCATCAGCGCGGCCAGGCAGTGGACGGCGCCCATCAGGTTGACCTCGACGGTGGCGCGAAAGGCGGCGGCGTCGAAATGCATGGCAGAGTCGCGCGCATAGGTGCCCGCATTCAGCACCGCAAGATCGACAGGCCCGAGATCCTGCTCGATGCTGGCGACGGTCTCTCGCACCGCCTCCGCATCCGTCACGTCGAGCGGGAATGCACGGATGCGCCCGAGGGAGTCCGCGGCAAGCGCAACGAGGTCTCCCGCCGTCCGCGCGCTCGCGGCGACGTTCCAACCCTCGCTGGCGAGCCGGATCGCCAGAGCGCGGCCGATGCCGGAACTTGCGCCCGTGACCCACGCAACCGGTCCGCCGGCGCCGGCGCGCCTATCGACGTTCATGTTCTCGTGCATTCTGTCCCCCGCAAGAGCTGCCTTCACTCCTGTTACGTGGGAAGCCGGCGATTGGTTCAATGCGGCAGCGCGACCTGCTGCCGGTTTTCGGACACGGCGTCAAGCGGAGCCTCATCCGCCGGCTTGCCAGGTCTTCACCGCTTCGAGCGGCCAGACCAGCATCAGGATGTTCAAGGCCAGGCCGTCGCGGATCAGATATGCCGTCAGTGCCTCGAAGAAGACGATGATCGCGACACTCGCCCACACCGGCAGGCGCGCGGCGAGGAAGAAGCCGAGCACCATCGCGGCGATGTCAGCGCTCGAATTAATGACGCTGTCGCCATAATAATCGAGCGAGATCGTCGCCTCGCGGTAGCGGTTGATGATGAGGTCGGTGTTTTCCAGGATCTCCCAGGCGCACTCGACGACCAGGGCCAGCGCCAGGCGGGTGACGATGCTCGCCTTCGGAAACAGCCAGGTGAACAGCGCATAGAACAGGATGCCGTGGATGACGTGGCTCGGCGTGTACCAGTCGGACAGATGCTGCGAGTTCTCCGACGAGACGACCACACCATGCCAGAGCTTCACGTAGCCGCACTTGCAGATCCAGATCCGCCCCATCAGGTGCAGGATTACAGCTGTAACGGCGATGGCGGCAGCGGCAACGCCAAGCGACTTCGGGAGCGTTCGGTTCAAGCGAGGATGTCCTTGATTGGATGGGGGCGGGAGCGGGGAGGCGACGCGTCGCGACGAAGATGCCATACTGGCGCGCGAAAACACAAGATCGGGGAGAAAGCATGAAACTCGCCACACTCAAGGATAGTACCCGCGACGGCAAGCTGGTGGTCGTGTCGAGGGACCTGACGCGCTGCTCGGAGGTGGGGCATATCGCCCGCACGCTGCAGGCGGCGCTTGACGATTGGGCCCATGCCGCTCCCCGCCTTGCCCGGGTTGCGGAAGGTATCGAGACCGGCTCGCAGCCGACCATGCGCTTCCACGAGCACGAGGCGGCCTCGCCGCTGCCGCGCGCCTACCAGTGGGCGGACGGATCCGCCTACGTCAATCACGTCGAGCTGGTGCGCAAGGCCCGCAACGCCGAGATGCCGGCGAGCTTCTGGACCGATCCGCTGATGTATCAGGGTGGGTCCGACAGTTTCCTCGGGCCACGCGATCCGATCGTCATGGCCGACGAGGCCTACGGCATCGACATGGAGGGTGAGGTTGCCGTCGTCGTCGACGACGTGCCGATGGGCGCAAGTGTCGAGGAGGCGCGGAACGCGATCAAACTCGTCATGCTCGTCAACGACGTATCGCTGCGCGGCCTGATCCCGGCCGAGCTCGCCAAGGGTTTTGGCTTCTTCCAGTCGAAACCCTCGTCCGCCTTCTCGCCGGTCGCGGTGACCCCCGAAGAGCTCGGCGAGGCCTGGGACGGCGGCAGGCTGCATCTGCCGCTGCTTGTCTCGCTGAACGGCAAGCCCTTCGGCCGCGCCAATGCCGGTATCGACATGACTTTCGACTTCGGTCAGCTCATCGCGCACGCAGCCAAGACCCGACCGCTCGTCGCCGGCTCGATCATCGGCTCCGGCACGGTCTCCAACAAGCTTGATGGCGGCCCCGGCAAGCCGGTTGAGGATGGCGGCGCCGGCTATTCCTGCATCGCCGAAATCCGTACCATCGAGACGATCGAGAGCGGTGCGCCGAAGACGCCCTTCCTGAAATTCGGCGACACGGTGCGCATCGAGATGAAGGACAAGACCGGTCACTCGATCTTTGGCGCGATCGAGCAGACGGTGAAACACCACGGAAAGACGTGAGGTTCCGTCCCGCCGGCCTGACCAGGCGCTCGACACCGCTCCACGAAGGGAAACGCCCATGGGTGAGGCCATCCTCTATGATTACTGGCGGTCCTCGGCCAGCTATCGCGTGCGCATTGCCCTGAACATGCTCGGCCTGAAATACCGCTCCGTGCCGGTGAACCTGCTGGAGGGGGCGCACAAGACGCCAGAGCACCTCGATCGCAATCCGCAGGGTCTGGTTCCGGCGCTTGAAATCGACGGGCTGATGATGACGCAATCATTGTCCATCATCGAGTATCTTGCCGAGACGCGCGGTGCGGCCGGCCTTCTTCCCGCCGACCCCGCGGGCCGCCAGCGGGTCCGCGCGTTGTCCTATGCCGTGGCCATGGACATCCACCCGATCTGCAATCTCGGTGTCGTCTGCCACGTGCTCGAACTCACCGGCGGCGGTGAAGCAGGGCGGGAAGCCTGGATGAAAAAGTTCATTGGCGAGGGGCTTGCAGCGGTGGAGAAGATGCTGGACGATCCGCAGACTGGCCGTTGCTGCCACGGCGACGCGCCGACCATGGCCGACATCTGTCTTGTGCCGCAGGTATACAACGCCAGGCGCTGGCGCGTTGATATTTCTGGCCTGGACCGAGTCCGCAGCATCGCTGATGGCTGTTTGCGGCTCCCGGCGTTCATGGCGGCGCATCCGGACATGGTGAAGCCTGCGGAGTAGGGCGATGCGCGTATCGGGAGTGCCGAATGCTGCCGCCAAATCGTTGGGAGCGCCGAATAGACCGGCGCCCCGGGCCGTAATGAACAGGGGGCAGAGTGCACCAGATCCTGCCTGGTGCGTCGCCAGGTGCGACACTCCCGTCCCCTCGCTCGTGTATTTCGCATGTTAGCTATCTTGCGCAAGAAGTGATTTGCTCAGCCGGCGGCGCGACCGATTGCCCTTCGGCACAAAATACCGGATACACGACCAATGAGCGAACCGACCCATCTCCCAATACCGCCCGTTGCCGACGACCGGCTGCTGCCGCGCAACACCCGGCGGTCTCTGCCGATCGCGCTGCTGCGTGCACGCGAGGCGGTGATGAGCCATTTCCGGCCGATGCTGGCCAAACTCGACGTGACGGAACAGCAATGGCGGGTGATCCGCGTTCTGGCCGAAGCCGGAACGCTCGACGCTTCGGATGTCGCAGAAAAAGCATTCATCCTGGCGCCAAGCCTGACCCGCATGATCAAGTCGCTCGAGGAGCGAGGCTACATCACGAAGCACAAGGACAAGGGGGATGGGCGCCGAGTCCTCCTGCAGATCGCACCGGCGGGGCTCACGCTGATTAACACCGTCGCGCCGGACAGCCGAGCGATCTATGACGATATCGAAGCCCGCTATGGCCGCGAGCGGGTCGAACATCTGATCGATCTGCTCAACGAACTGGCGATGCTGAACGACGACGAGAACCCTCAGGACATGCACAAATAGATCGCAAAGCCAAGGACACCGGCTTTGTCGACGGTCGGCAATCCTCGCTGCCGACCGCTTGCCTCCCTCCGGGGAGGATCAACCTTGGTGCTGTCAGGCCAGGTTGCCCATGCAGAGATACTTCATCTCCAGATAGTCGTCGACGCCGTGCGTGGAGCCTTCGCGGCCAAGGCCGGACTGCTTGATACCGCCGAAGGGCGCGGCCTCCGACGAGATCAGGCCAGTGTTGATCCCGACCATGCCGTATTCCAGCGCTTCGGCGACCTTCCAGACCTTCTTCAGGTCGCTAGCGAAGAAGTAGGCAGCCAATCCGAACTCGGTGTCGTTCGCCTGCGCGATCACGTCGTCGACGGTATCGAAGCGGAAGAGCGGCGCAACGGGTCCGAACGTTTCCTCGCGCGCAATCTTCATCGTGCGGTCGACGCCGGTCAGGATGGTCGGCTGGAAGAACGTGCCTTCGTCGGCAAAGCGCTTGCCACCGGCAGCAACCTTGGCGCCCTTGGCGACGGCGTCGGCGATGTGCGTCTCGACTTTCATGATCGCCGCTTCCTCGATCAACGGACCGATCGTGACGCCCTTGTCAAAGCCGTTGCCGACCGAAAGCTCTCTCACCTTGGCGGCGAGCTTCTCGGCAAAGGCGTCATAGACATTGGACTGCACATAGATGCGGTTGGCGCAGACGCAAGTCTGGCCGGCGTTGCGGTACTTGGAGACGAGGGCGCCCTCGACGGCCGCATCGATATCGGCGTCGTCGAAGACGATGAACGGCGCGTTGCCGCCGAGTTCGAGGCTGACCTTCTTGATCTGGTCGGCGCACTGGCGCATCAGGATGCGGCCGACCTCGGTGGAGCCGGTGAAGGAGATCTTGCGGACCTTGGGATTGAAGCAGAGCTCCTTGCCGATCGCGGGACCATCGGTGCCGACGACGACGTTGAAGACGCCGGCCGGGATGCCGGCCTTCTCCGCGAGCACGGCGAGCGCGATCGCCGACAGCGGCGTCTGCTCGGCCGGCTTGGAGACGACCGTACAGCCGACGGCGAGCGCCGGCGCCACCTTGCGGGCGATCATCGCGGAGGGGAAGTTCCACGGCGTGATCGTGCCGACGACGCCGACCGGCTGCTTGATGACGAGCATGCGCTTGTCGGCAGACGGCGCGGGGATCGTCTCGCCGTTGATGCGCTTGGCCTCTTCCGCGTACCATTCGACATAGGAGGCGGCGTACAGGATCTCACCCCTGGCGTCGGCCAGCGGCTTGCCCATTTCTGCGGTCAGGATCGCAGCGAGTTCGTCCGCATTGGCAATCATCAGATCATGCCACTTACGCAGCAGCGCGCTGCGCTCCTTGGCCGGACGCGCCGCCCAGGAGCCTTGCGCCTTGTAGGCGGCGTCAATGGCGGCGGCGGTTTCGGCCGCGCCCATTTCCGGCAGCGTCGCCAGCTTTTCTCCGGTCGCCGGATTGAGCACGTCGAAGCTCGCGGCGCCGTTGCCACCGGTCCAGTTGCCGTCGATATAGCCGGTGTCGCGCAGGAAGTCGGTCGACTTCAGGTGCTTGGTCAGTGCGTCGTAGAAGGCCATTTGGTCATTCCTTGGACATGAAAGACGGGCCGCCCGGACAGGTGCCCGGGCGTTGTCGATGCTTCGTAGGTTTGATCGGTTACGCTTCGCCCTCTCAGGCGGAGCGTGCTTCCAGGATCGAAGCCTCGAGGATGTCGAGCGCTTCGGCGAAGATGTTGTCCTGAACCGTCAGCGGAGCGAGGAAACGGATGACGTTGCCGTGCACGCCGCAGGTGAGCAGGATCAGCCCCTTTTCCAGCGCCTTCAGCCGCACCTTGTTGGCGAAGTCCGCGCTCGGCAGCTTGGTCGTTGCGTCGTTGAATTCGACGGCGTTCATGAAGCCGGGGCCGCGCACGTCGACGATTTCCGGAGCCTTCTCGCGCAGCGATTCCAGGCGCTGCTTGAGGCGGTTGCCAAGGCTGGTGGCGCGGTTGCAGAGATCCTCGTCCTTGATGACGTCGAGGACGGCGTGGGCGGCGGCGATGCCGAGCGGGTTGCCGGCATAGGTGCCGCCGAGGCCGCCGGGGCCGGGGGCGTCCATGATCTCGGCGCGGCCGGTCACGGCTGCGATCGGGAAGCCGCCGCCAAGGCCCTTGGCCATCGTCGTCAGGTCGGCCACGACGCCGTGGTGCTCCATGGCAAACAGCTTGCCCGTGCGGGCGAAGCCGGTCTGGACCTCATCGGCGATGAGCAGGATGCCGTGCTGGTCGCAGATCTCGCGGAGCTGCTTCAGAAAGGCGGTCGTGGCCGGATAGAAGCCGCCTTCGCCCTGCACCGGCTCGATGATGATCGCGGCGACGCGGTTCGGGTCGACGTCGGCGGCAAACAGCTTCTTCAGCGCGCCAAGCGACTGTTCGGCCGTCTGGCCGTGCAGCTCGACCGGGAAGGGGACGTGGAACACGTCGCCCGGCATCGCGCCGAAACCGACCTTGTAGGGGACGACCTTGCCGGTCAGGGCCATGCCCATGAAGGTGCGACCGTGGAAGCCGCCGCCAAAAGCGATCACGGCCTGGCGGCCGGTCGCGGCGCGGGCGATCTTCACGGCGTTCTCGACGGCCTCGGCGCCGGTGGTGACGAAGATCGTCTTCTTGGCGAAGTTGCCGGGAACGATCTGGTTCAGCCGTTCGGCGAGCTCGACATAGTTCTCGTAGGGAACGACCTGGTGGCAGGTGTGGGTGAAGCGGTCGAGCTGCTTCTTCACCGCCTCGATGACGCGCGGATGGCGATGGCCGGTGTTGACGACGGCGATGCCGGCGGCAAAGTCGATATAGCGGTTGCCTTCCTTGTCCCAGATCTCCGAGTTCTCGGCGCGATCGGCGTAGATTTGCGTGGTCATGCCAACCCCGCGGGAGATGGCGGCGTTCTTGCGGTCGGTGAGGGATGTGGCGGTCATGATGCGGGGTCCTAACTCTGGAGAATTTGTCATATCTTGCATTTTTTCTGCAAGATCTGATGGAATTCCTACATTTTTTCTGCAAGAATGCAACGGCTATTTTGCGCGGGATCGTGAGCCTCGCCTGGGCACGTCACGCCGCAGCTCACGAGCTGCTATAGAACAATACGATAACACAAGAATCAGGGTTTATTGGCATGAACAGCGCGGAAACGGTGCACTACAAGGTGGCGGAAGCCGCCCGCCTCGCCGGCGTCTCCGCGTCCACGCTCAGGTTGTGGGAAAGCCAGGGGCTCGTCGTTCCCGGACGATCGGACACCGGCCACCGGCAGTACAGCGCCGACGACGTCGCCCGGCTGAAGCGGATCGCCTGGTTCCGCGCCGAGCGCGGGTTGAACCCGGCCGCGATCCGCGAGGCGCTGGAGGCCGAGGACGGCCAGTCCGAAGCGCACCACGGACCGGCGACCGAGGGCGACGCGCCGCCGGGTGTCGGCCGAAAGTTCCGGACGCTGCGGCACGCCGCCGGCAAGACGCTTGAGCAGGTGGCGGGCGACATCGGCATCGCCACCTCGGTGCTTTCCACCTTCGAGCGCACCTCGCAGGGCGTGACCTTCCGCGTCATGCACGACCTCGCCGCCTACTACGGCACGACCGTCTCCAAGCTGTCCGGCGAGGATGAGGCGGAGCGGCGCAGCGTCGTGCGGGCAGGGGAGTGGAAGTTCTGGCCGGAAACCTCGCCCGGCGTCGTCGTCCAGGTGCTGGCTGATGGCCGCAACATGATGGACTGCCATCGTTTCGTGCTGTCGCCCGGCGCCTGCAGCGACGGCGCCTACCGCCACGAGGGCGAGGAATTCATCCACGTGCTGTCCGGCCATGTCGAGATCGTGCTCGACGGCGACGAGTTCCACGATCTCGGCCCCGGCGATTCCCTCTATTTCGACAGTCGCCGCCGCCATTCCTGGCGCAATCGCCACGACGGCGAAACCGTGCTCATCTGGATCAACACCCCGCCGACGTTCTGAGAAGCGTTGTCAGGGATCTCCGGTGCCGGCGCGGCGAGAAGTCGCTGTCGACCCGCGATCCCGGTCCGGCAACAGAAGCCTCATTCGAGCACCATCCGGACACGCTGACGACTGGTGGCACCCGGCCGCGCCGATTTAGCTGCCATCTAAAATGATTGGACATGCAAATCATTTTAGTGTACACACGTTCATGCACAAAGAACAACAACAGCACCGTTTTCGGTTCGGTCTCCAATTCTCCCTTCTCGCCCGCCAATGGCGGCGGGCGATCGAAAAGCGGCTCGAGGAAGCCGGGCTGACGGACGCCACGTGGAAGCCGTTGGTCCACCTTGCCGCCGCCGGCGACGGCATCACCCAGAAAGATCTGGCATCCCTGGTTGGCGTCGATGGCTCGACGCTTGTGCGCCTGCTCGACATTCTCTGCGAAAAGGGGATGATCGAGAGGCGGACAGACAAGACCGACCGCCGTGCCAAACAACTCTTCCTCACCGGTGCGGGGCGCGCCGCGGTGGCGGACATCCGCGCACAACTGGATGGTGCGGAGGCCGAACTGTTGAAAGAGATCGGCGATGAGGAAATCGCGACCGTTCTGGATGTGCTGGCACGGATTGCCGCCCGCCTGGAAAAACTTGAGCAGGAGCGCGGGGAATGAGCGCGATTGCTGCAAACTGGGGGTTTGTCCCCGAGCGCTTTTCCTTCGCCCTGAGGACGGCGACCGGCGCCTGCCTGGCTCTGCTCATCGCCTGGCTGATCGGCCTGGAGCATCCGCAATGGTCTGCCATGACCGTGTTCGCGGCCGCCCAGCCCGTCCGCAACATGCTGGTGGAAAAGAGCCTGTTCCGCGCGATCGGAACGGTTGTGGGCACGCTCGTTGGCATGGTGCTGATCCTGGCCGCCGGGGGTAATCCGGCATTGTTGGTCGTCGGGCTGGCCGCGTGGATCAGCGTCTGCGCCGGCTTCGGCAATGTGCTGCGCGGGTTCGTCGGGTATGGCACGATCCTCGCCGGATACTCCGCAGCGATGGTGGCACTTCTGGAAACGGCCCATCCCGGCCATCTCCTGTCCCTCGGCGTTGATCGGGCGCTGACGGTTCTGACAGGTGTCGTCGTCGGCCTCGTCATCGGGCTGATCCTGACCCCTGCGGCGTCCGAAACCGACATTGCCGGCCGCGCCCGGCGGTTGGCCGCGCGCATGCTCGCCGAAATGGCGACCTTCGCCCGCGGCGGCCCACCCATCTCCGAACGAGAGCAGCAGGAGCTGCTTGCCGAAATGGCGGCGATCGACGACCGGCTCGATCCGCACAGCGCTGGCTCGCTTGCTTCCCGCCGCTCGGCCCGCAACCTTCGGGCAGTCGTCGCAGCCCAGGTCTCCTCGCTCTTGTGGCTGAAGACCGAGCGCTTCGTGCCCGTTGCTCCCGGTGTTGCAGACGCGCTCAGCCGCTCGGCGCGAGCGCTGGAAGATCCGGGTTCGGCGGCGCAGACGATCGCCTCACTGCACGAGGCCATCCGGCTTGCGCAGCAAAACCCGCCGCTCCGGGACGTTCTGCAGCGGCAGGCGGCGGCCTTGCGCGACCGGATCGGGCGAGAAGATCGGTCCGAGGCCAGGGTCGACGCCAGGCTGGAAGACCGCAGTCAGATGCGACACCCGGTGGTGCTTCATCGCGACTGGATCGGCGCGCGGCACGCAGCGCTCCGCGCCGGGTTCGTCATGCTTCTGGTCGGCCTCCTCTGGGTCGTGACGGGCTGGCAGGCCGGGCCTTATGTGCTGCTCGGCACCTCGGTGATGATCTCGCTGTTCTCCACATTCGAGAACCCGGCCTTCATGATGCGCCACGTGCTGGCCGGCCAGTTTTTCGGCGCGATCGCGGCCCTCGTCTGCCGCTGGGTGGTCTGGCCGCTCGGGACATCGGCGCTCGATCTTGTTTTCCTGCTCATGCCATTCATCCTGAGCGGCGTTCTGCCGCTGTCGCACCGCCGCACCATGCTCGGCGGAACGGACTATGTGCTGATCCTGCTCCTCCTGTCGCAACCCGCCTACCCACTGTCGGGCAGTTTCGACGCCTCGCTTTCGACAGCGGCTGCCGTCGTCGCAGCGCCCGCGATCGCACTCCTCGCCTATGGATTGATCTTTCCGACCGATGCGCTACGTCGCCTCGACACGCTGATCGCGATGATGGTCCGCGAGCTCCAGCAGATCGCAGCGGCGCCCGATGCCGCAGAACACCGGCTGGTCTGGCGCGCCCGTCTGTATCATCGCCTGTTGCGGCTCGTGCGGCTTGCCCAGGCATCCGGCGAAAGCCGGATTTCGCCCGCCGACGGAGGGCTGGCGGTCTACGCATTGGGCGCCGCAACCCTTTCCATGCACGAGCGGATGCAGGATCCGGCCCTGCCGGTCGGATCAAGACGCGCGCTGCGCCTCGCCCTCGGCCGGATGGAGCATATCACAGCCCGGCCCCGCGCCGTGCCGGCAGCCCTGTTGCGCGCCGCCGACCGGCTCGATGCAGAGGGAGTCGGTGCGGGGGAGCTCTTGCGCTCCGCCGGCCGCGCCATGACGCAGAATCTCGCTTTCTTCGAGCGGGCGGGCAACCTCGCCTCGCGGCGCACGTCACGGGCCTGATACGACCCGCTCCGATTGCTTCAGCACGTCATCCGCTAGCCGCGCGCGCCGGCTGACGGCAAGAGCAACCGCATCGCGTTCAGCGTCACGAGCACGGTGGCGCCGGTATCGGCGAAGACGGCGATCCACAGGCCGGTCACGCCGAAGATGGTGGTGACGAGGAAAACGGCCTTCAGCCCGATCGCGATCGCGACGTTCTGGCGAATGTTCGCCATGGTCGCCCGGCCAAGCGCGATGGCACGCGCGACGTCCAGCACGCGGTTGCCCATCAGCGCAACGCCGCCGGTCTCGCGCGCAAGGCCGGTGCCGGAACCCATCGCCATGCCGACGCTGGCCGCGGCAAGCGCCGCCGCATCGTTGATGCCGTCGCCGACCATCACCGTGCCGCGCTGTTGCGAAATCGCCCGCAGAGCCTCGACCTTTTCGGCCGGCAGCAGGCCGCCGCGCGCGTCATCGATGTCAAGCGAGCGACCGATCGCCGAAGCCGTGACGGGGTTATCCCCCGAAAGCATCACGGTTTCGACGTCGAGCGCCTTCAACGCGGCAATGCCTTCGCGCGCGTCGTCGCGCGGCTCGTCACGCAACGCGATGGCGCCGATGCCGATCCTATCCGCGACGACGACCGCGATCGTGTTGCCCGCCTGCTCGAAGGCCACGATCCGCGCGGCGAGTGCCGGTCCGATCTCCCCCTCCTCGGCGGCAAAGCGCGGCGCACCGATGAAGATCGTCCGCCCCTGCGCCGATCCGGTCACGCCGCGGCCGGCGAGCGCGGTCACGCCGGATGCGCTGGTCGGCGCGAGATTGCGCTTCTTCGCCTCGGCGACGATCGCTTCGGCGAGCGGATGGCTCGAACCCGCCTCGATCGCCGCGGCGAGCGAAAGCAGTCCGTCCTCCGAGCTCTCGGTCGCATGCACGCCGGTTACCGCGGGCCGGCCCCTGGTCAGCGTGCCGGTCTTGTCGAAGGCAACGATGTCGGCCTTTGCCAGCGTCTCCAGGATCACGCCGCCCTTGACGAGGATCCCGGCGCGCGCCGAGGCCGACAGCGCGGACGCAATCGCCGCCGGCACGGAGATGACCAGCGCGCAGGGGCAGCCGATCAGAAGCAGCGCCAGGCCGCGGTAGATCCAGGTCTCCCAGTTGCCATCGAAGAGGAGCGGCGGGACAATCGCGACGAGCAGGCCGAGTGCTGCGACCAGCGGCGTGTAGACCCGCGAAAAGCCGTCGATGAAGCGCTCGGCCGGGGCCTTGGCGTCCTGTGCCTCCTCGACGAGTGCGACGATCCGGGCGATCGTGTTGTCGGCCGCCGTCTTTTCGGCGCTGATTTTCAGCGCCGCATCGATCGCCACGGAACCTGCAAAGACCTTTTCGCCAGGCCCGCGCGAGACCGGGACGCTTTCCCCGGTGATCGCCGCCTCGTCGAGATGGGCACGCCCCTCGATGACCGTGCCATCGGCAGCGACGTGGTCGCCGGGGCGGGCGAGCACGATATGCCCCGGCCGGATCTCGCTGGCGGGAATCTCGCGTATGATCCCGTTTTCCTCGACGAAGGCGCGGTCGGGCACCAGCGAGGCGAGCGCCTCAATGCCGGCGCGGGCGCGGCCGGCCGCGTACCCCTCCAGCACCTCGCCGGTCGCAAACAGGAAGATGACCACCGTCGCCTCCGCCGGTTCGCCGATGATGACGGCGCCGATGACCGCGACCGTCATCAGCATTTCGATGGTGAAGGGGGCACCGGTGATAGCGGCAGCCACGGCCCGGCGCGCAATGGGCAGCGCCAGCAGCATCGCTGCGGCGATGAACATGAAGTGGCCGACGAATGGCGAGAACTGGCCGACCGCAAAAGCAGTAGCGGTGACGCCGCCGCCAATGATCGCATGCAGCCCCTTGGCCGTCCGCCACCAGGCGATGCGGGCCGGCCGCGGGGCAGGGGTGTCATCTTCAATGATATCGGCACCATAGCCGAGGCTCTGCACCCGCTCGCGCACGGCGGAGAGCGGTGTCCTGCTTTCGTCGACGGCAACGAACATCATTTCGCGCGGGATTGAAACACGCACATCCGAGACGCCCGGCATGCCGCCGACGGCGATGTGGATCGTGCTTGCGCAACTGGCACAGTCCATTCCGGACACGCGGAAGCGGCGATAGCCATCGCCGGGGTCAGCAACCATCCCATCCGCGAGGGCACCGTGCCCGATATCACAGGCGGTGCCATCGGCATGCGGGTGATCGTGCTTGGCGCCGCCCGTTGGCGAATGCCCATCGTGTCGGCCCGCCTCTTGGTCGTGACGACAACTGCAGCCGTGATCATGGTCTGCATCGCGGCGAAGGTGATCGTCCATTGCAAATCTCCTCGATTTGCACCACCTATAAAACCTGTAGTCACTACAGCTTCAAGCGGAAAAACAGCGATGGAACGCACTTTTTCGATCGGCAAGCTCGCCGAGGCCAGCGGCTCGAAGGTCGAGACGATCCGCTACTACGAAACGATCGGACTCCTGCCGGAACCGGAGCGAAACGCCGGCAACCAGCGCCGCTACACCGCGCGCCACTATGACAGACTGGTCTTCGTCCTGCACGCCCGCGATCTCGGCCTATCGATCGAGGCAATCCGGCAGCTCATCGACCTGTCGAAGCATCCCGACCTGCCCTGCGCTGAGGCCGACGAGATTGCCCGGCGTCAGCTCCTGGACGTGCGCCAGAGGATCGCGCGGCTGAAGCTGCTGGAAGCCGAGCTCGAGCGCACGCTTTCGAGCTGCAGCCACGGCACGATCGCCGAATGCAAGGTGATCGAGGCGCTGGCCCAGTGCGGCGCCTGCGAGCGCCACCACCGCCCAACGCGCTAAATTTTCGGTGCGCCTACCTCCAGGTTGCGATATAGTCACCTTTCCTACCCCGGCGCAGTACGTTCAGGTGGCTGTCAGCATAAGGTGTTGATTTGCAGCCGAGCTGAACTGGGGGCGGTCTCGATGCCTCTCGCCTTGCCTGTCAGCCTGGGAGAAATGCAGATGGCCGAAACAGCATCACCCCTGCCGTTGCGGATCGAACGCAAGGACCAGGTCTTCTCCCGCGAGGACCTGCCGGTCGGCGATTTCGCCTTCAACGCCACCGTCGCCGACGTCTTTGACGACATGGTCAGCCGCTCTGTTCCCTACTACGAAGAGATGCAGCGGATGGTCTGCGAATTGGCGGCCGACTTCGCCCAGCCCCAAACGAATCTCGTCGACATTGGCTGCTCGACCGCGACGACGCTTTTGGCGCTCGACGCAGCCATCCACCCGGACGTCCATTTCATCGGTATCGACAACGCACCGGACATGCTGGAAAAGGCCGCGCAGAAAATCCGGGCTGCCAAGACGAACCGGCCGATCGAACTCAAGGTGGCCGATCTGAACCATGGCTTCCAGATGGATAACGCCAGCGTCGCGACCATGCTGCTGACGCTGCAGTTCGTCCGGCCGCTCTATCGCGAGCGGGTGATGAAGGCGATCCATAACGGCCTCAACGACCAGGGCTGCCTTCTGCTCATCGAGAAGCTGACGAGCGAGGATACCACGTTCAACCGGCTGTTCATCGAGCATTACTACGACTTCAAGCGACGCAACGGCTACTCCGACATCGAGATCTCCAAGAAGCGCGAGGCGCTGGAGAACGTGCTGATCCCCTACCGGCTGGACGAGAACGTCCAACTCCTGAAGGAGGCCGGATTCCGCACCGTCGAGGTCTTCTTCCGTTGGTACAACTTCTGCGGCATCGTCGCGGTGAAGTAGGACAGGTACATCATGACTGCAGCCATGATCGGCATCGGCAACTTCTTCTTCAAATACCGCAACCAGCTCTTCCCCGCCATGATCGTCGCGCTGTTCCTGCTGGCGCCGCCCCCGGCGCATGGGAGTTCGGCGGCCGAGCCGGTCATGGCGATCGCCGCGATCCTGCTGGTCGTGGCGGGGCTGGGCTTACGGGCGACCGTGATCGGCTACGCCTATATCCAGCGCGGCGGGTTGAACAAGCGGGTCTATGCCAAGGACCTTGTCACCGAGGGCATGTTCGGCGTCTGCCGCAATCCGCTCTACGTCGGCAACATGCTGATCTATTCCGGCGTGTTCCTGTTCAGCGGCAATCCGCTGGCGGTCGTGCTCGGGATCGGTCTTTTTGCCTTCATTTATCAATGTATCGTACTGGCCGAGGAGGAGTTCCTCGAGAATAAATTCGGAGATGCCTACCGGGCGTACTGCCGCGACGTGCCGCGCTGGGCGCTGCGGCTGGGACGTTTCCACAGCGCCACGGAAGGCATGTCCTTCAACGTCCGGCGCGTGATTGCCAAGGACTACTCGACGTTGTCGGCAACCCTGATCACTCTGCTCGTCATCGAGTTCTACCGCGCCGCCCTCAATGAAGGCCTGACGCGGAGCCTGCCTTATGTCGCCGTGCTGGCCGGACTGCTGGCCCTGATCGGACTTACGACCGGTGCGATCAGCCGTCTGAAGAAGCGCGGCGTCTTCAGCGAGCCGAAACCAATTCACTGACGCGCGACGCAAAACGGGGTGCAGTGCGGTAGCAAGCGGCACTTGGCCGCTTGCTCAGCCAGGCGGGTCAATCGCCTCCGTCAGCTCGCAAACCGACCGGCATCCGCGCCGTAGTAGTTGATGTAACGGCCCGAAATGCTGCCGATTGGCAGCACGATCAGCACGTCCGTCGTGCGGAAGGCGTGGTCCACGACGGCGCCATTGCCGACCATCGCGCCGAGCCGGAGATACCCCTTGATCAGCGGCGGCATGGCGGCAAGCGCCCGGCGCGCATTCACCGCCTCGCTCGGCACCAGATCCATCGTCCGATGCTGGTCGGCATGGGCGTGAACGCTCCACTCATCGCGTGCCAGCAGGTTCTGGTGCAGGAAGGAAAGCGCCAGCGCATGCTCCTCCGGCACGACACCGCCGAAGGAACCGCATCCGAACAGGACGTCGACCCGGTGCTTCAGCGCATAGGCCCAAGCCCCCTGCCAAAGCAGCTCCACGGTTCGCTTCGTCCGGTAATCTGGAAGCACGCAGGAACGGCCGAGTTCCATGAAGCGCTTTTCCGGATGGCGGGCCAGCAGCGGTTCGATGTCGAATTCGGACTGCGAGTAAAAGCCCCCCGAATTCCTGGCGACATCCTGCCGCAAGAGCCGGTATGTCCCGACGATCTGCTCCTCCGCGTCGCCCTCGATCGAGGTGTCGAGCACGAGCAGGTGATCGCAGACCATGTCCCATGCGTCGATGTCGCGCCCGCGGCGCATCGCGTCGGGGGCAACCTGCGCGTTCAGTTCCTCGACAAAGACGCGATAGCGCACCGCCTGCGCCGCATCGATTTCGGCATTCGTCCGTGCAAGCCTCGTTTCCAGATTGCCGATGCGGCCCGAGCACGTCGGTCGTCTTGTGGACCGGAACCCGGCATGTCGACGGGACGGTCTCGGCCATCACCTGTGGATCTGCAAATTCGACACTCATCGGCGACTTCCTGCTCAAGATTTCCTGTCTCTCTTTAAGCACGAATCTGCAACAGGACCGTGACATCGGACCGCCTGTAGATAGCCCCCTGGTGTTCAGCAGACAAGAAGACTGGCGGAGCGGAAAAGACGGTCAGCGACCTTTTTCCGTCACTCCGGTCAGGCGGGAGACCTCGGCGAGCAAAGCCTTTGGTTCGGCCGGCTTGACCAGCACCGCAGCCGCGCCGCAGGCGATCAAATCGTCGTAGAGGCCTCGGCGCCCCTCGGCCGTCAGAATGATCACCGGAACAGGCGCCTCCTCGCCGGTCAGGCGGCGCACCACCTCGGGTCCATCGCCACCAGGCATGTTCAGGTCGGAAATGATCAGGTCCGGCCGGCCCGCCGGGTCGCCGACAGCGGAAAGCAGCGACGGGAATGTGTCGACGACGCTCACCTGGTATCCCGCCTTTGTCAGCATCGAGCGCACAAGCATGGCATTGACGGGATCGTCTTCGGCCAGAAGGATCCGCGCCGCCTTGCTTGGTCGTGACGCCGCTTCAGCCATCGGCGGCGACAGCGTTGGCCGGTTGTCGTTGATCGCGTCGCGAACCTCGATGCCCTTCATGCGGCCGCGCAACACCTCGACCAGCGATCGCTCGCGCAAGGGGCGGATGAGCCAGGCGTCGTATCCCCCGCCGTTGTTCAGCGCCCGTCCGGTTCGTTCCTCGGGGTTGACGAGATAGGTGCGGCGGATGTGCTGGGCGTTGAACGCGGCGAGGCCGGACAGTTCGCGCCGGTACTCTGCGGACAGCCGGTTGTCCACGATGATGTCCGTCAGCGAAGCGGCCTGTCCCTGCGCGAATTCCAGTGCGTCGGGGGTTGTTGCCCTATGCGTGCAGGTGCCACCGAGGGTTTCGATCGTGCGCTGCAAGGCGCGCGCCGCCGGGCCATCGGGCGCGTAGAGAAATACCGACGATCCCCGCAGCGGGCCCGCTTTTCCACCGACGGCCGCGAGTGTGAGCGCGGCCGGCATTCGGATGGTGAACGTGGAGCCGTGTCCAGGTCGGCTTTCCAGCGTGAGCGCGCCGCCAGCCTCGCTTAGAATGCGGGCGGAGATGGCAAGGCCGAGCCCGGTTCCGCCACGGCGCTGGGCTGCGGCTCCGGCCTGCTCGAATGCCTCGAAGACGCGCATCTGCTCTTCGGCCGTCATGCCCGGGCCGGTATCGGTCACCTTGACGACGATGTGGTCGGGCTCGATCGTCGTCTCCAGATAGACCCCGCCGCTCACTGTGAATTTCACCGCATTGCCGATCACGTTGTAGAGCACTTGCCGCAGCCGCGATCCGTCGAACGCCATCACGGCCGGCACGTCGGCCGAGACGAAGGAGCCGATCTCGATGCCTTTCTCATGCGCTCGCGGCGACAGCATCTCGACGACGCCCTCGATCAATGGGCGCACAGGATCCTCGCTCGGGCGCAACTGAAACCGTCCCGCCTCGATCGTGGAGAAGTCGAGCAGGTCGTCGACCAGTTGGACAAGTGCGTGGCCGGACTGGCGGATTCCGGCAAGGTAGTTCTTCTGCTCCGCCGTCAGCCGCGTCTGCCCGATCAGGTGCGACATGCCCAGGATGCCCGACAGCGGCGTGCGGATTTCGTGGCTGACGGTCGCCAGCAGCCGGGACTTCGCCTCGCTTTCATCCTCCGCCTTGCTGAGGGCGAGTTCCCGCAGTTGCTCGGCCCTGCGTTCCTCGGTGACGTCGCGGGCGATGCTGTGGATCACCAGTTCGCCCGTCGCCGGATCGCGAATGGTCACGTCATGCCATGCATAGATCCGCGTACCGCCCGGTGCGGCAATGTTTACGTCGTAGTGTTGCGGGAGCGCTTGCGTGTGGATGTCGAGGCCGATCTGGGTACAGGTGAGGCCAGTCAGGTCAGGGATACCGACAAGATCGCTGAGGACCGCGTTGGCGCGCACAATCCGTCCGTCCAGCGAGCGCACCAGCACAATGTCGCGCAAGATGTCATGGATGGCTGCGGAGGCCGCCGACGTCTCGCTCTGCTCCCAGGTGCGGTCGTCGTGACGCTCGACCTGACGCTTCAACTGCCGTTCGGCAATCACGCCGCTGCGAAAGAGCAGCAGCGCCCCCGCGAGGCCGGCCACACCTAGGCTGAGCGCCGCGACGTGAAATCCCTGCAGGAAGCCAGTCACCAGCATGAGGCAGGTTGACAGCAGGATGAGGGCGCCGACAACACCGCTGAGCATGGCATGGTCTGAAGGAGATGCCTGGCCTGCTGCACGCGAGGCCATGTTCGAGGAGGAACGCGCAGCGGTCTCCACCCCGCCATCGCGTGGTGGCTGCCTTGCGTCACTCAGCTCGGTTGCGAATTCCGCCTTGAGCCGGTCTTGAAGTTTCGCCGGTTCGCTCATGCGGGCCGGGATACCACGCCAAGCGTTCAGATCCGCTTCAGCAAACCGATCGGATTTTAACGATCCGCATTGTGGCGACGCGCACGCGACTGCAGGACTTCGTCGAGCAGGATGATGCCCGCACCGATGGTGATGAAGCTGTCGGCAAGGTTGAACACGGCGAACGACCAGGTCGCGGTGTGGAACAGCACGTAATCGATCACATAGCCGAACAGGATACGGTCGACGAGATTGCCGAGCGCGCCGGCGATGATCAGCGCGTAACCCGCATGGGCCAGCCCCCGCTCCTTGGGCGTCTGCCGCCACAGCCAGGTGACGAAGGCGACGACGACAAGCCTCAGGCCGACGATGAACCAGTCCTCCATGCCCGACAGCATCGAAAACGCGACGCCGAAATTGTAGGTTCGGTACAGGGCCAGCATCGGCAGCACATGCACCGGCTGCTCCATTGGCAGCCACGCTTCCACGGCCATCTTGATGAACTGGTCGACGAGGACGGCTATGACGATGAACGAGACGACCGGGACCGGTCGGGAGAAGAACGGGGCGCGCTCGGTCATTTCGGCTCGTCCAGAGACAGGATGTGGCGACGCGCCTCGAACAGCATGACGCCGGTGGCAATCGCCAGGTTCAGGGAATCGGCGCGGCCTGCCTGGGGTATGCGCGCCAGCGCATCGGCCTCGTGCGCCAGCTCCTCGGGAATCCCGGCCTGTTCGTTGCCCATCAAGAGCACGACCGGCTGTTTCCTGTAATCGATCGTGCGGTAGTCGACCGCACCGGCAAGGTGGGTGGCGACCAGCTTGACGCCCGTTTCCTTCTTCCAGCGCAGAAAGTCAGAAACCGAGGTTTTGGCGACCGGCATGGCAAACACCGACCCCATGGTCGCGCGAACCGTCTCCAGCGAGAACGGATCGGTGGTTTCGCCGACAAGGATCACGCCCGACGCGCCTGCCGCGTCCGCCGTGCGGAAGATCGTGCCCAGATTCCCCGGGTCGCGCACCCGGTCGAGCGCCACATAGGTCTCGCCCACCTTCGGGCGGAAGTCCTTCAGGGAGCTATAGCGCTGCTCGAACACGCCGATCACCATCTGCGGGTTGTCGCGCCGGGTGATCGTCGACATCACCTTCTCGCTGACTTCCAGCACCAGGCCGCCCTTGGCAAAAGTCTTCGCCGCGACCTGCTCGACCTGCGGCTTGCCCTTGGCCGCCTTGGCGTAGACCAGCGTGCGGATCGTCCAGCCGAGCTCGAGGGCGTCGATCACGAGCTTCAGCCCTTCGGCGATGAAGGATCTCGTCTCGTCGCGCGCCTTCTTCTGCGCCAGCGCCTTGATGTCCTTGACGATCGGGTTCGCGAGGCTCGTGACCTCCTTCACCTGCCCCACGCGGTGGGGGCCATGATCGCGGTGGTGATGTTCGCTCATGCGGAAGTCCAACGGCTGAAGAGGGAGGTCGAAAGGGCGCGGCCGGTCGTCCTGCCGTCGGTTCCGCCCTCGCGGATGACAAGTTCGCCGGACTCCACCAGGCCGCCACGGCCGCGCATCGTTTCACGCATCAGTTCGTGGATCGAGTAGAAGCTGGCCCGGATCGAATAGGCGGTCAGCACGAGGGCTGCATCGTCCGGCGCGAGGATCTCGCGGCAGACGTCGAGCATGAGCGGCAGGCTGTCGAACAGCTGCCAAACCTCGCCGTTCGGGCCGCGTCCGAATTTCGGGGGATCGGCGAGAATGATGTCATAGCGGCTGCCGCGACGCTCCTCGCGCAGGATGAACTTCATCGCATCCTCGCAGATCCAGCGGATCGGCAGGGCTTCACCGCGACCGAGCGCCTGGTTTTCGCGCGCCCAGCCGATCGCCTTCTTCGAGGCGTCGACGTGGGTCACCTCTGCGCCGGCCCGGGCGGCGACGAGCGATGCGACACCGGTATAGCCGAACAGGTTCAGAACCTTCAGCGGTCGGCCGGCCGCCTCGATCCGCGCCTTCATCCAGCTCCAGTGCGCCAGTTGCTCCGGAAAGACCCCGACATGGCGGAAGGCGGTGAAGCGGCCATGGAAATCGGTGTCGAGCAGACGCATCGGCCAGGTCTCCCCGAGGGCATCCCCCGAAAAGCGCCAACGGCCCATGCCGTCCTCGTCGGTGTCGCCGGTGAACACCGCATCCGCTTTCTCCCACACGGACGCCGGCAGGCTGCGCGGCCAGAGCGCCTGTGCTTCCGGGCGCACGATCCGATAGGGGCCGTATTGCTCCAGCTTCTCGCCGGCGCCGCTGTCGATGAGGCGGTAGTCGTCGGTCCCGGCCGTCTCGAGGATCACCGGGACCCGTTCCGCAGGTTTGTCGCCGGTTCGGACGATCAGCTTGCGCTGCGGTTCGGGGACCTGCGATGCAGCGGCACGGGAGACCCTTTCAGGCACCGTCTTGGCGGCGGCTGCGCCAACATCCTTCCGCCTTGACGGTTCGCCGCGTGAACCGCCTGCGTGCTTGGCAACTGCCCCGGCCTGCGGCTTGGCGTCCCCGTTGCGTATCGGCGAGCCCTGGCGCACGCGTTCGCCAGATCGCGCGGCACCCGTCACGGCGGGGCCCTTCTTCTGCCGGCGGTTCTTGTCCTTCACGTCGCGGTCCGTTTTCGTTTGATGGATAGCGGACGCTGGTCCGCAAGAAAGCCAGACCAAATAGCACCCCGGCTTCGCTTGGCAAAGTCCCACTTGGCAAAGCGCTTTCCCATCTGCGATAAATCGGCGAGCACCCGGGCAAGGAGGAGGAACGTCATGGACATGTCAGGTGAAGAGCGCATCGCCGCCCCTCGTGAGGCCGTCTGGGCGGCACTGAACGATCCCGAGACCTTGCAGGCCTGTATCCCGGGCTGCCAGTCGCTGACGATGAAGTCCCCCACCGAGCTTGCGGCCACCGTCAAGGTCAAGATCGGCCCGGTTTCCGCCACATTCAACGGCGAGGTGACGCTTTCCGACCTCAACCCGCCGGAAAGCTACACGATCTCCGGCGAGGGCAAGGGGGGGATTGCCGGCTTCGCCAAGGGCGGCGCCGACGTGAGGCTCGCCGAGGACGGCAACGAGACGGTCTTGACCTACACGGTCAATGCGCAGGTCGGCGGCAAGCTCGCCCAGCTCGGCTCCCGCCTGATCGACTCGACCTCGAAGAAGCTGGCAGCCCAATTCTTTGCCGGTCTCGGCCAGAGGCTGGACGGCACTACGAACACTTGAGCAACGACCATCTCCGCACGCGGATCTGCGCCCTCTCACTGCCAGCAGGTAGGGATGGATGAGGCGCGGCGGATCTCCTTGGCCCGCTTGCGGGAGAAGATGCCGGCAGGGGAATGAAGGGCAGGGGCTGTAGCCGGTTCGCCGGAACAAGAAACCCTATTTGGGCGCAGACAGCAGCGACTGGGCTTGCAGCGTCTCGGCGCGGGCCTTGTGCCTGTCTGCCTCGGTATGCCACTTCACCGCCTCGCTCGCCTCGATCCGGGCGCGCTTGCGGTACTTATGCTGGGCGATCCAGGTCGCAGCAGCACCGAGGATCACCCCAAGGAGCAGCGCCAAAAACAGATAGACGAAAAACGGCGCCGTCATCGACAGCACCGAGTCGTCCGGCCGGAACGGATTGAGCGCCAGGCGCACGGGCTGGCGATTGGCGACCGATAGGACGATCAGCACGATGGCGATCGGCGCGAGGACGACGATATTGATGATTTTCTTGAACATGAACCGCCTCCAGCAATCGGGCTGGTTGAGGGCGCGGTGCGTAGACGTCAATCGGCGTCGTCGTCCGCGTGATTGGGATTCAGCCGCTCGCGCAGCTCCTTGCCGGTCTTGAAGAAGGGGACCCACTTCTCTTCGACGAATACCGCGTCGCCGGTCCGCGGGTTGCGCCCGGAACGCGAAGGGCGGTTCTTCACCGAGAACGCACCGAAGCCGCGAAGCTCCACCCGGTTTCCGGCGGCAAGCGCATCGGTGATCTCGTCCAGAACCGCGTTGACGATGTTTTCGACGTCACGATGATAAAGATGTGGATTGCGAGCGGCGACGATCTGTACCAATTCTGACTTGATCACGGCTGTCCCCTAAAAACGCTTGTCTTTTCAATCACGTCCAACCTGCCAAACCGAGACCAGACCGTCAAGGAACAACTTTTCGCCGCCAAGCTTTTCGAGAGCCTCCGAAGGACCGAGACCAATGCCGAGGAGTCCTTTCAACCAGCCGGTGGAATCCAGTCCGAACCCGAACAGACCGGAACGACGTGGTGGCTCGTAGTCGACCATGGGCAGACTGCGGCCGACCTTGCGCGTCTCGAGGTAGTCGCGGATCTCGTCCGTCCCGCCCAGTCGGTCAACGAGTTTCACCTGCAGCGCCTGCCGGCCGGTGTAGATGCTGCCGTCGGCCAGCCGCAAAGCCTCCTCGCGCGGGAGCTTGCGGCGCTCTGCGACAAGATCGACGAACCAGGCAAAGCTGTCATCGACCATGCGGCGTATCATCGCCTTGGCCTCCTCGCTTGCGGGATGGAACGGTGAAGGCTCGGCCTTGAGCGGGGCAGACTTGATCTCCTCGAGAGAAACGCCGAGCTTGTCCATCAACTCGCTTAACTGCGGATACTGGAAGATGACGCCGATCGAACCGGTGATCGAACTCTCTCCGGCGACGATCGTATCGCCAGCCGTGGCGATCATATAGCCCGCGGAAGCGGCGAGCGTGCGCACGTCGGAAACGACCGGCTTCTTCTCGGCCACCTTGCGCAGCGCCTTGTAGACCACCTCCCCGCCATAGGTCGTCCCGCCCGGCGAGGTGATCGATACGACCAGCGCCTTCGCCCGATCGTTCTTGGCGATCCGGTCCAACCGTTGCAGAAGTTCTTCATCGTCCTTTATGATGCCTGTGATCGAAACGTGGGCGACATGGTCCTCGATCGAGGCCGCCGGCCAGTTCCACGTCATGGCTGTGAAACCCGCAATGGCGGCGACGAGAATGGCCGCAACGCGCCAGAACGTGAGCTTGCGGCGCAACTGCCGGCGGTCGGCTATGGCAGACTGGTCCATCTCGAAAGGTTCCCGTTCGATGGTTTATTGCGACAAACGACGGTTGCGCCATTTGCCAAACGCCTCATCGATATGGCATTAGCCGGGCAAATAGCAAATCATCTGCGCCGCTTTTTCGGGCATCCATTGTTTGTTCAGGAATAATCTCCATATGGAGCCCGTCATACTGGTTCAGGACAGAAGCGGTTGAACCGGCGCTGCGCCCATGAAAATAGACCATAAAACCACGACAAAGGCACATGCTGACCACTACCGCTGACATGCAATCCGCCGAATACCGGACGGTCACGCCGACGGAAGCCTACCGTCGCGCGGCCCGGCATTCCGCGCGCGTGCGTTTGCTCAAGATTGCCTTGCCGGCGCTGGGGATCCTGATCGCTGCGATTTTCGTTGTAGTCTCTGTCATCAGCACCTATTTGCCCGAAGAACTAGCCGTCGAGAGTGCAACGATCGAAAACGGCAAGGTGGTGATGAAGAACCCGGCCATCTCGGGTCGCAACCGTGACGGCATCAGCTATTCGATGAAGGCCGACCGGGCGTTGCAGGACATGAAGAACCCGGACATCATCCAGCTCGAGAACATTCGGGCAAAGATGCCGGTCAATGAGACGCTGATTGCCCAGGTCGACGCCGTCACCGGCATCTACGACCGCGGCCGCAACATTCTCGACATGACCGCGCCGTTCACCATCCGTCTGAACACCGGCCTCGAAGCCGCCTTCCGCGACGCTCACCTCGACATCAACGGCGGCCGCATGTCGACGCAGCAGGCCGTCTCCATCCAGTCCAAGGAAGCTTCCATTGTTGCGCAGTCGCTGCGAATGACGGATAAAGGGCGGACCGTCGTCTTCGAGGGGGACGTCGTTGTCAATGTAGATCCCGCCGCCATCCGCAACAGAGAGAAGTAGGGCCACGATGTCCGCATTTTCTGAACCCGCGCAAAGACATGTCATTCTCCCGCTGCTTGCCGCCGGCTTCGTGCTGGTCGCCGCCACCGCTGGAGCGCAGGAAACGAAGAGCCAGCTGAAGGGGCTTCAGCTGTCCAACGACAAGCCGATCCAGATTCAGAGCGACAAGCTGGAAATCCAGCAGCAGTCGAACACCGCCCAGTTCACCGGCAACGTCAAGGTTGTCCAGGGCACGACGACGCTGCAGGCTGGCAGTATGGTCGTCTATTACAAGGCCGATGGCGGCGGATCGATTTCGAGCGGCGATGCCGATATCGAGAAGATCGACGTTGCCGACAAGGTCTTCCTGCAATCCGGAGTGCAGCAGGCGACGGCCGACACGGGGACGTTCAACCTCATCGACGAAGTCTTCGTGCTGAAGGGCGACAAGGTCGTGCTGTCGGAGGGCAAGAATGTCTTTGTCGGCTGCCAGCTGACGGTGCTGATGCGGACCGGCGAGGCCAAGCTCGACGCCTGCGGCGGTCGGGTCATGATCCAGCTCGACCCGAAGTCCCGCAAAACCACGAACTGACGTACGCCCGTGTCGCTTCTATCCCTTTCCCGCATGACGCGCCGTGCGAAAAAGCCTGCGCCGGAGGTCCAGCGCAGCCTTGACGCATCGCGCTACGAAGGCACGTTGATCGCCCGCAACCTGACCAAGACCTATGGGGGCAGGCGGGTGGTCAACGGCGTTTCACTCGTCGTGCGGCGGGGCGAGGCCGTCGGCCTGCTCGGTCCGAACGGCGCAGGCAAGACCACATGCTTCTACATGATCACCGGCCTTGTTCCGGTCGACGAAGGGTCGATCGAACTGAACGGCAACGACGTTACGACGATGCCGATGTATCGGCGCGCGCGGCTCGGCGTCGGCTATCTGCCGCAGGAGGCTTCGATCTTCCGCGGCCTGACGGTCGAGCAGAACATTCGCGCCGTCCTGGAGGTGCACGACAACGACAAGGCGCGCCGCGAACACAAGCTCGACAGCTTGCTGGCCGAATTCTCGATCTCGCACTTGCGCAAAGCTGCGGCGATCGCGTTATCCGGGGGCGAGCGCCGGCGACTGGAAATCGCCCGCGCACTTGCAACGGATCCGACCTTCATGCTGCTCGACGAACCCTTCGCTGGCGTCGATCCGATTTCGGTGGCCGATATCCAGGCGCTCGTTCGCCATTTGACGTCGCGCGGCATCGGCGTGTTGATTACCGATCACAACGTTCGCGAGACCCTCGGCCTGATCGACCGCGCCTACATCATTCACGCCGGCGAGGTCCTGACCCACGGTCGCGCCAACGACATCGTTGCCAATCCCGACGTGCGGCGTCTCTACCTCGGCGACAATTTCAGCCTCTGAGCGTCCGACCGCCTCGACGTCCGGATTTTTAGTCGCCCCGATCGGGGAAATTCGCCGCATCTCCTCCCGGCCGCTTGACCGGTTCCGCCAAAAAAGCAATTTTTGGGCCAGTCTGAAATCCGGATCGGCAATGAGGTTTACCATCCGGTGCTTTACGGGGTTGGCACTGCTCCACCATAGGTTCGGTGAGGACATGGCCAGGATAAGTCAACGGGTACGGCGTCCATGACGCGTCGTCAAAGACGTGCGGCGGCGTAGGGAGTTCAAGCGTCCGCATGGCACTCGCAGCCAGCCTTCTTCTGCGCCAGAGCCAGTCATTGGTCATGACGCCGCAACTGATGCAGTCGATCCAGTTGCTGCAGATGACGCATCTGGAACTGGTCCGGTTCATCGAGAGCGAGGTGGAGAAGAACCCGCTGCTTGAGTTCGTCCCCGGCGATGAAGGCGCGCGCGGCGCCGACGACGCTTTCCCGTCGGATGGCACCTACTATTCCGTCAACGAGGAACAGCCAGCTCGGGATGTCGCCGACGCGGAAGCCGGATCTTCCGGGGACCTCTATGAGGCCGCGACCGGCGGCAGCGCCGGCGCAGTCGCCGAGTCTTTCGATTCCAGTCTCGAGAACGTCTTTCCCGATGATGCCGGCCCGCGCGCGGCGGATGCGCCGGAACTTCTCGGCCAGTGGAAATCGATGCCGGGCGCGAGCCATGGCGAAGGCTATGAGCTCGATGAGTTCGTCGCGGCCCAGACGACGCTGCGGGACCATCTTGCCGCCCAGGTCCCGTTTCTGTTCACCTCGCCGGTCGATCGGCTGATCGCTGGACACCTGATCGATCAACTTGACGAGTCCGGCTATCTTCCGGCGGACCTGTCAGACACGGTGCTCAAGCTCGGCACGCCGATTGCCGATGTCGCGCGTGTGCTCGACGCTCTGCAGCAACTCGACCCGCCCGGCGTCTTCGCCCGCACCCTGTCCGAATGCCTGGCGATCCAGCTTCGCGCCCGTAACCGCCTCGATCCGGCGATGGCCGAGCTGGTCGGCAATCTCGAGCTGCTGGCGCGCCGCGATTTTGCCACGCTGAAAAAACTTTGCGGCGTCGACGAGGAAGACCTGGTCGACATGTTGGCGGAAATTCGCAAGCTCGACCCCAAGCCAGGCGCGCGTTTCCAGCCCGGAATCTGCGAATCCGTCGTCCCTGACATCGTCGTTCGCGCGGCCCCCGATGGGACCTGGCTCGTCGAATTGAATGCCGAGACGCTGCCGCGCGTGCTGGTCAACAACGACTACTATGCCTCCGTATCCCGCCGCACCAAACGGGCGAGCGAGGATCAGGCCTTCCTGAACGAATGTCTGCAGAACGCCAACTGGCTGACCCGCAGTCTGGATCAGCGGGCAAAGACGATCCTGAAGGTGGCGACCGAAATCGTGCGCCAGCAGGACGCCTTCCTTCTCAACGGCGTCGACCATTTGCGGCCGCTCAATCTGAAAGCGGTTGCCGACGCGATCAAGATGCATGAATCGACGGTCAGCCGCGTCACGTCGAACAAGTACATGCTGACGCCGCGCGGGCTGTTCGAGCTGAAATACTTCTTCACCGTCTCGATCGGTTCCACCGACGGGGGCGACAGCCATTCGGCGGAAGCGGTGCGTCAACGCATTCGCACCCTGATCGTCGCGGAAACGCCGGAGGCGGTGCTTTCCGACGACGACATCGTAGCCGTCCTGAAGAAGGGCGGCATCGACATCGCGCGGCGAACCGTGGCGAAATATCGCGAGGCGATGAACATTCCCTCCTCGGTGCAGCGCCGCAGGGAGAAGCGAGCGCTTGCCAAAGCCACCGGTTTCTGAGCGTCTGTCGCGGGTTTCGGGCGGCCGTGCCGCAAGCTTGCCGCCGAGGCGGCAGTTGACACATTCATCAGGACCAGATAGATGCCCGCCGCAATTCCGAAGGGAAGACAGACCGACTTGCCATATCCCCACTTTCCCCCGGTACCGCTGGCGAAAGGGGCGTTGCGCGCGCGAAGTGCTTGGATGACGGGTCCGGTTGGAATAGACTGTTACGCGCAAATCACAATGAGAGAGGAAACTCCATGAGTGTGCGTGTATCCGGCAAACATATGGACATCGGCGACGCGTTCCGCTTGCGCATTGAAGAACAGATCGGAGCGGCCGTAACCAAGTATTTCGATGGAGGCTATTCCAGCCACGTCATCGTGGAAAAGTCCGGTCCGCGCTTCAGTGCAGACTGCAAGGTCCATCTCGACACGGGTGCCGCCCTGCAGGCCAATGGCGAAGCGAACGATCCGATTCTTGCTTTCGACGCGGCGTCGGATCGGATCGAAAAGCGCCTTCGCCGGTACAAGCGCAAGCTCAAGGACCATCACAACGGAAACGGCCAGACCTATGCGGAAGTCGCATACACGGTCATGGATTCGGTTCCGGAGGATGCGGAAGAGCTGCCGGCGGACTACGCCCCGACCATCGTCGCGGAAAGCACCAAAAAGCTCAAGACGATGTCTGTTGCCAGCGCCGTGATGGCGCTCGACATGACGGACGAGCCGGTGCTTCTGTTTCGCAGCGTCGGTGAGGAGAATCTCAATATCGTCTATAGACGTAACGATGGAAATATTGGCTGGATAGATTCAGCCAATATCAAAGGCTAAAGTGGCAGGGGGATGCGCTCAGGGGCTGGGCGCATCCCGCCTCAATCCTTCACTGCGGCTCACGAGGACAAAAGCATGGCATTGGCAGGTTTGCTGCAGCAGAGTGCGATTATTCCAGCGCTAAAGGCCAGTTCGAAGAAGCAATTGCTTCAGGAACTGGCGATAAAGGCGGCAAAGGTCACCGGGCTTCAGGAACGCGAAATCTTCGATGTGATCCTCCAGCGCGAGCGTCTGGGGTCGACGGGAGTCGGCAACGGAATCGCCATCCCGCACGGAAAGCTGAAGGATCTCACCCAGATCACGGGCCTTTTCGCTCGCCTGGAGACCGCGGTCGATTTCGAGGCGCTGGACGACCAGCCGGTCGATCTCGTCTTCCTCCTGCTCGCCCCCGAGGGGGCAGGCGCCGACCACCTGAAGGCGCTCTCGCGCATCGCCCGCGTGCTGCGCGATCCGGCCATGGTGGCAAAACTGCGCGCCTCGGATTCGGCGACGGCGATCTACGCCTGCCTGAGCGAGGAACAAGCCAACGCGGCCTGAGCCGGTCGGATTGGCAAGCGGCAAACGAACGGATGCATCCTGACTGGGTGGTGCCTGGCATTCGTCGCCCCGCCCCCAAGTCCGCCATCCGGTCCTTTCACTTCAGCCGGTGATAGCCAGGTAGTGACGGTAGCGGCCGTAGTGGTTGACGACGTCGGCGATCACCTGGTCGAGATCGTAGCCATAGATGTCGTAGCCGCGGCTGCCGTGGGTAAGGAAGACCTCGGCGCGATAGTAGCGGTTGCGCCCACCTTCATTGCGGGCGGCGTCGATGACGACGAAGGCCGGGATCGGCTTGCTGACGGGGCGGACCTCATAGACGAAGGGCGGCACCGTCTCGCCATGGCTGATGACGAAGCGCAGGCCGTCCGCGGTCTTTTCAACGTCGGCCTCGATGTGCTCGGGTTTTTCCAGTTCGCGCGCCACGGTCTCGAATGCCTTGGCTACGGTCGAGGCGATGAACCGCTCCACCTGCGGGCGGCCGGGGTGGTCGATGATGGCGCTGATGCGCCGACGCCAGAACTTGGCCGCCTCGTGCGGCACCATCGGCGCCGCGGGCAGGCTGGCGCTGGTCGTCAGTGCCACCTCGTCGTTCAGCGCCTTCCAGATGCCGTAGCACATCAGCACCATGAGGACCGACAGAGGCAGCGCCGCAATCACGGCCGCCATTTGCACAGCCCCCAGCCCACCGGCCAATAGCAGGCCGGCGGCGACGCCGCCGCAAACGAGCGACCAGAACACCCGCAGCCACAGCACCGGCTCCTCGTCACCCTGCGAGGTGATCATGGCGATCACCAGCGCGCCGGCGTCCGAGGCGGTGACGAAATAGACCGCCACCAGCAGACCCGTCAGCCAGGCGAGGAAGGTGGACCAGGGCAGGTATTCGAAGACCGTGAACAGCGCGATCGGCATGTTCTCCGTGACGGTCCTGGAGATCTGCCCGTCCGCCACATGCATGTCGAGCCAGATGGCGACGTCGCCGAAGACGGTGAACCAGATGAAGCTGAAGCCCGCCGGCGCGAAGAGCACGCCGAGGAGGAACTGGCGGATGGTGCGTCCCCGCGAAATGCGGGCGATGAACAGCCCGACGAAGGGCGACCAGGACATCCACCAGCCCCAGTAGAACAGCGTCCAACTGCCCACCCATTCGGTCGGTTCGTAGGCATAGATGTGGAAGGTGCGCCCGACGAAGCCGTTCAGGTACAGGCCGATGTTCTCGACAAAGGCCTGCAGCAGGAAGCGCGTCGGCCCGAGCGCCAGGACCAGGAACATCAGGATGAACGAAACAATGATGATCATCTCGCTGAGGCGGCGAATGCCGTTGTCGAGGCCGGTCGCGACCGTGACCGTGGCGAGCCCGGTGACGATTGCGATCAGCACGAGCTGCGTCTCCAGGTTCTGCGCCAAACCGAAGAGATAGCTGCCCGTGGCGTTGAGCTGGGCGACGCCGAGGCCGAGCGAAGTGGCAAGGCCCGCCAGGGTGCCGACCACGGCGAAGATATCGATGACGTCGCCGAGCGGGCCGTTGATCCGGTCGCCCAGCAACGGACGGAACGCCGAGCGGATGACCAGCGGCTCATCCTTGCGGTAGCCGAAATAGGCAAGCGCCAGCCCCATGACACCGTAGATCGCCCAGGCGTGCACGCCCCAGTGGAAGAAGGTCACTTCCATTGCGTCCCGCGCCGCCTGCGCCGTGCGGGGCTCCGCATCCGGGGGGGCGCTGAAATGCATGATCGGCTCGGCGACGCCGTAGAAGACGATGCCGATGCCCATGCCCGCGCTGAACAGCATCGCCACCCAGGTGCTGTAGCTGTAGTCGGGCTCGGCTTCGTCGGGGCCGAGCTTGACCCGGCCAAGCGGGCTGATGGCAAGGAACAGCAGGAAGATGACGAAACCGCCGACGGCGAGCATGTAGAACCAGCCGAGCTCGGCGATGATCCAGTCGTTGGCGCGCTTGAAGAGGGCTGCGGCCCCATCGGGGAAAACGGAGGCGAAGAGGATGAGCCCGAGCGAGATGATGGCCGAGCCGTAGAAGGAGATGGGCGAGATCCCGTTGAGCGGCTGTTTCATACCAGGCCTCCCTGTTCCGCGGCCATTCGACGGCACGCGGTTCCGCCAGGCCCAAGGTAACCCCACAGCCGCCCCCGGAACAGTTCTTTTGTTCTGCTTGTGGGATGGACGGGCAGGCCCCTGGGGGATGCTCGGGAAACGCGTCATTCCACAACGGATTGCGCAACGGCCGGCACAAAAAAGCCCGGCGTCGAAGCGCCGGGCAATTTTTCATTTAGCTGTCAAAGGTTTTCCGGCCTCAGGCCTCTTCGGGCCTGTCGCCGCCGTTCGCGGGCGCCTTCGGGCCGCCCTTTGAGACGCCGACCATCGCCGGGCGAAGAACGCGCTCGCCGATGGTGTAGCCGTCCTGAATGACCTGGACGACGGTGCCATTAGGCACCTCGGTGTTGGGCACCTCGAACATCGCCTGATGGAAATGCGGGTCGAACTTCTCGCCGATCGGCTCCAGCTTGCGCACGCCGTGGCGCTCGAGCGCCGCCAGCATGGACCGCTCCGTCATCTCCACCCCTTCGATCAGCGCCTTCAGCCCGGTTCCGCCCGCTTCCAGCGCTTCGGCGGGGATTGCCTCCAGACCGCGACGCAGGTTGTCGGAAACGCCCAGCATGTCCCGCGCAAAGCCTGCGATGGCGTAGGACTTGGCGTCCTTGACGTCGCGCTCGGTGCGACGGCGAAGATTGTCCATGTCGGCGGCAAGGCGCAGATACTTGTCGCGCAAGTCGGTGTTTTCCGCCTGCAGCAATGCGATCGGATCGGCCTCTGCTGCCTGCGCGCCGGCGTCGTTGTTCTCGGGCGACACAGCGGCGGTCTCGGCAGAGTCATTTGCGGCTTCGGGGCCGTGTTTGCTGGTATCGTCGGTCATTGGTTTCTCCGGATTGAGAAATCGCGTGCATCGCGCAGGATTGCCACATCCCAGCCATGCACAGGTTGATCGGCCAAAGCGACCCTGCCCATCCGGCGATGCGCGGGGTTCTTTGTTACCTCCAGCCGTCCGCGCGCCTTGCAAGTTGCGCGGACGATGAGAGGGAGTTGAGGCGGATATCGAGCTTCGGATCAAAAAAATCAAGGCTTGTTCGACAAACTTGCCGAACCGGCCTTTGCGTCAGCGCGAGAGCCGCGACATCAGTTGTGCCGTGTAGTCGACCATCGGCACGATCCGGGAATAGTTCAGTCGCGTCGGCCCGATCACCCCGACCGCGCCGATGATGCGCTCTTCGCTGTCACGATACGGCGCCACAATAAGCGACGAGCCGGAGAGCGAGAACAGCTTGTTCTCCGAGCCGATGAAGATGCGCACCCCCGACCCGGCCTCCGCGAGGTTCAGAAGCTCGATCAGGCTGTCCTTCTTCTCCAGGTCATCGAACAGCATCCTCAACCGATCGACATCTTCGATGCCGGCCAGGCCTTCGAGCAGATTGGCGCGGCCGCGCACGATCAATCGCGTCGGTTTGCTCTCGTCGCTTCCGCCGGACCAGACTGCAAGCCCGCGTTCGACGAGGTCCTGCGACAGCAGATCCAGTTCCTGGCGCACCTCGCGACGCAGCCGTTCGAGCTGGGTGCGCGCCTCGTGGATGGTGCTGCCGGCAAGATGCGCATTGAGAAAGTTCGCCGCTTCGGTCAGCTGCGAATTGGTCGTGCCTGCCGGCAGTTCGATGATGCGGTTCTCCACCTGGTCGTGCTCGCCGACCAGCACCACCAGCGCCTTGGTCGGCTCCAGCCGGATGAACTCGACGTGCTTGAGCACCGGGTCGTTCTTCGCCGTGATCACGATCCCCGCGCCGCGCGACATGCCGGATAGCATCTGGCTTGCCTCGCTCATCATCGTCTCGATGCTCTGCCCGTGCATCGGTCGATGAACGTGCCGGGCGATCGAGGCGCGATCTTCGTCCGAGATGTTGCCCACCTGCATGAAGGCGTCGACGAAAAAGCGAAGGCCGAGCTGGGTGGGAAGCCGCCCGGCACTGACATGCGGCGAATAGATCAGCCCGAGCGCCTCCAGGTCGCTCATGACGTTGCGCACAGAAGCCGGCGACAGTGACATTGGCAGGATGCGCGATAGATTCCGCGACCCCAGCGGCTCGCCATGCTCCAGATAGCTCTCGACGATCCGGCGGAAAATCTCGCCGGAACGCTCGTCCAGCATTTTGTGAATATCAGTCTCCGCAGAGTGTCTCATTACCATGTCGGTCAACGTTTCCCTTTGCCTTTTGAACTATAGTGATCCGGCCCACGTGCAGACAAGGGCCAAATGCGACCGCCCGGGGAGGCGCGCGCGGACGAAATTCCCGGAAATAGGCCAACTCGACGATTTCATCCCCCGGCGAAGTCGGCTAGAAGCATCGCCAGACAAGGGCACGATACGGAGTTCGCGATGCGGCCGTCAGGCAGAAAAACCGACCAGATGCGCAAGGTTTCCTTCGAGCGCAATTTTTCCAAGCACGCGGAAGGCTCCTGCCTGGTGAAGTTTGGTGACACGCACGTGCTGTGCACGGCGAGCCTTGAGGAAAAGACGCCGCCGTGGCTGCGCAACAGCGGCAAGGGCTGGGTCACGGCCGAATACGGCATGCTGCCGCGCGCCACTGGCGAGCGGATGCGGCGGGAGGCGGCGGCCGGCAAGCAGGGCGGCCGCACCCAGGAGATCCAACGCCTGATCGGCCGGTCGCTGCGCGCCGTGGTCGACCTGACTGCGCTCGGCGAAAAGCAGATTACCATCGACTGTGACGTCATCCAGGCCGACGGCGGTACCCGCACGGCCTCCATCACCGGCGCCTGGATCGCTCTCTACGATTGCCTGAAGTGGATGGAAGCGCGGGGGATGATCAAGGTCGACAAGGTTCTGAAGGACCACGTGGCCGCGATCTCCTGCGGCATTTTCGCCAGCCAGGCGGTGATCGACCTCGACTATCTAGAGGATTCGGCGGCCGAGACGGACGCCAACTTCGTCATCACCGGCACAGGCGGCATCGTCGAGATCCAGGGCACGGCCGAAGGCAAGCCGTTCACCGAGGAGGAATTCGCAAGCCTGATGGCGCTGGCCAAGAGCGGCATTGCCGAACTCGTGGATCTGCAAAAGCAGGCGATTGCCTGACGACGGCGCGGCCGTTCGCAGCTTCGCGCGGGCGCAGGAGACGTTGCATTTCGCCCTTGCCCCTTATCCGCCCTTCGGGCACCTTCTTCCCGCGAGCCGGGGAGAAGGGAGAGCCTTTCAGCCATGGCGGCATAAGTCCCTGCCGCTTCCAGGGGCGGGGAGAGTGAGAGGCGAACGCGATGCCGGACACGAAACCAGCCCTTCAAGGCATCCTCGAAACCGCCCTGTACGCCGAAGACCTCGATGCGGCGGAGGCCTTTTATGGCGGATTGCTCGGGCTGGAGAAGATCAACCGCCATGCGAACCGCCATGTCTTCTTCCGCTGCGGCCCCGGCGTGCTGTTGCTCTTCAACCCGAAGGAAACGATCGTCCGGCCGCCATCGCATGCCTTGCCGGTGCCCGTCCACGGCACGACCGGCCAGGGGCATGTCTGCTTTCGCGTTCCCGCCAGCGATCTTGATTTCTGGTCGGAAAAGCTCAAAGAAGCAGGAATCGCCATCGAGGCCGATTTCCGCTGGCCGACCGGCGCCCGCTCCATCTATTTCCGCGACCCCGCCGGAAACAGCCTCGAATGCGCCGAACCCGGCCTCTGGGGCCTGACCTGACAGGAAACGACATGCGCAAGCTCGATACAAGGACGATCGTCGTCGCCAGCCACAATGCCGGCAAGATCCGTGAGATCCGCGACCTGATCGGCCCGCTCGGCTTTACGGCAAAATCCGCCGCCGACCTGAACTTCATCGAGCCGGACGAAACCGGCACGACTTTCGAGGAGAACGCCATGATCAAGGCGCTCGCCTCGGCGAAGGCCGCCGGCCTGCCGGCGCTTTCCGACGATTCCGGGCTGGTGATCGATGCGCTCGATGGCGCCCCCGGTGTCTACACAGCCAACTGGGCGGAGAGGGAAGACGGCAGCCGCGACTTCTCCATGGCCATGGAGAAGGTGGAAAAAGCGCTTGCGGAAAAAGGGGCGGGCACGCCGGCGGATCGCACCGCCCGCTTCGTTTCGGTCCTTTGCCTTGCCTGGCCGGACGGGCACACCGAGCTCTTTCGCGGTGAAATCGAGGGCACCGTCGTCTGGCCGCCGCGCGGCACGCAAGGCTTCGGCTATGACCCGGTGTTCCAACCGCATGGTTTTCAGACCACCTTCGGCGAGATGAGCGCGGAAGAAAAGCACGGATGGAAGCCCGGCGACGCTGAGGCGCTTTCTCATCGCGCCCGCGCGTTCAAGCGCTTCGTTGAAACCTGCCTGGAGGCCTGAGCCATCCATGACGGCGGTCACCCCGTTCGCACCAAAGCAGCCGATCGCCGCGGATCCCCTGGATCCGGGCTTCGGCATCTATGTGCACTGGCCTTTCTGTGCCGCCAAATGCCCCTATTGCGATTTCAACAGCCATGTGCGCCATCAGCCGGTCGACCAGGAGCGCTTCGTTGCCGCCTTCCTGAAGGAGATGGAGACGATGCGACGGCTCTCCGGCCCGCGCACGGTCACCAGCATTTTCATGGGCGGTGGCACGCCCTCGCTGATGGCGCCGGCCACGGTCGATGCCATCCTGTCCGGCATCGCCCGCCACTGGCATACCCCCGACGGCATCGAGATCACGATGGAGGCCAACCCGTCCAGCGTGGAGGCGGAGCGCTTCCGGGGCTATCGCGCAGCCGGCGTCAACCGCGTCTCGCTCGGCGTCCAGGCGTTGAACGACCGCGACCTGAAGTTCCTCGGCCGCCTGCACGACGTCGACGATGCGCTCAAGGCGATCCGGCTTGCCCGCGAGATCTTCCCGCGCATGTCCTTCGACCTGATCTATGCCAGGCCGAACCAGACCGTTGCCGACTGGGACGCCGAGCTGAAGCAGGCCGTCTCCTATGCGGTCGACCACCTGTCGCTCTATCAGCTGACGCTCGAGGAGGGCACGCCCTTCTTCGGCCTGCACAAGGCCGGCAAGCTTGTTCTTCCCGATGGCGAGCAGTCGGCGATCCTCTACGAGGCGACGCAGGAAATCACGGCGCGCGAGGGCCTGCCGGCCTACGAGGTCTCCAACCATGCCCGCCCCGGCGCCGAAAGCCGGCACAATCTTACCTACTGGCGCTATGGCGACTATGTCGGCATCGGCCCCGGCGCCCATGGCCGCCTGTCGACCGGCGGCGCCAAGATCGCCACCGCCACCGAACGCCATCCCGAGACCTGGCTCTCGCAGGTCGAGGCAAACGGCCACGGCATGGTCAACCAGGAGGTGCTGGAGCTGTCGGAACAGGCCGACGAACTGCTGCTGATGGGGCTGCGGCTGACCGAGGGCGTCGATCTCGCCCGCTGGCAGATGCTGTCGGGCCATGGCCCGGACCCGGACCGCGAACAGTTCCTGATCGACCACGGCTTCATCGAGCGTCTCGGCAATTCCCGCCTGCGCTGCACCCCCGCCGGCATGCTGATCCTCGACGCGGTGGTGGCGGACCTCGCCTGTTGACGCGCCAATCCAGGCCGTTGCGCATCCGCTCAGGCCGAGGCGAATCGCAAGGTTCGCATTGAGTGTCTATCTGGCGACCGCGGACACAGGACGTCAAAAACGATTGCCAGATAGTCCACCGCCGCGCAGTTCAGAGCAAAGGCGCCTCGGTTCGCTGCCCTTCGGGTTTGGCGTGCAGAGACGGATTTCCCCGCCCCGGGTAAACATAGACCGGTCTGCCGATTCCGCAGATGAAGATCGGCGAGTTGTCGAGCTGGGTGTCGGTCTGCTGCTGATCTTCGACCTTCCGATGGAAAAACAACCGAAGCCATTCGAATGACGTCCGCTGGGCCGCGCCGAACGACAACCGGCTGCCAAAGTGGAGCGCCATCTTGCCGAGCACATCGCCAGTCATTTCCGCTCTCCCGAGCTGTTTTCCGCATCCACGCTACAGGTCGTTCAGGCCCAAACCTAATTTGTTTCTTAAATGGTCGCATTTCCCCGCGTTTTACTTTGGCGCGTTTCGGCCTTTCGCGGGCAAAAGGCGGGCGAACGTACAAATATAAACTTTCTAAATGACGCCATGATATGAATAAATTTTGCTGATGCAGCCTTCCTCTGTAACGTCGACATCATTCGGTCCTGAGCGATGGAGGAATGCAATGATGGACGACATGCTGCACGTGATGAAATGGCACAACGGCGAGAAGGACTATTCACCCTTCTCCGATGCCGAGATGACGCGCCGCCAGGACGACGTGCGTCGCTGGATGGCCGAAAACAATGTCGATGCGGCACTGTTCACCTCCTATCATTGCATCAACTACTATTCCGGTTGGCTCTACTGCTATTTCGGCCGCAAGTACGGGATGGTCATCGACCACGACAACGCAACCACGATCTCGGCGGGCATCGACGGCGGCCAGCCCTGGCGCCGCAGCTTCGGCGACAACATCACCTACACGGACTGGCGCCGGGACAATTTCTATCAGGCCGTGCGGCAGCTCACCCCCGGTGCCAAGCGCATTGGCATCGAGTTCGACCATGTCACGCTCGATTTCCGCCGCCAGTTGGAGGTGGCGTTGCCAGGCGTCGAGTTCGTTGACGTCGGCCAGCCGTCGATGTGGATGCGGACGATCAAGTCGGTCGAGGAGCAGAAGCTGATCCGCGAGGGCGCCCGCGTCTGCGACGTCGGCGGCGCCGCCTGCGTGGCCGCCGTCAAGGCCGGCGTGCCGGAGCACGAGGTGGCGATCGCCACGACCAACGCGATGATCCGCGAGATCGCCAAGTCGCATCCCTTCGTCGAGCTGATGGACACCTGGACCTGGTTCCAGTCCGGCATCAACACCGACGGCGCCCACAACCCGGTGACCAACCGCATCATCCAGTCGGGCGACATTCTGTCGCTCAACACCTTCCCGATGATCTTCGGCTACTACACGGCGCTGGAGCGGACGCTGTTCTGCGACCACGTCGACGACGCAAGCCTCGACATCTGGGAGAAGAACGTCGCCGTCCATCGCCGCGGCCTCGAGCTGATCAAGCCGGGTGCGCGCTGCAAGGACATCGCCATCGAGCTCAACGAGATGTATCGCGAGTGGGATCTGCTGAAGTACCGTTCGTTCGGCTACGGCCATTCCTTCGGCGTGCTCTGCCATTACTACGGCCGCGAGGCCGGGGTGGAGCTGCGCGAGGACATCGACACGGTGCTGGAGCCCGGCATGGTGGTGTCGATGGAACCGATGGTGATGCTGCCCGAAGGCATGCCCGGCGCTGGCGGCTACCGCGAACATGACATCCTGATCGTCAAGGAGGACGGCGCCGAGAACATCACCGGCTTCCCGTTCGGTCCGGAGCACAACGTAATTCGTAACTGACACGTCCGCACGTACGCGAAACGGGTCTCCGACCGGCCCGCTTTCCAGGGGGCGGCAGTCGCATCAGCAGAGCTGGCACTCGGGTACAAGCTTTCGGCTTGCCCCGGTCCGCTTAACCATCGCGCCAGCGGCGAATGTCTTCGACGCTTGCCTTGCCGCTGCGCGGTCCATGGATCGTCACCGACCAGGAGGCGGCGGCGACGGAAAACGTCAGCGCATCGGCAAAGGGTTGACCTTGCGCCAGGCACCAGGTCAGCGTGCCGCCGAATGTGTCGCCGGCGCCGGTGACGTCGACCACGTCAACCGCAAACCCTGGCGTACGCAACTGCGTCTCGGCGCTCCTGGCCTCTGCCGGCCTCGACCAGCGTGCGCACCACCCAGCCGATCTGGTGATCGGTCATCCACTCGCCGATCCCGGTGATGTCGTCAGAATTTTTCTCGATGACAGTTATTGCGGCCGGTGAAATATCAACTCTATTTTGGTGGCCGCTCGATTGCGAGTGACCTTCGGCTGCCAGAACAGTTTAGCGCTTCTGAAGCGGAGAAAATCCGTATAGAAGCTTTTGCAGGGAAAACTGGGGCCTCTTAATCTGCAGTTCTACGGCGAGCGGCGGTCGAAGGCTTACGCGGCGAATCCCCCGGCATGCGCCAACGATGAGTATGCGTCGACGTCCGTGCCCTGTTTGGGGTTGTGGAGGATTGGCGCAGATACTGCAACGAGTTCCGCCCACACGGGGCCATTGGGCACAAGGTGCCGATCTCGTTGCTCAATCCCGATGGCGTCACCAGCCCGCCGCTCCACCTTCCGGCTGTCCAAAGTCAGGGATCAGAGCACTACGAAACTCAGGATTATTCACCGCCGGACACTCGACTCGATTGAATCCGCAGGAGAAGCCTACTGCGAGCAGGTCGTGCAAGACACGCTTGGCACATAGGTGCTCATGTGACTTTCGACAGCCACACTTTGGCACTTTGCGATGCAGGGAGCGGAGGCCGTCCACCACATCAGGTCGCCAGGCATTTCCTCCAACGAAAGGAGCGGGGTCAGTGAAAAGCCGCGGCCGCCTGCCATGAATAGTTGGACAAGATGCGGGCAGCCGCGTACGCAGGATGAAGATGAAACGCAAACGTCATTCCGTCTTGGTGCTGCTCGCCGGTCTCGCCACCGCCATATTTTTCTCCGTGCTGGTTGCGGCGTTCAACTATCGGACCGGCTTAGACGACCTCAACATCAGTCTCTCAGCGGCGGGCACGCGCCTGGGTGAGAAACTTGCACAGCATGAGGCGCACCTCACTGCCCTTGCGGCAGTGGTTCGCATGGGGGAGCAAGAGCAAACCGATAGTGTTCGGGGGCTCGCAGAGGCGATAGCATCCTTTTATCCGCGCATCACAGAAATTGCGACGATCCATGTAGAGGGTGCGAGCGCGGTAATGACGCGCTATGACCAGCCAAATGATCGGGTAGAAGAGCAGAATTCCGCCGAACTGCCTGTTCTGACGACGCCAGGCAGCACGGTGGTTCGCAGCCAGACCGGTGACGTGCAGCACTATGAGATCTACAAGCTGGTCGCACCCGGACTCTATCTACTGATGAAGATTGACGCGGGTGGACTGGTTGCTGACGGGCTGGTTCCCCACGACTACGGCTATCAGTTGTGGTCGGAGGAAACTCAACTGATCAACCGTCCCTTGCGTGCATCGACACTGCTCACCGCTACTCGCGACCTTGATGTCAAAAGCGCCAGCCAGCCATTTCGACTAGAAATGAGTCGGGGTTTTCGCACCACGGAGCTGTTGCCGCCGTTCGTTGTTCTGCCGCTTCTCCTGTTGCTTGCGGCGGCATTCTATTTGCTTGTCGCATTTCGCCGAGCAGTGCGGGCGGAGCAGCTTCAGGAGCGTCGTGCGGCTTTACTCGAGCAGGAAACGAAACTTGCCCATGCCGGGCGCGTCAATGCCTTGGGAGAAATGGCATCGGGCATTGCACACGAGCTGGCGCAGCCCGTCGCAGCTCTTCTGAGCCAGAGTCAGGCAGCGCGCCGGGCGATAGTGATTGAGAGACGTGACATCCTGGAACAGGCGTTGGATGCCAATGTGCGCGAGGCAAAGCGCGCAGGCGACATTCTCGGGCGAATGCGGGCCTATATTGCCGGCGGCGCATCGCAGCTCGAAACGGTCCCACTGGAGCGCGCCCTGACCGAAACAATGCTTCTTGCAGAGCCCGATCTTGCAAGACGCGGCATCGCTGTCGATACCGTCATTGCATCCGGCGACCGCCTGTTGCGTATCGACACGATCGCCTTTCAGCAGGTGTTTCACAATATCCTGCGCAATGCTGCGGAAGCGCTTGCCGGACAGGACGATCCTCAAATTTCCATACGCGCTGAAGCATCGGGCAACCAGGCTATGCTCACGATAACCGACAACGGCCCGGGTATTTCCGCCGCGGCGCTGCCTCATATCTTCGAACCATTTTTCACCACCAAGCCCGAGGGCATGGGATTGGGCTTGCCGCTTTGCGCACGGCTGATCGAGAAAATGGACGGCAGCATGGAGGCGGTCAATGTGGGTGGCGCCCGTATCATCGTCCGCCTGCCGCTGGAGACTGCGTGATGATCTATCTGGTGGATGACGACGCCGCCGTGCGGGAAGCGCTGGCGATGCTGCTTTCTACCTACGGCAAGGAAGTCGCGACCTTTCCGGATGCTGCGCATCTCATAGCACACGCGGACTGGACGAGACCCGGCGTGCTGGTCCTTGATCTACGGCTGCCCGCCATCAGCGGTCTTCAGCTCATGTCGCAATTGTTGGCGAAGGGCATCTCCTGGCCGACGATCATGATCACCGGCCATGGCGATGTCGAAGCCTGCCGCCGGGCCTTTCGCGCAGGCGTGACCGATTTTCTAACGAAGCCGGTGGACGAGCATGTGCTGATGGAGGCGATTGCAGCCTGCGAGGTGCAGCTTGCCGAACATCTCGCTCAGGCCGAGACGGCCGCACTGCTCAAACAGTTGACCGGGCGCGAGGCGGAGGTCATCGAGCTGGTGTCAAAGGGGCTCGGCAGCAAGGAAATCGCCGCAGCGCTGAATGTCTCCGTGCGGACGGTCGACAGTCATCGTGCCGGCATTGCTGCCAAGCTCGGAACGCCGTCAGTGGCGGAGCAGACGAGGCTATGGCTAAGCGCGCATCGGTAATCCTACCGATGCGGGCCGGTTGTCCTACGAATGTCGCGCAATGCGGTAAGGTTTTACTTTGGCTTCAGGAAATGGTTCCATTCTGGAGATTCAAATGAAGCACACCGTTCTTGCTGCCGCTCTTGCCCTGATTGCCGCACCGGCGCTCGCCGAGGATACGGTCGCCTTGCCAAGCCTCGGCACCGGACTTGCCGTCGATCTGGCACAGGCCGCGGTCGCCGCCTGTGCCGTTGACGGTTACAACGTGGCTGCCGCCGTCACCGATCGCTCGGGCATCCTGCTTGCGCTGGTGCGCGCCGAAAATGCCGGCGCCCACACCGCCGATGCCGCAACCGCAAAGGCCTATACGTCGGCATCCTCGCGCAACCCGACGAGCGGCATGGCCAAGAACGTGGCGGAAAACCCGGCTGCGGCCGGCCTGGTTGATATTCCGGGCTTCCTTGTTCTGGCCGGTGGCGTTCCGGTCAAGGTCGGCAAGGCAACGATCGGCTCGATCGGCGTCGGCGGCGCTCCGGGTGGTCAGTTCGACGAGGCTTGCGCCATGAAGGCCCTTGAATCCCACGCCAAGCGCCTGAAATAATTCCTTCGCCCGCGCGCCCAGTTGGCGCGCGGGTTCTACGCTCCGAGGCAGCAATGCGACTATTTCTTCTGGCGGGAGTCCTGATCATGGCACTAGGCGGCAATGCGCAGGCCACGGTGTTGAGCGCCGTGGAAAGCGGCGACCATGCCGCATTGGAACAGGCTTTGGCCGCCGGCAATCCCTTCGACGAGCGCAACACGCAGGGTCAAACGCCGCTTCTGGTGGCGGTCTGGAAAAACGATGTCGAGGCTGCGCGCCTCCTTCTCGGCGCCGGAGCCGACGTCAACGCCAAGGACAGCATTCAGGACAGCCCTTTCCTCGTGGCCGGGGCACAGGGTCGAACGGAAATCTTGCGGATGATCCTTACTCATGGAGCCGATCTGACCAGCACCAATCGGTTTGGCGGCACCGCCCTGATCCCGGCTGCCGAAAAAGGCCATCCCGATGCCGTTGATATGTTGATCGCCGCCGGTGTCGATGTCGATCATGTCAACAAGCTGGGATGGACTGCTTTGCTCGAAGTCGCGATTCTCACCGACGGCGGGCTTGCCTCTCAGCGCATCGTCCGTTCCCTGCTGGCGGCGGGGGCAGACGTGGACATCAACGACTTCGAGGGAAAGAACGCCCTGGCCCACGCGCCCGCCCGCGGGCTTTCCGCAATTACCGCTCTGCTCGAAGCCGCCAAGGCCAAAGACTGACCGGATCCGCAAACCGTCCGTGCTATCGACCTTTCCGGGGTCGCCGCGCTGCAAGCTCGCGGGGCTACCGGTCACTCAGCCGCTTGCTTGGAAGGGACAGAGGCGCAAGTTCGGAAAGCGACCTGCCGCGCGGATCGTTCGCGGCGATGCGGCTTGTCGTGAATTTCGACGCCTCTCGGATGACCTGTACGGCCGCATCATAGTCCAGTCCGAGCAGGCGCCCGTGGCGAGCAATGCAACGGCCGTCGACATAAACGGCCTCGACCGCCCTTTCGGCGGCGCAATGCAGCAGGTTGCGCAACGGATCGTAGACCGGTTGCATGGCGGGATGGTTGAGATCGACCAGCGAAAAATCCGGCCTGGCGCCGACGGCGATCCGGCCGATATCTTGCCGCCCCAGCGCCTTCGCGCCGGCAAGCGTCGCCATATCGAGGATATCGGCGGTCTTGAGGTCGAACACGGTCTTGCCGGCGATGCGGGCGCAGATCAGCGCCCGGCGCATCTCTTCCAGCATGTTGTAGGGGTAGCTGTCGGTGCCGAGGCCGACATTGATGCCGGCACGGCGATAGCGGCCGATGGACTCCAGAATCATGCCGCTACGCGAGAAGGTGACCGGGCAGTGGGCGACGGTCGCACCGCGAGTTGCAAGCAACGCCATGTCGGCTTCGTGGCGCTGCCGTGTCCAGGAATGGCTGTCGATGAAGATGCAATGGCCGAGGATCAGGTTGTCATCGAGGATGCCGAGGCTTTCGAGATACTGCACGGCAGTCTGGCCGGTCCGGCGCACCAGTTCCTCGTGCTCGGCCATGGTCTGGGCGGCGTGGACGGTGATCGGAACGCCGCGGCTTCTTGCGGCGGCGGCGGCTTCGATCAGCAGTTCGGAAGTGCAGGTCTCCACCTGGGAGGGGGAAACAATGCCGCCCAGCCGGCCGGAGGGATGGGCCCCGGCGGCATCGACGCAGGCCAGCGCGCGCTCATAGGCTTCTCGTCCGCGGGCATGATCCCAGCGATACTCGAGGCGGTGGCTGGCTTCCACGTGCCAGCGGGCCTCGCGAAAGCCCGGCGCGGCATAGGCGCGGGCGCCGCTTTTAGCGAGCGTCGGCAGCCAGGCGTCGTGCGGGCCGGCGATGTCGACGAGCGTGGTGACGCCGCTGCGGATAAGGTCGCCGAGCATGACGGTCAGCGAGGCCTCGCGGGCTTCCTCGCTGATCTCGATCAGGGTCGAGTATTCGTACATCGCCTGGCCCCAGAGGGCGGCGGTGCCCATGTCGTCGAAGATGCCCTTGGACAGCGGCTCCTCGTCGGAATGGCAGTGGATGTTGACGAAGCCCGGCAGCAGCATGCGGCCGCGCCCCTGTTCTTCCCGTTCGAAAGGACCTTCATAGGGGCCGCCGACGTGCAGGATCGCGTTATCGTCGAAGGCGATGTCGCCATCGGAAAGATAGGCATGGGTGCCGGTCTTCTCGTCATAGACGACGATCGTCTCGACATTGCGGATTACGTGGATGGCCTTAGTCATGGGACGTCCTGAAATGGCGCTCGAGGAAGCGGCTATAGGCTCCCATTAGCGCGCTGAAGGTAAAATAGACGGCGGCGGCGAAGACATAGCCTTCCAGCACGGCAATGCCCTGCCATGCAGGATCGCGCATCGCCGAGCGGACGGTATCGAGGAAGTCGAGCAGGCCGACGATGGTGACGAGCGTGGTATCCTGGAAGAAACCGATGAACAGCGCGACGAGCGGCGGAATGACCTTCCTGATCGCCTGGGGCAGCACGATCTTGAACATCACCGGCCAGTAGCCCATCCCAAGCGCCGCACCCGCCTCGAGTTGTCCCTTGGGGACATCCTGCAGGCCGCCGCGGACGATCTCGGCGATGTAGGCGGCGGCGAAGATGATGATGGCGATCTGCGCACGCAGCAGCTTGTCGACCGTGACGCCGTCGGGCATGAACAGCGGCAGCATCACCGTCGCCATGAAGAGGATGCTGATCAGCGGCACACCGCGGACGATCTCGATGAAGCAGGTGGCAAGGACGCGGATCACCGGCAGCTCGGAGGCGCGCGACAGCGCCAGCAGGATGCCGAGCGGCAGCGCGCAGGCCAGGCCGACGAAGGACAGCATGAAGGAGAGCGGCAGGCCGCCCCATTGTGTCGTCGGAACGGCGCGCAGGCCGAAGATGCCGCCGGCCATGAGCGCGTACAGGCCGGGCAGGATGGCCGCCACCCAGAGCAGCAGAAGACCGCGGCCCCAGAACCGCGGCACCATGGAAACGACCGCGGCGCCCATGAACACGAGAAGCGCCAGAAGCGGCCGCCACTGCTGATCGAACGGATAGAAACCGAACGCCATGTAGCGGAGCTTGGCGCCAAGGAACGGCCAGCAGGCGCCGCTGGCCGTCTTGCACTCGTCCGGCGTGCCCGCGAATGTCGCGTTAAGCAAAAGCCATTGGGTGGCGAGCCAACCGATGCAGAGCAGGCTGACGCTGCAAAGTACCGTTATCAGGGCGTTGCCCGACGTGCCGAACCAGTCCTGCCACCAGCGGGACGACGGCCGGGGAGGCGCGTCGTTCGTTGTGGCGCCGAGCGCGAGTTGAAGCTCTGTCACGGTCAGCGCTCCTTCAGGGCGACGCGTTTGTTGTACCAGTTCATGAACAGCGAAATGGCGATCGAGAGGCTGAGATAGGCACCCATGAAGATCGCGATGGTCTCCATCGCCTGTCCGGTCTGGTTCATGACAGTGTTGGAAACCATCACGAGGTCCGGATAGCCGATGGCGATCGCCAGCGAACTGTTCTTGAAGACGGTGAGATAGGTGTTGGTGAGCGGCGGAATGATCAACCGCAGCGCCTGGGGCAGGATGACGAGACGCATGGTGCGGCGGGGGGGCAGGCCGAGCGCCATCGCGGCTTCCCATTGTCCCTTGTTGACCGCCTGGATGCCGGCCCGGACGATCTCGGCGACATTGGCCGAAACGCTGAGCGCCAGGCCAAACAGCAGGGCGACAAATTCGGGCTTCACCTGCAGTCCGCCGGTCAGACGGAAGCGGCCCTTTTCCGGCAGGTCGAAGGCCATGGCGATGCCATCCAGAAGAAGCACCAGTGCAATCGGTGCAATAGCCGCGATCCAGGCGATCACGGTGCCATGGTTCGGCGTCCCCGTCGCAAGCCGGCGGCGCAGCGAAAAATGTCGGATCATGAGCGCCGAAACGATGCCGAGCGCGATGGCAGCGAAAGCTAGGGGAAAGCCGCGCTCAAATGTGACGGAGGGGATGACCAGGCCGCTGTTGGAAAGATAGACGTGCGGCGCCAGCGGGAGGGCTGCGCGCACGGGTGGCAGCACGTTGATGATGACGGCATACCAGAACAGCAGATAGAGCAGCAGCGGAACGTTCCGAAGCGCCTCGACATAGGACAGCATGAGCCGCTGAAGTAGCGGATTGCGGGACATGCGCCCGATACCGACCAGAAGCCCCAGGATCGTGCCGAAGACGGCGGCGAGAAGCGAGACCTTGATGGTGTTGGCGAGACCCACCAGCAGTGCGCGGGCGACCGTGTCGCTCGGCTCATAGGCTATCGCGGCCTCACTGATGACGAAGCCGGCCTGTCGTGACAGGTAGGCAAAGCCGGTCGCTATGTCGTTCCTGGCGAGGTTGTGGCTTGCGGTCGCAAACATCGACCAGGCGATGAGGCCGATGACGCCGATCGCCAGCCATTGATAGAAAAGCGCGCGGTAGCGCGCATTGTACAGCAGAGCCATCGGTGCCCTCCGTCGAGAAACCGCGATAGGTGTTTGCGCCCGCAGGGTGCGGGCGCAAACCTCTATCTCAGCGGAAAGGCGGAGCGTAGAGCAGGCCGCCGGCGTTCCACTGGGTATTCGGACCGCGGGTCATGCCGAGCCGGGTCTTTTCGCCGAGGGCGCGGTCGAAAACCTCGCCGTAATTGCCGACGGACTTGATAATGTTGTAGCCCCACTTGTTGTCGAGCTTCAGCATCTGGCCGAGATTGTCGGCAACGCCCAGCATGCGCTGGATTTCCTGATCGTCGCTCTTCAGCTTCTCGTCGACGTTCGCCTGGGTGATGCCCTTTTCTTCCGCCGCCATCAGCATCCAGACGGACCAGGAAACGATGTCGCGCCAGTTGGCGTCGTTTTGGCGGACGGCCGGTGCAAGCGGCTCCTTGGAGATCGTTTCCGGCAGAACGACATAGTCGTCGGGGTTGTTGGCGACAGCGCGGATCGAGGCAAGGTCGGAGCGATCCGAGGAGATCGCGTCGCAACGGCCGCTGAAGAAGGCGGCGCGGTTTTCATCCGGGCTTTCGAAAACGACGAGCTCGAACTTCGCCCCCAGCCTACCAAAGAAGTCGCTGAGGTTCTGCGCCGTTGTCGTGCCCGGCAGGGTGCAGATGGCGGCGTCCTTCAGTTCTGCGGCGCTGGTGACACCGAGCGTCTTCGAGACCATCAGGCCCTGACCGTCATAGAAGACGACGGGCGCGAAATCGAGGCCGAGCGAGGCTTCGCGGGTGAAGGTTTGCGTCGTCTGGCGCGACAGCACGTCGATCTCGCCAGACTGCAGCGCCTGGAAGCGGGTGTTGATGTTGGTCGGCACGTACTCGACCTTGTCGCCGTCGCCGAAGACGGCAGCCGCTACGGCGCGGCAGATATCGGCATCGAAGCCCTCCATGCGGCCCTGATCGTTGGGGGCGGCAAAGCCTGGCGTGGCAAGCGAGACGCCGCAAACAAGCTTGCCGCGCTGCTTGACCGTGTCGAGCGTATCGGCGTGGGCGACTGCCGTCGTTCCCAGAAGTCCGAGAACTGCGCCGAGGCAACCTGCCAGAGTCCGTCTATTCATTCATTCCTCCCGTTTGGCGGCATTATCGTCGGCAGCTCCTCTCCGCCTTTGGATGCGATAATGCGTACAGTTTTGTCTACAATACCTTTCCTTGATTGACAACACAGAGTCTCGCTCAATCGTCCTCGAAGGGTTAAGGGGAGATCCTTGCCGCAGCGTTCAGCAGGCGGGTGGCTGGGGCGGAATGACCGGCTCCTCGAAAGTGCGCAGCAAGCGGCCCCAGCCGGGTTCGTGCATATGGGCCTGGAGGCCGGCACGCGCCGCCAGTGCAAGCGCTTCCTCTTGACCGAAGGAAATGGCCGCGTCGACGTCCGTGGTCAGCACCCGGCCTCCTTCTATCAGAAGCTTGCCATCGACGATGACCGTATCAACATCGCTTCCCAGCATCTGGTGGACGAGGCGGTGAACGGGCATCCACATCGGCATTCGGCGTTGTCGGTGAATCCGGTGACGGCAAGTCGATGACCGGCCTTGCCATCCAGGGCCTGCTCGAACGCCCCGGTCGCATCGCCGGTGGCGAGATCTGGCTCGGCAAGCGGCTTACCGTGGGAGGAAATGCATGACCACATCCGCCCAGAAAGCACCGGACTTGACCGTCAACGGTCTGGTCAAGACCTTCGATGTTTCCGCGCCCTGGCTCAACCGTGTCATCGAGCGCAAGCCGCGCCAATTCGTGCAGGCGGTCAACGACATCGACTTCACCGTTCCCGCCGGCGACTGCCTCAGCATCGTCGGCGGGAGTGGCTGCGGCAAGTCGACGGTCGCTCGGCTGGTCACCGGGCTGTACCGGCCGAGTGCCGGGGAAATCCGCTTCGCGCCGGGCCGCAACGGGGCTCCGCTTTCCGCCCAGATGATCTTCCAGGATCCCTATGCCTCGCTCAATCCGCGCTGGCGGGTGAAAAACATCATCGCCGAACCGTTGCGCGAACTGAAGCTGCGCGAGACGCCGGCCGAAATCACCGACCGCGTGGAAGAGCTGCTACCCACCGTCGGTCTTTCCGCCTCGGACGGCGAGAAATTTTCGCATGAGTTTTCCGGCGGCCAGCGCCAGCGCATTTCGATTGCCCGCACGCTTGCGAGCGAGCCGGAATTCCTAGTCTGCGACGAACCGACCTCGGCGCTCGATGTTTCGGTGCAGGCGCAGGTTCTGAACCTGATGCGCCGGCTGCAGGACGAGCTTGGCCTGACCTATCTCTTCATCAGCCACGACATGAGCGTGGTGCGCCATATGTCGGATCGCATCGCGGTGATGTATCTCGGCCGGATCGTGAAGGAGGGGGATACGGAAGAGCTTTTCCCCCGCCCGCGCCATCCCTATACGCAGCTTCTGCTGCAGACCATTCCCAATATCGACGCGCCGCGGCGCGACCGGGAACCTTCGGGCGGCGAAGTGCCAAGCCCGCTGAAGCCGTCCGGTTGCACCTTCCATCCGCGTTGTCCGCGCGCAACGGCGCGCTGCTCCGCTGAAGTGCCGGCTGTGCGCTCGCTGGGCAATGGCACGCGTGTCGCCTGCCACCTCGTGGATGAGGCGGTGCCTGCCTGACGTTATGCGTCAGGCAAGGGCTGCGCGGAGATCATGGGAAAGGTCGCGGATTTCGCTGAGGTCGAGTTCGGATTCAACGTGCTCGAGATGATGGGCCATCAGACGGGTCGCGGTGTCGGCATCGTTGGCTGCGATCGCCTCGACGATGTCCGCATGCTCGTCCGGCCCGCAATTGAAGCGATTGGTGTTGCGGTAGACCGCGGTTATCAGCGAGGAGCGAGAGATCAGGTCGCGCATGGTCGTGAACAGAAAGTCGGAGCCCACGGTTTCGGCGAGCAGCAGGTGGAAACCGCCGGAGAGCTTGATTATATCGGTAGTGACATCGTTGGCATTGGCAACGCGTTCCTTGGCGACGTGGTCGCGGAGGCGCTTGAGATCTGCCTTGGAGACCGACTTGCACAGCCGATCGACGACGCAGCGCTCCACCGTGCGGCGCACGAAGAAGACATCGCGGGCTTCCTCGACCGAAGGCTTGGAGACGAAAGCGCCACGATTGGGCACGATTGTGACGAGACCGTCGCGTTCAAGAACAGCAAGGGCCTGGCGGATGCGGGCGCGGCTGACATTGAAGATCGCCGCCATCTGCTCTTCCTTCAACTGCACGCCAGGGCGGAGCCTGCGCTCGGCGATGGACAGCCAGACTTTCTCGACAATTTGTTGCGTGGACGGGCCGGATTGCTCGGTCATCGGATTCACTCCCCATTGGGGCCAGACAAGCGTGATGCCGCAGAAAAAGTCAACTGTAACAGTAGGATTTTGATTGCAGAATTGTCAACAATATGAGACTGCATTGTAGATTATGAATACGGAAAAGCGCCATGGAATTCGACTTTACCGAGCTTGAGCCGCAAAGCCGCTATCGTCTGTTGACGAACTTCATCGGGTCCCGGCCAATTGCGCTCGTGACGACGCGTTCGTCCGCCGGCCATAACAATGCGGCGCCGATGAGCTTCTTCAACGTGTTCTCACACGATCCGCCGATCGTGGTGCTCGGCATCCAGCCGCGCTTGACGGGCGAGGAAAAGGATACGATGGCGAATATTCGCCGCACGCAGGAGTTCGCCATCAACATGGTGGACATGGCGCTTTCCGACCAGATGCTGGTCTGCGGCCTCGGGTTCGACAACAAAGTCGACGAGCTTTCCATGGCCGGGCCCACTGCTGAGGCCTGTGCCAAAATCGATGCGAGCTATGCAGCGGAATCGCCCTGCGTTTTCGAATGTCGAGTCGAGCGGTTGATCGATTACCCGCGTCGCTCTCTCGTCCTTGGCGAGGTCGTCCATATGCACGTCCGTCGGGAATGCCTGGACGAGGAGGGGCGCTATGTCGATCCCGAGCGCTACCAGCCGATCGCGCGTCTGCATTCCGGCAACTACGTCACCTCCGACCGCCAGTTCGTCCTGAAGGCTCCGCCGATTGCCGATTTTATCAAGCCGCAGGACGAGTAAGGGCTTTGAAAGGTTTGACCACATGCACATCCGTCTGATCAATCCCAATTCCACGGCCTCCATGACCGCTCAGGCGCTGGAGAGCGCACTGCGGGTCAAGCAGAAGGATATGCATGTATCGGCCGTCAACCCCGTGAATACGCCCGACGAGGCGATGGCTGTTCCTGGCATGCTCGAGGAGATCCGCAAGGGAGCGCTTTGGCGTCGATGCCTATGTGCTCGCCTGCTTCGACGACCCCGGCCTCCATGCCGCGCGAGACATGGCGCGCGGACCTGTCATTGGCATCTGCCAGGCGGCTGTGCAGGTCGCCATGACCATCAGCCGCCGCTTCTCGATCATCACGACGTTGCCCCGTTCGATCCCGATTATCGAAGACCGGGTGAACGACTACGGCGCGGAGCGACACTGCCGCATGGTCCGTGCCATCAACTTGCCGGTGCTCGGGTTGGAGGAGGATCCGGCCGAGGCCGAGCAACTGCTGATCCGCGAGATCGAGGCGACGAAAAAGGAAGATCGGGCGGAAGCCATCATACTCGGCTGCGCCGGCATGTCCGCCCTCTGCGACCGGCTGCGCGAGGCGACGGGCGTTCCCGTCATCGACGGTGTTACGGCAGCGATCAAGTTGGCCGAGGCACTGGTCGGCGCCGGTTACACCACGTCGAAGGTTAATGCCTACGACTACCCCCGCCTAAAGGAAGTCAAAGTGGCCGCCTGCGCCTGAACATGGAGCATATCTGGCAGGAGGCTGCTACTGGTCTGCCCCTGAAAAGTGATCCTTCTTGAAGTATGGCTTTTGACCCTCAGAAGGACATTGAAATGGCAGCGAAAAGACACAAGGCAGAAGAGCGCTTTTTTCTTAGCGAAGCTCGTCGGCTTTTGTGGAACGCCTGCGTCCAGCTGAACACGAACGCCTGGTATCCTGAAAGCTGCCAATTTGCGTCGATCGCCGCCAGATCGATCCTGTCACCGTCGGAGAACGGCTGACGGTTCTCGCTTGTTTCAAGGGGCAGTCAGAGCGGTGAAAGGTGCGGAGCCGTCAGCACATCGCGGCTGGCTCCGTATTGGCGCCGAGAATGCCAGTTCGATCCGGCCGCTGTAGCATCGCGGCGGCTTTTGCTGTGGCGCTTTGCGCTGCCATGGACAAATCCTCACGCCGCCTCGATGTCAGTTTGCGAAAAATCGTTACCCTTGTAGAGGAGCGGTTCTCCGGTGAGCGCGGCAAGAGCATAGGAAAAGCAGTCGCCGTAGTTGAGGCTGGCCGGATGACGGCCCTTGCCATAGCGACGCCAGGCCCGCCGCGCACGATCAGCATGGTCCGCTGTGACAGGGACGATCTCTACGTCCGCCTTGTAGAGCCAGAGGTCGAGGTCTGCGCCTGCGGCTTCGCCGAGTCGAGTTTTGATCACCATGGCCGCCTCAAGGACGGTCGCGGCGGAGATGAGCCGGATGGGGTCGTCCGCGATGCGCTCGCGTAACGCTGCCGCTTCCGGCTCATTGAAGGCGATTGCGGCAAGGACGGAGGTATCGATGACCATCAGGATGGCAGGCCGTTTTCGTCGTATCCGAGAATCTCTTCGGCCGAGCGGTCGTCGAGAACAGGCAGGGCGTTCCAGCGTCGTTGGATTGCCTCGAGATCCTCGAGCAGAGCGGGCTTGCGCATGTCGGAGCCGAGCCGGCGCAAGCCCTCCTCGAGCGCGCGTTTGGTTGCCAGCGTGATGCTTTCGCCGGTCCGTTCGGCAACGCTGAGCCTGGCATTAGTTGACAGCTCTTCCGCCGCCAAGTCGATCACTATCGATACGTGGTTCTTATCGATGGCTAGGCGCGGCCTAGAGCATCATAGGGAGTGAGGAACATTAACTTCGAGATAGAATTCCCTTAGAAAATAATTTACCACAGTTACAATGACTTACGATTTCACGAAAACCAGCATGAGCGAATTGATGCGGCCGGCTTCCGACGCCGGCATCGCGCTCACCCGTCTCGACGAGCGCATCGCCCGCTCCCCCGTCGGACCGGGCTTCCTTGAACGTCAAAATTTCGCCGATGCGCGCGCCTCCCTCTGGATCGACGGCGAGCTCGTCCATCTCGAAGACCTCGTCCTGCACGACGCCACGCGCGATATCCGCACGCCCACCCACGAACTCACCATCGCCCGTGACGTCCTGCGCACCCGCCGACGCATCGCTGCCCAGCCAACCGGCTGGGCAGCGATGCGTCGGCGGTATTCGAACTTTGCGACAGGCGTCGGACGCAAGTCCGGTCAGCGCTGAGGTGGCAGAGCCGCTCGGCGCTATGCTGTCCGCGGGCACCGTCGAGCGGGAAGGGGAGGGGGGCGATGATGACCTGATCGATCTGCCGAGGGTAGACTATGCCGCTATCGATGCGTTGCTGGCCCGATCGGAAGCGGCGATCGAGAACGCAAATAGGCCCGGCCGCGCCGGCGCCGCGGAAAGAGATCCGCTGATTTATGATCTCGGCTGGGACGAGGACGCCCGGCTCGACGAATGGCGGGGCGTGTTGAGACAGACCCAGGACTTGCCGGCGGCGCTGCAGGCGGTCGTCGCCCTCGATGCCTGGAACGAGCTGTCCGCGCTGCAGCACGCGCCCTGGCTTGGCCGGCTCTTGGCCGCATCGATCCTTCGCGAAGCCGGCATCACCTCAGGCGCCCATCTCGCTACCGTCAATCTCGGCCTGAAAACCGTTCCAGTGGATCGGCGCCGGCATCGTGACCGCGAGACCAGGTTACTCGCCATCGCGCACGGGCTGATCGCGGCTGCCGAGATCGGCATGAAGAATTCCAAACCGTTGTGTACAAGGTGCTGCTGTTGAGTGTCGAAAGCCGCGGATGATGTAGAGGTCGGCAAGGCACGCAACAACGATCCGGCACCATCCTCGCTGCCGCAGTGGAGAGCGGAAGGCCGTTAAAATCATGGTTGGATGGTGTTATCTCCAATCCGAACTCTGCTTATCGGCGCGCGTTCCGCCGGCACGCTGCAAGGCGCGATCGCGCCCGCGCTTATTTCTGCGAAGGGGCGGCGGGCTAGTATTCCGGCATCTCGCGTGCCTTCACCAAGGCGTTCGAAGCCAAATTCAACAGGCCGCCGAACGCGGTTGCGATGGAAGGCTATGACGGCCTGATGGTGGTCGCCGAGGCGATCAAGGCGGCCGGCAGCACTGACCGTGCGGCGATCCAGGAAGCAATGCGTAAGGTCGAATGGGACGGTACCCGTGGAAAGATCCACTTTCCGCAAACCACGGATCCGGCCTGGAAGTTCCAGCAGTGGCCGGAGGTTCCGATCTTCGTGATCAAGTACACCAAGCCGAATCAGCCCCCCGCCGACGCCGCGATCCTGTGGCCGCGCTAGCAAGCCACGGTCGACAGCATGCTCCTGCATCCCTGACGGTCCGTTTCATCCGACCGGAGAACCTGGGTTCCAGGCTCTCCGGTCGGAAAAGGTGCCAATTGATCGACTGCTACTCACCGTATGCGGCGAGCGCCAGCTCCGCCCGCGCATTGATTTGCGAGAAAATTTTCATGAGCCGTGTCGTCTATGTGAACGGAAAATACTCTCCCGAAGAGGAAGCCAGCGTGTCGGTCTTCGATCGGGGCCTTTTGTTCGGCGACAGTATCTGCGAGGTGACTGCTGTCATCGCGGGACGAATGATCGACAACGACCTTCATCTTTCCCGTCTGCAGCGTTCGCTCGCCGAGCTCGGAATTCCGATGCCGGCATGTATCGAAGGCATCGCCGAAATTCAGAATACTCTCATCACGCACAATAAGCTCGAGGAAGGGCTGATATACCTGCAGGTGACCCGCGGCACAACTTCGACTACGAGAATGCATCGAAACCGACCCTGTTCGGTTTCACGCAGGCCAAGGACCTGCGTGGCACGCCAGCAATCCGTAATGGGATCCGCGTCCCCATGGTCGAGGACCGGCGGTGGGCCCGACGGGACATCAAGACCACAATGCTGCTGCCGCAGGTGCAGGCTAAACGCGAGGCAAAGAACCAGGGTTGTTCGGAAGCCTGGATGGTGGAGGATGGCTTTGTGACCGAAGGCGCGTCCTCTACGGCCTACATCGTGACCGCCGATGGGCGCATCGTGACCAGACCGAACTCGCATGCGACGCTTCCGGGCTGTACTCGCCGCGCGCTCTTATCCGTGGCTGAAACCCTCGGCCTAACAGTGTATGAAGCGCGGTTTACAATCGACGACGCGTTCGAGGCGCGTGAAGCGTTCCTGACGAGCGCATCGAGCTTGGTGACGCCGGTGATCGAGATTGGCGGACACAGCATCGGCGACGGCGCGCCTGGCCCGGTGACCCGCCTTCTCCAGACGACATATCTGAAATTGGTGCGGAGGAGCTGATCGTCGTCGAAGCTCCTAATTCGTGCAAACGCTTCGTCTGGCCTCGGCCGGACACCCGGAGGATCGACACCGCCAGCGGCTACCACGGTCCCTTGCCGCCGGCGCCATTCGACGACGTCAACGCAGCATCGTCGCGCTGGCGCGAAGTCAGGCGACCCCTCGGCGTTCTGTCGGATGTGAAGACCGGCTATCCGATCCTCCTGACCGAAATGACCATTCTAACGGCGTTGCGCACGGCAGGAACCTCGGCGCCGATTGGCAAATACCTGGCACCCGATGGCGCCAGGGTCATGGCGATGATCGGCAATGGCGCGCAATCGGAATTCCAGTGCCTTGCCTTCAAGGCGATCTGCGGCATCGACACTGCCCGGCTTTATGACATCGACTCGAGAGCAACCGAAAAGGCGGCACGCAACCTTCGGGGCAAGGGGCTGAAAGTCGTGCCCTGCGCGTCGGGCGAAGACGCCGTGGAGGCGCGCAGATCATCACGACATGTACCGCCGACTAGCAATGCGCGACCATCCTGACTGACAACATGGTCGGCCCCGGCTGAGCGTAGCGCCGGCTGGGAGCCCGCTGAGCTCATCTCGCATAGGGCACTTCGGTCGGACCCGCCTGGTTCAGCATTCCGCTGCGACTGGTTCACCAGCCTGTTCGTAGGCTTCGGCCGGATGTGTGTCGGCCGCAGGCCGTGTGGAAGAGCCCTGCGCCGCCGCTGCCGGTGCTGCAGGGAATGCAGAGGCCATCATGGGCAAGCAAAAACCTGTTGCATAGTGGACGGTTTTCTATATCTTATAACTTATAAGTTATGAACAGCGGGAGCAGATCCTTGTCAATGCGACAGACTCTAAGCGGCCATCTTTCGGTGGCGCGCGACCATGAATTATTGTCCAACGAACAGCTTGACTTCCTTATGGAGCGCGCGCGCTTCGTCAGGCTCCAGACGCTTCGGCTGATTTCGATCGCCAAGGTGGGCCACTACACCTCCGTCTTCTCCTGCGCAGAGATCTTTGCGGCGCTCTATTACGATGTGATGCGCCTTAGCAAAGGTGAGCCTGCCTGGGCCGACCGCGACCGCTTTCTGATGGGCAAGGGTCATGCGGCCGTCGGCCTTTTTCCCATTCTTGCCGATCTCGGTTTCTTCGATCCCGCATGGCTTGAAAGCTATACGCGACTTGGCAGTCCGCTTGGCGACCATCCTGATATGACGAAGGTTCCCGGCGTCGATTTCAGCTCCGGCTCAATCGGCCATGCTTTGTCGAACGGCGTCGGCATGCTGCTTGGCGCGCGCTTCCAAAAGCGGGATTTCAATGCCTTCGTCCTCCTCGGCGACGGGGAAATGCAGGAGGGCCAGGTCTGGGAAGCCGCCCTTTCCGCCGCCTCGCACAATCTCTCCAACCTCGTCGCCATCATCGACCGCAATGGCTACCAGCTCGACGGCAAGGTCGATGACGTCCTGGCGATCGAACCCCTCGACGAGAAATGGCGCGCCTTCGGATGGGAAGTTCATGCCGTCGACGGTCATGACCTTGCAGCGCTGACGACCCTGCTGCGCAGGGTCAAGGCCGATCGCACGCGCGAAGAACCCTGCTGCATCATCGCCCGCACCGTGAAGGGCAAGGGCATCGACTACATGGAAACTGAGCCCGGCTGGCATCTCGGCTATCTCGGTGCGGAAGACGAGGCCAAGGCCCGCGAAACGATCCTGAACACGGTAATCTCCTAATGACCCAGTTGCTTTCCAAGGACTCGTGGCAGTACCGCGAGATCAACCGCCGCGCGCCGTCGCTCCCCACGCTATCGAATGCGCTCATCGCTCTTGCTGAAGCCGGCCACCCGGTCATGGCGGGCACGGCGGACCTGCAATACTCCAACGGCCTTTCCGGCTTCGCCCAGCGCTATCCGGAGCGTTTCGTGCAGTTCGGCATTTCCGAGCAGAACATGGTCTCGGCCGCCGCGGGCATGGCGACGACGGGCGTCATTCCCTACGTGGCGACCTTCGCCTCATTCCTCGCGCTGCTGTGTTGCGAGCAGATCCGCATGGATGTCGCCTACTGCAAGCAGCCGGTTCGACTGATCGGGCATCACACCGGCATCTCGCTCGGCTTCTACGGAACCTCCCACCACGCGACGGAAGATATCGCCATCATGCGCAGCATCGCCAATCTCGCCGTCGTTTCGACGGCGGACGGGTCGGCGTTGGATGCGGCTCTCAAGGCGACCGTCGACTATCCGCTTCCCATCTACTTCCGCATCCACCGCGGCCATGATCCGGTCGTCTACGAAAATGGCGTTACGTTCGAACTCGGCAAGGCTATCGTGCACGGCATCGGCAACGACATCACGATCATCGCCGCGGGCTATCCGGTGCATGGCGCCAAGCGCGCGATGGAGGAGCTGAATGCCGCCGGCCATTCGGTCGGACTGATCGACATGCATTCGATCAAGCCGCTCGACGAGGATGCAATTATCGAGGCCTCGGGCCGTTCGAAGGTCATTCTGACGGTCGAGGAGCACAATATTCTCGGTGGCCTCGGCGGTGCCGTTGCGGAAGTGCTTGCCGAGAAGGGAAAGGGCGCCCGTCTTGTCCGGCATGGAATCCGCGACGAATACAGCCTGATCGCACCCCCCACCCATCTTTACAGGCACTACCGCCTGGACGGCGACGGCATCCGGGCCGTGGCGCTCGAAAGCCTAGCGTGAGGAGAATGCCGATGTCGACGAACAATGAAACGATCGCCGCGCGCGCGGAAGCCGTCATACCCGGCGGCCTGTTAAGCCCCAGCCGGCGCCTCGGCGCGCCGATCGCTTTCGCCCGGGCTGAAGGCGCCTACCTCTATGATGCTGACGGCAACCGCTACACCGACTACCACTGCGCCTTCGGCGCCAATGTGCTCGGTCATCGCCCGCCCGCCGTTGCCGCAGCGATTGCGAAGACGGCCGAAAACCTCGATCTGATCGGCGCCGGCGTACTGGAGCTGGAGGTCGAGGTGGCCGAGCTGCTCGTGAACGCGATTCCCTGCGCCGATCAGGTCGCGTTCTGCAGCAGCGGCTCGGAGGCAACCTACCATGCCCTGCGTCTCGCCCGGGCCTATACGGGGCGAAAGCAGATCATCAAGTTCCAGGGCGGCTACCACGGCTGGCACGATTATGTCGCCATGAACGGCCAGTCGAGCCGCCAGATGATCGGCACCTACGATCCGATGTCGGACGGCATGCTGTTCGATGCAGCCCGCTACACCACCATCCTGCCCTACAATGACGCCAGTGCTGTCGAGGACTACATCCGGAATAATCCGGGCGAGGTCGCGGCGATAATCGTGGAGCCAATCGCGCATAATATGGGCGCGGTCATTGCCGAAAAGCAGTTCCTCTACGACCTGCGTAGGATCACGTCCGAGCACGGTGTCGTCCTCATCTTCGACGAGGTGATCACCGGTTTCCGCCACGCGCTCGGCGGCTACCAGTCGATCGTCGGCGTCACACCCGATCTTTCGACCTTCGGCAAGGCGGCGACGAGCGGATATCCGATCGGCATCGTCGCCGGTCGGCGCGAGATCATGGAACGAGTGGGCCGCACGGGGGAGGGCGCCGTCTTCATGGGCGGTACCTTCAACGGCACGCCGGCCTCGATGGCGGCCGTCAAGGCAACGATCGAGGAGCTTGCCAAACCGGGCGTCTATGAGCGGTTGTTCGAGCTCGGCGCTTATCTGCGCGGCGAGATCGACGGCATCATCGCGCGGCACGGCCTGAAGGCGCAGGCCGCCGGCTTCGGCTCCGTCTGGCTCGTCTATTTCTTCGATGGCGCGTTCCGCGACTACACGGACCTCCTGCGCAACGACAATGATCTCGACATGCGCTTCCGGCGGGCGTTGATCGCCGGCCGGCAGGTCTTCCAGCCGCTCCAGCTCAAACGCCTCTACCTCTCGCTGAGCCACGATCGCGCCGTCCTCGGCGACACGCTCGAGCTCATCGACATGACCATGGCAGGCCTAGCCCGGTCCGTCGCGGCCTGATCTTTCGAACCTGCTCTCAAACACAAAAGGGGAACCCATGAGAACTCGGTTTTTTGCAATGATGGCGAGCGCGGCGCTCGTCGTAGCGTCTCCTGCGCTTTCGCGCGATCTGACCGTCGTCGGCTTCGGCGGCGCGACGCAGGAAGCAATGCGCGAAACACTCTTCAAGCCCTACCAGAACAAGGCCGGAGCGCCGCTTCTGGAGGAATCCTATACGGGTGGTATTGCCAAGGTGAAGGCCATGGTCGAGACCGGCACGACGACCTGGGATGTCGTGCAGATGGATGAGAATGAGATGATCCTCGCCTGCGACCAGGGCCTGCTGGAGACCTTCGACTGGGCCAGCCTGCCGAACAGCGCCGATGTCATCGCGCCGGCCAAGTCCGATTGCGGCGTCGGCGCCTTCGTCTGGTCGAAGATCCTCGCCTATGACGGCGACAAGACGAGCGGCATCACCTCCTGGGCGGATTTCTGGAACCTCGAGAAATGGCCGGGAAAACGCGGGCTGCGCAAGCAGGCGCGCATGACGCTCGAAGTCGCCCTGCTCGCCGACGGCGCAAAACCGGAAGAGCTTTACGACATCCTGGCGACCAAGGAAGGGCAGGATCGCGCCTTCGCCAAGCTCGACAAAATCAAACCGAACATTCAGTGGTGGGAAAGCGGCGCGCAGCCAATGGAATGGCTGGCCTCCGGCGAGGTGACCATGACCTCGGCCTATAACGGACGTGTCATTGCCGCCAACCAGCAAGGTCGGCATTTCAAAATGTCCTGGACCAACCAGCTCTACGCGATGGACTTCTGGGCCATTCCGAAGGGCGGCAACAAGGACCAGGCCTTCGACATCGTCAACTTCATGACGAGCCCGGAGCCGCAGAAGGCCTTTGCCGAAAAGATGGTCTACGGCGTGACCAACGCCAAGGCGATGGACAGCATCTCCGCCGACATCAAGCCGCAGCTTCCGACGGCCGAGGAGAACATGGTGGGTGCGCTAGCCGTCAGCACGCCGTTCTGGGTGGATCACGAAGAGGAACTACAGCAGCGCTTCAACCGCTGGGTCGCACAATAAGGGAGGATGTCATGACCTATCGTGGTTTTTTTGGCGGGCTGGGTATGCTCGCCGTCCTGGCGGGTGCTCCCGCCGCCTTTGCCGATGCCGGCAGATTGACCGTCGTCGGGGCCGGCGGCGTGCTGCAGGATGCCGAGCGCAAGGCCTTCTTCGAGCCCTTCGCAGCCGCGTCGGGCGTCGTGCTCACGGAGGATTCCTATTCGGGGCAAATGGCCAAGGTGCGCGCCATGGTCGACAGCGGCAGCGTTTCCTGGGACGTCATGCAAGTGGAGCAAAACACGCTCCTGTCGGGCTGCGCCGAAGGCCTTTTCGAGGAGCTGGACTGGAGTAGGATCGGCAAACGGGAGGATTTCATTCCCGAAGCCTATAGCGACTGCGGCGTCGGCGCCTTCGTCTGGTCCATGGTGCCGAGCTACGACAAGGTGAAGCTGGCGGATGGTCCGAAGAACTGGGCCGACCTGTGGAATGTCGAGAAATGGCCCGGCAAGCGCGGGTTCCGCCAGACGGCGAAGATGACGCTCGAAATCGCGCTTCTTGCGGACGGGGTCACCAGGGACAAGGTCTATGACGTCCTTGCCACGAGCGAGGGCCAGAACCGTGCTTTCGCCAAGCTCGATGAGATAAAGTCGTCTATACTCTGGTGGACGACGGGGGCGGAATCCGTCGAGCGCCTTGCCGCAGGCGACGTCGTCGCCACGGCGACCTTCAACGGCCGCGTCGCGGCGGCGAATGCCTCTGGCAAGGACTTCGCCCTCATTTGGGACGGGCAGGTCTTCGGGATCGACTACTGGAGTATTGTGAAGGGCTCGCCCAATCGGGAGAATGCGGAGAAGTTCATCGCCTTTGCCTCGACCGAGAGTGCCCAGGCAACCTTCCCGCAGTATATCGCTTACGGCGTCACCAATCTCGCAGCCATTCGCAGCGTCAAGCCGGAGATCGCCAAAGATCTTCCGACGACCGAGGCGAACATAGCCGCGGCGGTGGCGCTAAACACAGAGTTCTGGGCCGACCACGGCGAGGCGCTCGAGGCGAGATTTGCGACATGGCGCGCGCAATGACATCGGATGTTCTTCTGCGGCCGCGCATCGGCGCGGCCGACGGCCAACGGGTTTCCGCCCTTGCCACCGGCTTTCGCGCCGATAGGCGGCGGCAGACGATCGTCAGCCTCGTCCTGATCGGTCCTCTCGTCGCCTTCATCGTCTTCGCCTTCGTGCTGCCGCTCGGCACGATGCTTTTCCATGCAATCAACAATCCCGAGGTCCGCAATGCGTTTCCCACGACCCTTGCCTCTCTGGAGGACTGGGATGGGGTCGACACACCGCCCGATGCGGCCTTCGAGGCGCTGGCCGGCGACATCCGCGCTGGCGCCGATCCCAAAATCATGGCGGAGGCGGGGCGCCGGCTGAACTATGAGATCACCGGGTTCCGCAGCCTTCTTGCCAAGACGGTCCGAACGGTCCGCAAGACGCCAGAGGAACCTGCGAAGGCCCAGTTGCTCGCCATTGACGGTAACTGGGGCAACCCGACCTATTGGCGGGTCATCCAGCGCAACGGCGCGCCGCTGACGGCCTTCTACCTGATCTCGGCCGTCGACCTACGCCCTGGGGAGAACGGCGCCGTGCAGATGGCCCCGCCGGAGGAGCGGCTGTTCGTTTCGACGTTGATGCGAACCTTGACGATCAGCGCGCTGGTCACGGTAATCTGCCTCTTCGTTGCCTATCCGATCGCCAATGCCATCGTCACCATCGGCGGGCGCTTCTCGGCGATCATGCTGGCCTGCGTGCTCTTGCCCTTCTGGACGTCTCTTCTGGTCAGGACGAGCGCCTGGATCGTCATCCTGCAGAAAGAGGGGGTGGTGAACCGCCTGCTCCAAGCACTGAATGTCACGGATGCGCCGCTCGAACTCGTGTTCAACAGGACCGGTCTCTACATCGCGATGGTGCATATCCTGCTGCCATTTATGGTGCTGCCGCTGGTCAGCGTCATGAAGGGTATCTCGCCGTCCTATGTCAAAGCCTCCGCTTCGCTCGGTGCTGGACCCATCACGACGTTTCTCAGGGTCTATCTGCCGCTCACGCTGCCGGGCGTCGGCGCGGGATGCCTCCTCACCTTCATCATCTCCGCCGGGTACTACGTCACGCCAACCCTAGTCGGCGGCGCATCGGACCAGATGCTGAGCTACTTCGTGGCCTTCTATGCCAATACCACGATCAACTGGGGTATGTCCGCCGCGCTTGGGGTCCTGCTGCTGACCTGCATTCTCGCGCTCTACGGGGTTGTCGGCCGTCTCGTTGGTATCGGCCGTATCGTTGGAATGGAGTGAGAGATGCCTGTTGCCTTAAGACGCGTGCAGATCGCCTTCTGCTGCCTCGCAATGATATTCCTGATCGGGCCGACGCTCGTGGTCATCCCGATCTCCTTCAGTTCGGCCAACTTCCTGTCCTATCCGCTGCCGGGCTTTTCCCTGCAATGGTACGAGAAGATCCTGCAGCCGCAGCCTTGGATGTCGGCGCTCCTCAACAGCCTGATCATCGGCGCCGGTGCGACGCTGGTGTCGACGGTGCTGGGCACCCTGGCCGCGCTCGGCATGTCACGCGGCCGGCTTCCGGCCCGTTCGATGATCCTCGCGGTGGTGATCTCACCTATGATCGTGCCCGTCGTCATCAGCGGTGTCGGCATGTACTTCTTCTTCGCCAAGCTGGGTCTCGTCGCGTCCTTCCTGGGCCTCGTTCTCGCCCATGCGGTCCTGGCGGTGCCCTTCGTGCTGATCACGGTCACCGCCACGCTGAAGAACTTTGACATGAACCTCGTCCGGGCGGCGGCAAGCCTCGGCGCGAGCCCATTCCATGCCTTCCGCACGGTGACGCTGCCGCTCATCGCGCCGGGCGTCATCTCGGGTGCGCTCTTCGCTTTCGTGTTCTCATTCGACGAGGTCGTCGTCGCGCTCTTCATCAGCGGTCCGGGCCAGCGCACGTTGCCGCGCCAGATGTTCGATGGCCTGCGGGACAATATCGATCCCTCAATCCTGGCAATGTCGACATTGCTCGTGATCATCTCCATCGTCCTGATGGGCGGGGGGGCCTTGGCCCAGAAACGCGCGGCGGCGAACCGTTCGGTCGGCAACAGCTAAATGCCGGGACCTTGTTTTACCGTATCAGTCGATGCCGGAGCGTTGTCGCTCCGGCTGGACATTGCTTTGTGGAGTGAATGGAAATGATCATCGTGACAGGTGCCACGCACGGGATAGGGCGGGCCTGCGTAGAGAGGCTTGCATTGGACGGCGCCCGGTTGGTGGCGACGGGCCGCGATGCGGAGGCGGGTAGGGCGCTCGAGGAGATTGGTCCCGGCGTCACATTCGTGCCCGGCGATGTCAGCCGCGAGGAGGATTGCCGGCGCGTCATCCAACGTGCGCTCGACCTTGGCGGCGGCGAGCTTTCGGGCCTCGTCAACAATGCCGGCATGTCGAAGCGCATTTCCTTCGCCTCCGCGACGCAGGACGATTGGGACGACGTGCTGGCGGTCAATGCACGCAGCACGTTCCTTTTCATTCGCCACGCGCTGGAAGGCCTCCGGCGAGGAAGGGGATCGGTCGTCAACATCGCGAGCATCGCCGGAAAAACCGGCGAGGAAGGCCTTGCGGTCTACTGCGCCTCGAAGGCCGCGGTTATCGGCCTCACCCAGGCGCTGGCGCTGGAGTTCGGCGAGGAGGTGCGCTTCAACGCGGTCTGCCCCGGCCAGATCGAAACGCGCATGATGGGCAAGATCATGAGCGACGCCTTGCGCAAGAAACAGCTCGAGCTGCGTATCCCCGCCAACCGTTTCGGCGCCCCGCAGGAAGTGGCGGATGTCGTCGCCTGGCTGCTGTCGGGTCAGTCGACCTATGTCAACGGCACGGTCGTGACCGTGGACGGCGGGGAAACCGCCGGGCTGCGCACTCCGCGCATCGCGCAGGTTTAGCACCTTTCCTGTGCCGGATTCACTCGGCGCCGCGTTCCTCGAAATAGCGCAGCAGACTGGGCGAGGCCCGCTGGATGTCGTTCTCGATGGCCTGGCGGGCCTTCTCCTTGTCACCGACCCTGAGCGCCTCGATGAGATGGTCGTGCTCCTCCGCGCCGGTATAGCCGTGCGGGATTTCCCGGTAGTAGACGTTGAGGATCGGCCCCATCGAGACCCACATGCTCTCGATCTGGCCGACCAGCATCGGCATGCGCGACAGGCGATAGACACCGAAGTGGAAGGCACGGTTGGAAGAGCGTGCCTCCTCCAAATTACCGGCCTTTTCGTTTTTCACGAACGCGGCGTGAAAGCCTTCGAGCTGCGCAAGATCGGCGGCGGTCACATGGTCGGTGGCATGTTCTGCCGCCAGTCCTTCGAGCGCCATGCGGATGAGCTTGATTTGGATGTAGCGGGCGCGACTGAGGTCCGGCACCGTAACGAACCGGCCGGAACGCAGTTCGAGCGCCTGCTCGCTGACGAGCCGCAGGCAGGCCTCGCGCACTGGCGTGACGCTGGTCCCGAGCTGCTCCGCGAGATCCTGCATGAGGAGGCGGTCGCCCGGCGCGAAGTTGCCGACGATGAGGCCTTCCCGTACCTTGTTGTAGATCCGGGCGGACAGGCTGCCCGCTTCGCCGGGCTGCATCTCCATAACGCTCATGGGAATTCTCCTCATCTTTGTTGCAGCCCTAGCTGGAATGCTTGGAGCTACAAATCGCTTATATCTTATCGGTCGCCGAGGCGGTGCAGCGCCGCAAAAAGTTTCCCGTCGCGGTGAAATTCGCTTGCATGGGATTTCTGATAACTTATAACTTATAAAAAAGCAAACACGGTTCCGGGGAGGCTACCTTGCACAACTCGCTGCGGGCGCGCGACATGGCGTACCATTTCCATTCCCAGACTAACCCCCGCAGGCACGAGGCCGAAGGCCCGTTGCTGATCACGGCGGGGGAGGGCTGCTACGTCATCGACGAGATGGGAAATCGATATCTCGAAGGCATGGGAGGCCTGTGGTGCGCCTCGCTCGGCTTTAGCAATGAGCGCCTTGCGGATGTGGCGGCAAGCCAAATGCGCAGGCTCGCCACCTACCACACGTTCAATCACCGCTCGAACGATCCGACGGTCGATGTCGTCGAGCAGATCGCAACGCTTTCTCCCATTCCGGGCAGCAAGGTCTTTCTCGTGAATTCGGGCTCGGAAGCCAACGACACGATGATCAAGCTCGCCTGGTACTACAACGTCGCGCGCGGGAAGCCTGGTAAGCGCAAGATCATCAGCCGCAGGGGCGCCTTTCACGGCAGCACGGTCATGGGGGCGGCCCTGGGCGGGCTGCCGCACATGCATGAGAGTTTCAACATGCCTGGCCTCAACGTGATTTATACGGAGAAGCCGCACTATTACCGCAACGCCCTGCCGGAAGAGAGCGAGGAGGCCTATTGCGCCCGGCTGATCGCCGCGCTGGAAACCCTGATCGAGGCGGAAGGGCCGGAAACCATTGCCGCGATGATCGTCGAGCCGATCATGGGCGCCGGCGGCGTCGTCACGCCGCCGGCGGGATACTTCCCGGCGCTGCGGCAGCTTCTGACGAAGCACGATATCCTGCTTCTTGCGGACGAGGTCGTTTCTGGTTTCGGGCGAACCGGAAAGTGGTTCGGGTCCGAAGCCTGCAGCTTCGTTCCGGACATGATGTCGGTTGCCAAGGGGCTGTCCTCCGGCTATCTGCCCATCGCGGCGGCCGTGATCGGCGATCATATTTACCAGGCGATCGCCGACGAGGCCGACCGCATCGGGGTCTTCGGGCACGGCTTCACCTATTCCGGCCATCCGGTCACCGCCGCGGTCGCGGCCGATGTGCTGCGGATCTATCAGGAAATGGATGCTCCGGGTCGGGCCGCCGAACTCGGCCGCCGGCTCTTCGCCGCGCTCGACGCGCGCGTCGCGGGCCATGCCCTCGTCGGTGAGGTCAGGGGGACTGGTTTCCTTGCCGGCATCGAGCTGGTGGCCGACAAGGCAACCCGTGCACCCTTCGATCCCGCCCTCAAGGTCGGCGCGCTTGTCGAGCAGCGCTGCCGGGCGCACGGCGTCATGATCCGCAATATGGGCGATGTCATTTCGATATGCCCGCCCTTCGTCATGACGCCAGAGGAAGTCGACCAGCTCGTCGACGGCATAGTGGCGGCGCTCGACGATGTCGCCGCCCTGCTTGCAGTGTGAGGGCGTGACGATGGACGATTTTGTCAATCTGGACCTCACCGCACAGGCGGATCTCGTGAAGTCGGGGCAGGTCACGGCCGGGGAGCTGCTTGAGGCGGCCATCCGGCGCGCCGAAAAGGTGAACCCCGCGATCAACGCGATCATCGCACCACTCTACGACGAAGGGCGCGCGGAAGCCGCACATTCGGGCAAGGGCAGCCTCTTCGCCGGGGCGCCGTTCCTAGTGAAGGACCTCTATTGCCACATGAAGGGTGTGCCGACCACCGGCGCCTCCCGGCTGACCCGGAGCTTCGTGCCCACCCGGGACAGCGAGCTGATGCGCCGCTACCGCGCGGCAGGCCTTAGCACGTTCGGCAAGACCAACCTGTGCGAATTCGGCACGCTGGGCACCACCGAGCCGAAGCTGTTCGGCCCGACGCGCAATCCCTGGAACGTCGCGCGGTCGAGCGGCGGTTCTAGCGGTGGCGCCGGCGCGGCGGTCGCGGCAGGCATCGTGCCGGCGGCGCATGGTGGAGATGGTGCAGGCTCCATCCGTATTCCCGCGTCGTGCTGTGGCGTCTTCGGGCTGAAACCCTCCCGTGGGCGTATAACGCTGGGGCCGGATCTCGGAGACAGCACGGGCGGGATCGTGAACGAGCATGTCCTGTCTCGCACCGTGCGAGACAGCGCCGCCCTTCTCGATGCGACATTGGGTTCGATGCCCGGTGATCCCTACACCGCGCCGTCTCCTGCCGGGTGCTACGCAGATGCGATCCGGAATAGTCCTCGCCGTCTGCGCATTGGCTTCACCACGGCCTCGCTGCTCGGCACATTTGTCGATCCCGACTGCGTGCAGGCCACGATGGACACGGCGCGCCTTTGCGAAAGCCTCGGCCATGAGGTCGTGGAATGCGCGCCGTCGATTGATGGGGAAAGCTACCGGACCCTCTATAAGCGGTTCTGGGCTATGACGGCCACGCGCGCAATCACCGCGCTCGCGCGAAACGGCGGCCATGACCCTTCCTCGCTCGCGGGCGAGGTGGAAAGCTTCAACCAGTATCTCTACGACATCGGTTCGCGGATCTCGGCTGCTGATTATCTCGTCGATCTCAACTGGTTCCACACGACCGGCAGGACGCTTGCGAATTTCCTGCTCGACGTCGATGTCTGGCTGACACCGACGCTCGGCTCGCCGCCGCCTGGACTCGGCCATTTCGATGCCGACAAACATGGTGGCGCGGCGGTGATGGAGCGCTTTCTCGAGTTTCTCGCCTTCACAACCTTTGCGAACATGGCGGGTTTGCCGGCTATGAGCGTGCCGCTCTGGTGGACAGCCGATGGCCTACCCGTCGGCACGCAGTTCACCGGTCGGTTCAACGACGAGACGACATTGCTTCAGTTGGCTGCGCAACTGGAAGAGGCACGCCCCTGGGCGCAGCGCCGGCCTGCGGTCCACGCGTCTGAATGACAGAAAAATAGGGGAACCAGAATGTCATCCTCCAACTACGTCGAATTCCTCAATATTAATAAGAGCTACGACGGCCGCAGCCTAGTCGTCGATGATCTCAACCTCACCATCGCGAAGGGCGAATTTCTGACTATGCTCGGGCCGTCGGGTTCGGGTAAGACGACGAGCCTGATGATGCTGGCAGGCTTTGAGGCCCCGAGTTCCGGCAGCATCCGGATCGACGGACGATCGCTAGAAGCCGTGCCGCCGCATCGTCGGAACATCGGCATGGTGTTCCAGAACTATGCGCTCTTTCCCCACTTGACGGTTGCCGAAAACCTCGACTACCCGTTGCGGGTGCGCAAGATCGCCAGACAGGAGCGGACCAGGCGCGTTCGAAGGGCGCTGGATATGGTTCAGATGGGAGCGATGGGCGAGAGGAAGCCCGCCCAGCTCTCCGGCGGACAGCAACAGCGCATCGCGCTCGCCCGCGCCATCATCTTCGAGCCGGATGTGGTGCTGATGGACGAACCGCTCGGCGCCCTCGACAAGAACCTGCGCGAACATCTGCAGCTCGAGATCAAGCACCTTCACGAGCGCCTCGGCATCACCGTAGTCTATGTCACGCACGACCAGTCCGAGGCGCTGACGATGTCCGACCGCGTCGCCGTGTTCAATGCGGGCAAGATCGAACAGCTTGCACCGCCGAGCGAACTCTACGAGCGTCCTTCCACGGCCTTCGTCGCCGGCTTCATCGGTGAAAACAACCGACTCGTGGGCGAGATCATCAGCGGCAACGGGGAGGAATATGGTGTTCGCACGCAGGACGGGCAGGTAATCAGCGTCTCCAGCCGCGCCGCCTTTTCAAGAGGCCAGCCCGTCATCGTATCCCTGCGACCGGAGCGCCTCTATCTCGATCAGGCCGCTGTCTGCACCAATCGCTTCTCCGGGAGCGTCGACGAGGTCATCTATCTCGGAGATCATCGCAGGGTTCATGTTCGTTTCGGGGACAACGCTATGCTCGTCGCCAAGATTCCCAATGCGGGTACGGGCGTCGACATCGCTCCCTCGCAGTCCATTTCGCTCGGCTGGGACAGCCAAGATGCCGTGCTGATCCCGGCCTGACATGAAGGCTGTCTATTCCGACCGGCATCGTTTGCACAGGCCCGGCGCCGTTGTTGAAGGCGGCGTTCCCCGGCCGAGCCGTGACGTGCCAGATCGGCTCGACGCCCTGCTGCGGGCGGCACGGCGATGCGGGCTTTCGATCGTCGATGCCGTCGATCACGGCATGGCGCCGCTGGCTGACGTTCATACGCCCCGTTATCTCGAGTTTCTCTCCTCGCGTTGCGCGGGCGCGGGTCACGGGCCGTTGGCACCGGCCGCCTTCGAAACTCGTGCCGAGGCCTACCGGTTGGACTGGTCGCGAGTTGCCAAGGCGGGATACCATTTGCGTGATCAGCTGACCCCGGTCGACGAGGGCACATGGCCGGCCGCCTATTGGGCAGCACAGGTGGCCCTCACCGCAGCCTCGTTCATTCGGGAGGGGGAGCGGTGGGCCTATGCGCTGTGCCGGCCATCGGGCCATCATGCAGGCCGCGATTTCGGTGGCGGCGCGACCTATATAAACAACGCCGCCATAGCCGCACGGGCCCTTGCTTCATCGCTTGGGCGGATAAGTCTCATCGATATCGACGCACACCACGGAAACGGCACACAGGATATATTCTGGGAGGATCCGCAGGTCTTCTTCGCCTCCCTCCACAGGAGCCCCGCGGATTACTATCCGCACTTCGCCGGATTTGCCGACGAGACGGGGGGGCGATCGGCTCCCGGCCTCAATATGAACTTTCCGCTTCCGGAAGAAGTGGGCCATGCGGCCTATATCGCGGCATTCAAGGTATGCCTCGACGCGGCGCTCGCCCACCAGCCCCGGGTCCTGATCATCTCTCTAGGCTTCGACGCGTTGGCAAGTGACCCGGCAAGGGGCCTTCAGCTGAGCGTCGAGACCTTCAGAACGATGGGGGAGTTGCTTGCAAGACTCGATCTACCAGTACTGTTGGTACAAGAGGGCGGATACGATCTGATGAGCCTCGAAAAAGTTGCAACAACGTTTTTGCTTCCTTTTGCGCAGTCATCGAATGATCAAGGTAAGGCCGGCTGACTTCCAGTCAGGAAGCTCGAAGCAGAACCTCAACTTGGTTCTGCAGTGTGGGTGGAGACGAACAGGACGAGTGATGGTCGGCTCAAGCCACAGATCGGGTGAGATAATTGAAGATTTTGGGGCCAGCATATCTCAAGCATGCTCTGATTTTCACTCTTTATCAACATTTTGAATTCTGAAGAGTCGCGCGAGCATTTCATTGTGGTCATTGACGGTCCAACCGCCGGACGTCGGCGGCGGCGCGACCAAATCAGCGCGGCTGCCTAGGGAGTGGTGCCGCCGAGATAGTTGGCGAGTTCCGGCCGTCGTTGCCGCCAATGTCGGCGCCGGCCCGAACATGGTGCCGCGTCTCAACAGCTACTATTGCTGCCCACCAGTATCCCGACAAACTCGTCGAAAAGAGCCGTTTGCGATCCGCGCTCCCCACCGCTGTACAGGTCCGAATTGACAAGGAGCTGGAAGGACATTCGCCGCAAGGCGGCCCGTCGGATTGCGCTCTGTGGTATGCCCCCGACCAAATCAGCGCGGCTATGCCGTTATTGCGATTCTTTTGCTGCGTATCGGATCATCAATGCTGCGCCGAGTAGCCGCACAGTGCATTAGCGAGTTCCATAAGAAACCTTACGCCACACCTTTTTGTAGCCGGGTGGGTTCAGGTTTGAACTGCGACTTGCGAGAAATAACGATGGCTTATCTCACGCGAGGAACAACGCATGACACGCACCATTCTCATCTCGACATGGATGAACGCCGCAGGATCGCTCGTTGGCGGATGGCGGGCATCGGTGTCGAGATCATTGCGGAAAAACTCGGCCGACAGAGCGGGTCAGCCGGTTTGCCGTGCTCCTGCGCGACAACGACCGGCAATCACGGCCGATCATGGAGGGGCTGATCCAGCTGCTGCAGTCCCTGCCCCATCGGGCCCCCCGCTCGATCACCTTCGACCGCGGCACCGAGTTCACCGACTGGCCCTATCTGCAAGCCGGCATTGGCGCGCAGACCTGGTTCTGTGATCCGCAATCGCCCTGGCAGAAAGGCACCATCGAAAACGCCAACGTGAATAGCCCCGAGATGGAACTGGTCGACGCAGCTCGTGACTGGACGACGCCCGGCGGAAAAGCAGCAACATCTATAGACCGTAATTTAATTCGAATTGGAATAACGCGCACGCAAGCTGGTACGAGTTGCGCAGGCGTCAGGCCGAATTGGCGAAGCCTTATGGCAAATTGAATCCGCGTCCGCACAATTTGGGCCGCTACACTTGAGGGAGGGGGCGATATGAAATGTGACCTTTGCATAACGGAGAATGCCTCATAACGGTCAAGGAGGCGATAGCGTCTTTGCTGGCTCGCCTTTTCTCATCGCTAACGGCGTGCTGCACCCCCCCAACAGCGCGGTGGCGAGGTTCACATCCCGACCCAGCGCGACCGCAGGGTCCAAAGATCGGTCGCCCCAAGCCTCTACCGACAGCGCAATCTCGCCGAGCGCTTCTTCTGCAACTCAAACACTTCAGGAGGTTGCTACCCGCTACGACAAGCTGGCCACCAACTTCCTCGCTGCCGTCGCTCTCGCCTCCGCCACTACCTAGGACCTGCGCCGGTGGCGTGCTGGAGGGTGCGGACAATGGAGGAGTCGAGCAATTGCATCGACTGCGGCGACGCGGCCGCGAGCGCCTCGACGACCCGAAGCCACACGCCCAAAAAGGACATGCTGAAGTTTCCAATTTTCGAGATCGAGCGCTATCTTTCCAAATGACCATACCGTGATCACCTCGAGCCAGGGAGCAAGCGGTGGAGCGTGAAGCATCGGCGATAGCGCTGCAGGGGCGTGCCCTAACGAAGGTCTATCGGATGGGCACGGTCGAGGTTCGCGCGCTACGCGGTGTTGATGTCGATCTCCACGAAGGCGAACTGGTGGTGCTGCTGGGGCCGTCCGGGAGCGGCAAATCGACCTTGCTCAACATTCTCGGCGGGCTCGATGCACCGACAAGCGGCAGCGTCTTGTTTCGCGGCAGCGAACTCTCGATGGACAGCGAACGCGCCCTCAACCTTTATCGGCGCAACCATGTCGGCTTTGTCTTTCAATTTTACAATCTGATCCCGAGCTTGACAGCCCGCGAAAACGTCGCTCTCGTGACCGAGATTGCCAGGCACCCAATGCCGCCGGCCGAGGCTCTCTCAATGGTCGGCCTGGGCGACAGGATGGATCACTTTCCCGCGCAGCTATCCGGTGGCGAACAGCAACGCGTGGCCATCGCCCGCGCAATCGCAAAGCGACCCGATCTGCTTCTGTGCGACGAACCGACCGGCGCACTTGACAGCAAGACCGGCATCCTCGTCCTGGACGCGATCCTGAAGATCAACCGCAGCCTGGGAACGACCACGGCGCTCATCACCCACAATGCCGTCATTGCCGAGATTGCCAACCGGGTGCTCTACTTCGGCGACGGGCGCATCGTTGAAACGCGGCTAAACGCCGTTCAACGTCGGCCCGCCGAACTCCAGTGGTGACCGCCGTGAGCAGTCTGGACCGCAAGCTGCTTCGCCAACTGTGGAGCCTGAGGGCCCAGGTCCTCGCCATCGCCCTCGTCATCGCATCCGGGACAGCTTTGCTGGTCATGGCCCTCACCACGATCGAGTCGCTCCAGGAGACGACCGCGGCCTATTACGAACGCACGCGCTTTGCCGATGTCTTTGCCCAGACCAAGCGCGCGCCGGATTCGCTCGGACGCGACATCGCCCGGATCCCGGGCGCACGACTTGTCGAGACGCGCATTGTCGAAGGCGCCATTCTCGACATGGCCGGCTATGCCGAACCCGTCGTCGCGCAGGTAATTTCACTGCCCGACATTGGCCCTCAACTCATGAACGCACTCGTCGTCCGGTCGGGGCGCCTGGTCGATCCGACCAGGCCGGACGAGGTGGTGGTGAGCGAGCCCTTCGCCGAGGCGCACCGGCTGAAGCCCGGTGACAGCTTCGATGCCGTGCTGAGGGGACGCAAACGCACGCTACAGGTCGTGGGCACGGCGCTCAGTCCGGAATTCGTCTATGCCATCGCCCCCGGCGGCCTCATGCCCGACGACGAACGGTTCGGCATCTTGTGGATGGGCCGGGATGCGCTGGCGGCCGCCTTCGACCTGCAGGGATCCTTCAACAGCGTGACGCTCAGTCTCCTGCCGGGCGCGGATGCCCGCGACGTCATCCGGCGGCTCGACGGGATGCTGGCTCCATTCGGCGGTGTTGGTGCCTACGGGCGACCCGACCAGACCTCCAACTGGTTCCTGGAAAGCGAGATCGCGCAGCAGAAGAACATGTCCCGGATCATGCCGACAATCTTCCTTGCGGTTGCCCCCTTCCTGACGAACATGGTGATGGCCCGGCTGATTGAAACGGAACGCCGTGAGATCGGCCTGCTGAAGGCATTTGGCTACGGAAACCTCAGCATCGGCTGGCACTATGCCAAGATGGTCCTTGTCATCGGCGCGCTTGGAATACTGATCGGCTCCTTGGCCGGCGCCTGGCTGGGACACTGGAACACCGAACTCTACACCCAGTTCTACCGCTTTCCGTTTCTGCTCTACCGACCTGGCCCGGCCGGCTTCGTGATCGCCGGCGCGATCAGCCTGGGTGCGGCACTTGCGGGCAGCTTGGTGGCAGTGCGGCGTGCTATCCTGCTGCCCCCTGCGGAAGCGATGCTGCCTCCCTCCCCGCCGCTCTATCGCCGCAGTTGGGCGTCGCGCACGGCATTGTCCGGTGCGCTGGACGAACCGTCGCGCATGATCGTGCGGCGTATCGTCCGGTGGCCCGTGCGGGCGTTCCTTGCCAGCCTCGGCCTGGCCATGTCGGTCGCCGTGCTCATCATGGCCCTGCAATGGGTGGATGCCATCGATTCCCTCGCCGAGACCACATTCGAGCGCGGACAGCATCAGGACGCGACCATCGCCTTCAGCGACCTGCAGCCCATCAAGGTAATCGGTGATTTCGAGCGCCTTCCCGGAGTCCTTGCGGCCGAACCTTACCGCCACATGCCGGCGCGCATCAGCCATGGACACCTCGTCGAGCGACAGGGAATAATCGGCATCCCGCCCGGCGCGGTCCTCAGCCCGGTCTTCGACGTCGAACGCGGGCGCATTGACGTCCCGCCCGATGGGCTCGTTCTCTCGCGAAAGCTGGCCGAGTTACTTGAAGTCGAAGCGGGCGACACCGTTGTGGTCGAAGCCCTGGAAGGGGTGCAGCGACGGGAAAACGTGCCAGTCGTACAGATCTTCGAGACCTATATCGGCAAGCCGGCCTACATGGACATGGCCGCCCTCAACCGGATGGCCGGCGACGGGCGCGTCGCAAGCGGCCTGCATGTTCGCGTCGACGCCCAGAGCCGTTCGATGCTGCTTGCGAGGCTGAAGGATCTCCCCGTCGTCGCCGCAGTTCTCTTCCGCCACGACGCCATCGATACCTTCCACAAGACGATGGGGGAAACGATCCTGATCTTCATCGGTTTCTTCGTCGTCTTTTCGATGACCCTTGCCGTCGGCGTCACCTACAATTCGATCCGGATCGCTTTGTCCGAACGGGCGCGCGAACTCGCGACCTTGCGCGTCCTCGGCTTCAGCCGCTGGGAGATCTCCTACATCCTACTTGGTGAAGTCGGCATCCTCACATGGATCGCCATCCCGCTGGGCGCGGTCATCGGTTTCGGCCTGGCATGGTACATGACGAGCGCCTTCGAGACGGAACTTTACCGTGTACCTCTGGTCCTGCGCGATGCAACCTACGGCAAGGCGGCACTGATCGTACTCGCCGCCGCTTTGGGCTGTGCTGCAATCGTGCGTCGGCGTCTCGACCGTCTGGATCTGATCGCGGTGCTGAAAACAAGGGAGTAAACCATTGCGGGTCGTGAAACGCAGGCTGGCAATCTGGGGCGTCCTCCTGGCGCTGCTTGCGGCCGGCATCGCCTACGCGCTGCGGCCGCAGCCGATCCCGGTCGATCTCGCAACCGCCGCGCCAGGCCTGTTGCGTGTGTCCATCGACGAAGAAGGCGAGACGCGCGTACGCGACGTCTACACGCTTTATACGCCGCTCCGCGGTCAGTTGCAGCGCATCACCGCTGAGGCGGGCGATGTCGTCGAGGCCGGGAAGACACAACTGGCCCAGATTGAGCCCGCCGCACCGGCGTTTCTGGACGTTCGCTCGGAAGCGGAGCAGCAGGCTGCGGTGGAGGCCGCGCGAGCGGCGTACAATCTCGCCGCCGCCGAGCTCAACAAGGCAAAGGCCGACTTGACCTTCGCAGAGGGAGAGCGCGCCCGCGCCCGCATGCTCATCACACGCGAAACGATCTCCAAGCGCAGCCTGGACGACGCGGAGCGCGCCTACAATGTCGCCGAAGCCAACCTCGCGACAGCCGAGGCAGCTCTGAACGTGCGGCAGCACGAGTTGACCCAGGCTCGCTCGCGGATTCTGTCGCGGCAGGAGATGCAGAGCCGGACGGGTCCGTGTGAATGCGTACCGCTGACAGCGCCGGTCAATGGCGTGGTCCTTCATGTCATGCGGCGCAGCGAGGGGGTGGTCGAAGCCGGTACCGCTCTGCTGGACATCGGTGACCCTACCGATCTGGAGATCGTCGTGAACCTACTGTCGGAAGACGCCGTCAAGGTTAGTCCCGGACAGAAGGCCATCATCACCGGCTGGGGCGGAGAGGACCTGACTGCGACCGTCCGGCGCGTTGAGCCCTTCGGCCAGACCAAGGTTTCCGCGCTCGGCATCGAGGAGCAACGTGTCGACGTGATCCTGGATTTTGCCGCCCCGCGGAATCATTGGCAGTCGCTCGGGCACGGCTACCGCGTCGACGTGCAGATCATCCTGTTCGAGGGCGAGGTTCTCAGGCTGCCGCTCGGCGCCTTGTTCCGCCAGGGAGAGGAGTGGGCGGTGTTCGTGGCGGAGGGGGCGCGTGCAAGACTGCGACCCGTCGTCGTCGGCCAGCGCAACAACCTCTCGATGGAAATCAAGGATGGGTTGAGGGCCGGCGAAAAGGTCGTGCTCTATCCGAGTGACCGCATTGCGGACGGCGTGGCGATCGTCGAACGCTAGGATGGAGCCCGACAACCACTCCCGGCTGTGAACCTTAGCCGCACGAACTCGCCCGATCCGGGCGGGGGCTTCGAAGCAAAAGGCTTCGACGACTGCGCGCAGCATCAAAAAGCTCGCCTCCTCAGGATGCGATGCACTACGGCTTAATTTCCAGTTAGATATGGCCGGTTGACATGCAATATTTCGATGATATTCTGAAAATATATTTGTAGGATAATCGACATTGCAGCCTTCGAACAAGAAAATGCGCCTGAGCGACGTTGCCTATCAAGGGCTGCGCAATGCCATCATCAAGGCGGAGCTGCTGCCCGGTTCGCCGATCGACGAGAAGGAATGCATGGAGCGGCTGACGGTCGGCCGCACGCCGCTGCGCGAGGCGCTGCAGCGGCTGGCGCAGGAGGACCTGCTGCTGGCAGTTCCGCAGCGCGGCTACTTCGTCTCCTCGACCTCCGCCACCGACTTCTTCCAGCTCCAGGAATTCCGCCTCCAGGCCGAGGTCTGGGCGGCCCGTCTGGCGGCGACCCGGATCACGGAAGCCCAGCTCGATCGCCTCGCCACGCTGATCGGGGAGGCGCGCACCGGCGTCGAGGCCGGCCGGATGGAGATCGAATGGCATCTCGGCATCGACGAGGAAATGCACAAGCTGATCGCGGAAGCCTCCGGCAACACCTATCTGATGCAGGCGCTGACGCGCCTCTACGCGCTTTCGGTTCGCAGCCTCTACGTGTCGCGCATTCCGGTCGCGCTGCTCTTCGAAGACCTCAACGACATGGTCGTGATCCACCAGGCGCTCGCAAGCCACGACCCCGACAATGCCGAGGCGGCGATGCGCGCCCATCTTTCCGTCGGTGCGACGAGCCTCATCCGGCCGGTCGAGCCGCCGTTCCGCGAGAACCGCATGGAGACGTGGAAATGACCGCGCCGCGCCGAGGAAACCTCATGACGCTGGCGCTGCTCGCCCCGTCCCTCCTCAGTGCGATCCTCCTGCTGGCCATACCGATCCTGATCGTCATCGCCTTTTCCTTCGCCGAGCAGGATACCTATGGCGGCGCGAAATTCGGCTTCACGCTGACGAGCTATCGTGAACTCTTCCAGGCGATCTACCTGCCGATCTTCTCGAACTCGCTTCAGCTGGCGCTGGTCTCGACCGTCATCTGCCTGCTGGTCGGCTACCCGATCGCCTATTTCATCGCGCTGCGCGCCGGACGCTATGCCGGCCTGCTGCTGGCGCTGCTGCTCATTCCCTTCTGGATCGACTTCATCGTGCGCATGTCGGCCTGGATGGTGCTGCTCGGCCGCAACGGCACGATCAACAGTGCGCTTGTCGGCCTCGGTGTGATTGAACAGCCGATTCGAATGATCGGCACCTATCCGGCCGTCCTCGTCGGCATGCTCTACGCGTTCCTGCCGACCACGGTGCTGCCGATCTATGCCGCGCTCAGCGGGCTCGACAGGCGGCTGCTCGAAGCGGCCGACGACCTCGGCGCCACGCCGCTGCAGTCCTTCTGGCGGGTCACCTTCCCGCTGTCGTTGCCAGGCGTCATGGCCGCGATCCTGTTCGTCTTCGTACCGGCCATGGGCGTCTATGCCATTCCGGTCCTGCTCGGTGGCGGCAAGAGCATCATTCTCGGCAACCTGATCGTCCAGCTCTTCCTCGATTTCCGCAATATTCCGTTGGGAGCCGCCGTCTCCGTGGTGCTGCTGGCGATCTCGTCGGTGATCATCGTCTGCTACATGCGCGTGCTGCGCTCGGTCGAGGAGGCGCGGGCATGAGGAAGGTGCTTGCTCTCTACGTCCCCGCCGCGACGCTGCTCGGCTATTTATTCCTTTTCGCCCCCTTGCTGGTGCTGGTGATCTACGCCTTCAATGCCGGCCGATCGACGGTGGTCTGGGAGGGCTTTTCGCTGGTCTGGTTCGCCGAGGCGCTTGGCGATCGCGGCCTCAGGGCCGGCTTGAAGGTCAGCGTCATCGTCGCCACCGCCTCGGCAGTGCTTGCAACGGCGATCGGCACCAGTGCTGCGCTCGCCGTGGTCAAGCGCCCCTTCACCGGGAAGAACCTGTTCTCGACGCTGGTGATCGCGCCGCTCGTGCTGCCGGAGATCGTGCTTGCCGTCGGCCTGCTCGTCGCCACGGTCTGGACCGGCGTTCCGCTCGGCTACGGCACGCTGATCGCAGGCCACGTGCTCGTGTCGATCCCGTTCAGCTTCCTGATCGTGCGCGCCGCGGCATCCGGCCTTGATCCCCGCCTCGACGAGGCCGCCGCCGATCTCGGCGCCAACGGTCGGCAGATCTTCATGCGCGTGACGCTGCCGCTGCTGCTGCCGGCCATCCTCTCGGCCTTCCTGCTCTGCGCGGTGATCTCCTTCGACAATTTCGTCGTCTCAACCTTCGTCTCCGGCGTCGGCACTACGCCGCTGCCGATCCAGATCTATGCGATGCTTAAGACCGGTCTGACGCCGAAGATCAACGCGCTCGGCGCGATGCTGATCGCCGTCAACGTGCTGATCATCCTGGTCGTCATGGGGCGCTACCTCAAGACGATCCGCAAACAATCATAAGACCACCAACCAAGAATGGGGAACATGCAATGAAAAACTGGAAAACCTTGCTTGCATCGGTCAGCGTGATCGCCTTTGCATCCGGCGCATCGGCCGCCGAGCTCAACATCTATGCCTGGTCCGGCGAAGTGCCGCAGGAAGTCGTCGACGACTTCGCGAAGGAAACCGGCATCACCGTGACCTTCGACACCTACGATTCAAACGAAACGATGATGGCCAAGCTGTCGGCCGGCGCCAGCGGCTACGACCTCATCGAACCGAGCCAGTACACGGTGCAGGTTCTCGCCAAGCAGGGGCTGTTGCACGAGCTGGACCATGCCAAGATCCCGAACATCGGCAATCTCGGCGCCCCCTTCAAGAACGTCTCCTTCGACCCCGGCCAGAAATGGTCCGTTCCCTATATCTGGGGCACGACCGGCCTCGCCTATAACGAGGATTGCGTAAAGACCCCGCCGACAAGCTGGAAAGCGCTGTGGGATCCGCAGTATGAAGGCCGGATCTATATGCTCGACAACATGCTGGCCGCCTATATCGCAGGCCTGCAGGTCAACGGCTTCGACGCCGGCACCACCAACCCGGAGGAGATCGAGAAGGCAACCCAGTCGCTGATCGAGCAGAGAAAGGTACTCGGCGGCTACAATAGCACCAACTACGGCGACCTGCTCGCCACCGGCGAGGCCTGCCTCGTGCAGGGCTGGAATGGCTCAATCGCCCAGGTGATGGCGACCAATCCCAAGGTTAAGTATGTCCTTCCGGAAGAAGGCGGCTCGATGTGGATCGACGGCTTCGCCATTCCAAAATCGGCGAAGAACGTCGAGGAAGCCTACAAGTTCATCGACTACATCATGCGACCGGAGGTCGCCGCCAAGGCGGCGGACCTGTCGAAATCCGCGACCGTGATCGACAAGGCCAAGGAACTGCTGCCGAAGGACGTGGTCGAGAACGCGGCCATCTATCCGCCGGAAGAAACGCTGATGAAGGCGGACTTCATCCTCGACGTGGGCGATGCCACGAAGCTCTACCAGGATGGCTGGACGAAGGTGAAGACCGCCCAGTAACGGCGCGCCGCATCACCGGCGGCCGGATGCCGATATCCGGCCGCCCTCCCCCTTCTCAGCGAGTTCCAGAACGATATGCCGCCTGACACCCCAGAGCCGGCCGGCGCAAGCCGTGTCGCCATCGAACTGATCGATATCCGCAAGGCCTTCGGCGCCAGCGGAGACCAGACGACCTATGCCGTCGATCGGATGAACCTCAAGATCAGGGCGGGTGAGTTCTTCACCTTCCTTGGCCCCTCCGGCTGCGGCAAGACGACGACGCTGCGGATGATCGCCGGCTTCGAGGAGCCGACCTCCGGCCGGCTGCTGCTCGACGGCAAGGAGGTGACCGGCGTGCCGGCGCACCAGCGCAACGTCAACACCGTGTTCCAGAGCTATGCGCTGTTCCCGCATCTCAATGTCGGCGAGAATGTCGGCTTCGGCCTTTCCGTCAAGGGCGTGGCGACGGAGCAAATCCGACAGCGCGTCAAGGCAGCACTCGAGAGCGTGCACATGGCCCACGCCATCGACCGCAAGCCGTCGGCGCTTTCCGGCGGCCAGCAGCAGCGCGTGGCGCTGGCCCGCGCGCTGGTCAACCGGCCGTCCGTGCTGCTCCTCGACGAGCCCTTCGGCGCGCTCGACTTGAAGCTCCGTCGCGAGATGCAGATGGAGGTAAAGGAAATGCAACGCCGCCTCGGCATCACCTTCATCTTCGTCACCCACGACCAGGAGGAGGCGCTGACCATGTCGGACCGCATCGCGGTGATGAGCAACGGAGTCATCCAGCAGGTCGGCGGGCCGGTCGAGATCTACGAACAGCCGGCCAACCGCTTCACCGCTGGGTTCATCGGCGACATGAACCTGCTCGAGGCCCGCGTCGCTGGCCGCAGCGGCGACCGGCTGGCACTGGATGCCGCCGGCAGCCGGTTCGACCTGCAATCCGATCTCGCCTTGCAGGCCGGCGATCGATGCACGCTCGCCATCCGGCCGGAGGCGCTGCATTTCGTCGACGGCGATGCCGGGTCGCCGATCCGCTTTGCCGGCACGCTCAGCGAGGCGGTCTACATCGGCACCGACACCGTCTACGGCCTGTCGCTTGCGGACGACAACCGTCTGCAGGCCCGCGTCCGCAACAGCCGTGACCGATCGACCCCGCAACCGGGAGAGCCGGGCGTTCTCGCCTGCGCCCCCTCCGCCATCAGAATTCTCACGCAATAGGAAGCCATTTCATCATGTCGATCAAATCCTACCGGATCGCCGACCCAGCGCCGCAGCTCGACGCCGGCCTGCTCGCCCGCTTTGCCCGCGTCGAGGCGGCCACCGTCGGCCACTACCTGCACGACCGTTTCATGCGCAATGACCTACGCCCGCTGATCGACGGCGTGCGGGTGGCGGGCACCGCGCAGACGGTCTCGATCCCCGGCCCCGATTCCACCCTGCTTTACCACGCGATGGACCGGGTGCGGCCCGGCGACATCCTGGTGATCGACCGCGCCGGCGACGAGCGCCACGCCGCCTGGGGCGGCTTCATGGCGGCCGTTGCCAAGGAGCGAGGCCTCGCCGGCGTGATCATCGACGGCATGATTACCGATCCGGCTGCGATCCGCGAGGCCGGCGTGCCGACCTGGGCGCGCGGCATCTCGCCGATCACCACCAAGCTGCTCAATCTCGGCGGCGGCTACAACATTCCGGTGTCCTGCGGCGGCGTCACCGTCAATCCGGGCGACGCCATCCTCGCCGACGACTGCGGCATCCTCGTCCTGCCGCCCGACCAGGTGGCGGGCATCACCGATATCGCGCTGGCCGACCAGGAGGACGAGGGAAGCTGGGTGGCACGCATCCGCGCCGGCGCCAAATTGCAGGATCTGGTGGACATCGCCGGCATGATCGCCGAGCGGCAGCAGAAGGATGGAGCGGCCCATGGCTGACACGCTCCAAAACCTCGCCATCTGGCTCTCGACCCCGCACCAGGCGATGATCGAGATCGCCCATGACATCGGCTACCGCCATGTCGTGCTCGACATCGAGCACGGCCTGTTCGACCTCGAAGCGACGGACCGCATCATCGCGCTCGGCAAGGCGCTCGGCATGACGATGCACGCCAAGGTGCTGGGGCCGGAGGCGATCCCGATCCAGCAGGCGCTCGACATGGGCGCCGACAGCGTCATCATCCCCCATATCGGTGATGTCGAACACGCGCGCCGCGTCACCGCCTCCGCCAAGTATCCGACGCTCGGCACGCGCAGCTTCTCCGGCACCCGTCCCGCCCGCTACGGCGGCGTGAAGCCGGACTATTACGACACCGAGAACGCCAAGACGCGCTGCTATCCCATGATCGAATCCGCCGCCGCTCTCAAGGATGTCGAGGCGATCCTTGCACTGCCGACCGTCGACGGCCTGTTCGTCGGCCCGAGCGACCTGTCGCTCGATTCCGGCCGCGGCGCCTATCGCAACACCGATGCGGACAAGGCCGACCTGAAGACGATCGCGCAGGCCGCCCGGAACGCCGGAAAGCCCTGGATCATGCCCGCCTGGTCGCGCCCCGAACGCGCCTTCGCACAGGAACTCGGCGCCAGCCTGATGGTCGTCGCCGACGAATACGGCTCGATCTGGATGGGCCTCGAAGACGCAGCGAAACCCTGAAACACTCCAATTCGAACGGACTCTCCCTCATGAACGAGACCATTTCCTGCGGCAGCCGCCTGATGCAGATCCTGAAGGCCTACGGGGTCGACACCGTGTTCGGCATGCCCGGCGTGCACACGCTCGAGGCCTATCGCGGCATGGATGCCGCCGGCATCCGCCACATCGGCGTGCGCCATGAACAGGGCGCCGGCTTCATGGCCGACGGCTATGCCCGCATGTCGGGCAAGCCCGGCGTCTGCGTCCTGATTTCCGGCCCCGGCGTCACCAACGCCGCAACGCCGATCGGCCAGGCCTATTCCGACAGCGTGCCGATGCTTGTGATCACCTCCGTCGCCGCCAACAAAGACCTCGGCATGGGCCGCGGCACGTTGCACGAGATCACCGACCAGTCGGCCGTGACGCGCCCGCTGACCGCCTTTTCCGAGACCGCGAGCAGCCCCGACCAGGTGCGCGAATACATCGCCCGCGCCTTCGCGCTGTTCGAAAGCGGCCGGCCGCGCCCGGTGCATCTGTCGATCCCGCTTGACGTCTTCAAGGCGCCGGATGAAAAGCCGGCCAGCCGGCGCACCACCGCGCGCCGCCGTGCGCCGGATACCGCGCAGGTCGAGGCGGCGTCTGCCATCCTCGACGCGGCGAGGCGGCCGGTGATCCTCGCCGGCGGCGGCGCAGTTTCCGCCGCAGGCGAGGTCCGGGCGCTGGCGGAGAAGATCGGCGCGGCGGTGGTGCCGACCATCGCGGCCAAAGGCATCCTGCCTGACGACCATCCGCTTGCCCTCGAAGTAACGATCGACCGCGGCGCCACCCAGACCTTCGTGCGCGATGCCGATGCGGTGCTGCTTGTCGGTACCGAGCTTGCCGAACCCGACATCTGGCTCGACGGCCCGCTGCCGATGAACGGCAAACTCATCCGCATCGACATCGATCCGGCCACGCTGGTGCGCGACTACGATGTCGACGTCGCCATGGAGGCGGATGCGAAACTGGCGGTGGCGGCAATCACCGAGAGGGTCTCCCAAGCCACCGGTTTCAAGGAGTCCAATGCCATCGCCGCGTTGCGCGCCGCCGAGCGTGACGCGCTGACGCCGCTCGAAAAAAAGCATGTCCGCGTACTCGACAGCCTCCGCAATGCCATCCCCAACGACGGCGTCGTCTATACCGACATGACGCAGCTTGCCTACACCGGCTATGCCTTCTATCGCAGCGCCCTGCCGCGCACCTGGCATTTCCCGGCCGGCTTCGGCACGCTCGGCTATGCCCTGCCGGCGGCGATCGGCGGCAAGATCGCGAGCCCCGAAACGCCGGTCGTCGTCATCGTCGGCGACGGCGGCTTCCAGTTTACCCTCCAGGAGCTCGGCACCGCGGTGGAAAACAAGCTGCCGCTCGCCATCATCCTCTGGAACAACGACAGCCTCGCCCAGATCCGCGACGGCATGATCGTCCGCGACATTCCGACCATCGGCGTCAACCAGCACAACCCGGATTTCGTGAAGCTCGCCGAAGCCTATGGCTGCCGGACCGCCGAGCCGAACAGCTTCGAGGAGCTGGAGGTGGCGGTGAAGGCTGCGTTTGCCGCGAACGGCCCGACCGTCATTCATCTGCGCGAGAAAGCCGGCTTCCTGGAAACAATGTAATATAGGCGGGTGCCTGTTCCCGCCGGCCAGCATCGAGCACAGTCACGGCTGATCATGAAGTCGGCGTTATTGGAATCATTGCTTATTTCGACGATAACCGTACGATCCTCAGATACAGCGCCAAGCGCACTTCCCCGCAGTGCGACTAGCGCTCTCACGTTCAGGGTTAGAGATCCAATTTGAATATTGAGTTTTGGTCCTCAAAGCTTGACGACCGTCTTGCGGGCAAGCAGCCCCTGCGGTGCAAACAGCAGGACGCCGATGACAAGCAGGATGGTGAAGGCATCGCGGTAGCTGAGCAGAGCTTCCGGCAGATAGGCTTGCAGGAACACCTCGATGAAGCCGAGCAGAAAACCGCCCGCCACGGCGCCGGACAGGCTGCCAAGGCCGCCGATGATCGCTGCGATAAAGGCCTTTAGCACCGGTAGGAATCCCATCAGCGGATCGACGCTGCCGCGCTGGGCCACCCACAGGATGCCGGCAACACCCGCCAGCAGTCCCGAGATCGCAAAGGCTGTGGCGACGACGGCATTGGCACGAATGCCCATCAGGCGCACGATGGCGAAATCCTCGGAAGCGGCGCGCATGGCGCGGCCGAGAACGGTCGTGCGCAGGAAGAGGTTGAGGCCGACCAGCATGATCACTGTTGCCAGAATTGAGATCGCCTGGATGATACCGATGTGGACGCTGCCGATCTCGATCGTGCCGGAAAGGCTCATCGGCATTGGCACAGGCTGGGGACGGGCCGAGATGAAGTTCTGAAAGAGCACACGCAGAATGCCGCTGACGGCAAAGCTGGTCAGCAGCAGGGTCGTGCCACTGGCCCCGCGCACGGGCCGGAAGGCAGTGCGCTCCATCAGCAGCACCAGCGCGATCCCGACCGCCAGCGCCACGACGACGGCAAGGCCGAACGGCAGACCGAAGATGAGCGCGAAGCAGAGGCCGTAGCCTGTCGCCGTCATCAGTTCACCGTGGGCGAAATTGATCAGCCCCATGATCGAGAAGACGACGGCAAGGCCCAGCGCGAGCAGCGCATAAGTGCCGCCAAGACTGAGTGCGTTGACCAGCTGTTGCAGGAACATGTCCATGGATAATTCTCCGTCTCACGGGTCACGCGCCGAGATAGGCGCCCTGTATTTCGCTGGAGTTGCGCAGTTCGGCAGCCGAACCCGACAGCACGATCCGCCCGTTCGCCATGACATAGCCGGCGTCGGCGATCTCCAACGACAGCGACACATTCTGCTCGACAAGCAGGATCGTCAGACCCCGTTCCCGCAAGCCTGTGATCAGTTCGAAGATCTGGTCGACGATCTGTGGCGCCAATCCCAGAGATGGCTCGTCGAGCAGGAGAAGGTCGGGCGAGGACATCATGGAGCGGGCGATCGCCAGCATCTGCTGTTCGCCGCCGGAGAGCGAGCCCGCCATCTGGTGAAGTCGCTCCTTGAGGATGGGGAAGCGCGAGAGCATGTCCTCGCGGACGGCATCGATCTGCCCGCGACCCTTGTGCATCGCCCCGCCGAGGAGAAGATGCTCGTCAACGGTCAGCGACGGGAAGATGCGGCGGCCCTCCGGCGTCAGTGTCATGCCCATGCGCACGATCATTTCCGGCGGCAGCGCCGATATGTCCCTGCCGGCGAACGTCACCCGCCCCGCCCGCTTGGCGGCAAGCCCGACGAGCGAATTGAGCGTCGAGCTCTTGCCTGCGCCGTTCGCGCCGAGCAGGGTGACGATCTCACCGCGGCGGACCGTGAGGTCGACGCCCTTCAGCGCCTCGACCGGTCCATAGGCGACCTTGAGGCCGCTGACCTCGAGCAAGGGGGGCTGGTGTTGGTTGTCATGCTTCATCGGGCAATCCTCGCCGAGGTCCATCCGCCCCGGCCATATAGCATGAAGGGACACCCTCCGGGATCCGGAGGGCATCGCTTGCAGATCACGGCGCCGGAACGTCTTCGGCCGCCGGAGCGCCCTGGCTGACGAGCGAGCGGTTGCCGCCTTCAATGCGCACCAGCGCGACGGAGCGTAGCGGCATGCCCTGCGTGCCGGCATAGCTGATCCTGCCGGTGACGCCCTCGACATTTTCCAGCGAGGCGATGGCTTCGCGGATCGCGGTCGGCTCGACGCTGTCGGCCTTGGAGACGGCTGCTTCGATAACCTTGCCGAGATCGTAGCCATTGGCGATGTAGACGGTGTCCGGTTCCTGGCCGAACTTGGCCTTGTACTTCTCGTTGAAGGAAGCGAGCGGGCTGCCTTCGGTGGCAAAGCCAGCCGTGGTGAAGACGACGCCGTCGACCAGCGGACCGAGCCCGAAGGTGGTCGGGGAATCAATCCCGTCGCTGCCGAGGATGGGCGTGGTCACGCCTGCACCGCGCAACTGGCGAATGAAGGCCGGGAAATCAGGCTCGTAGGCGGCCGTCATGATGACGTCGGGGGCCGGGTTCAGTGCCTTGATCTTGGTGACTTCGGCACTGAAATCCTGCTGGCCCATGCTGTAGGTGCCCTCGCCGATTACCTCGCCGCCCTTGCCCTTGAAGCTGATGGCGAAATACTCCGGCAGCTTGAGCGTATAGGCAGTGTCCGGCGACTTGAGCACATAGGCCGTCTTGAAGCCCGCCTCCTTGGCGTAGTTTGCGAGCACAGCGGCCTGCACATTGTCCGCCGGGTAGTTGCCGAACATGTAGTCGCCGACGGCGAGCGGCATGGTCGGCGTCGTGGCGCAGAAGGAAAAGGCCGGGATCTGGGCGGCCTGGGTGATCTGGCCGGCGGCGATCGACGGGTCGGCATCGCAGGGCGTGATGAGGATCTTTATGCCCTCGTCGACCAGTTCCTGCGCGACGAGCGCGGTCTGGGCGGCATCCGAGCGGGTATCCTTGGCGACCAGCTTGATCGGGAACTTGCCCGCGATGCCGCCTGCTGCGTTGATTTCATCGACCGCCATCTGGAGGCCCTTCAGCGAGGGTTGGTCGTAAGGGGCAAGTCCGCCGGTCTGCGCGGTCGCAAGTCCGACCACGAGGTCTTCGGCGAACGCCGGAAGCGCAAGCGCCCCGAGCGCGGTAGTCAGGAAAAAAACCTTCAATGTCGCTTTCATTTTTATCGTCCTCTGGTGATCATGCGGGCTTGTCGGCGGGTTGCGGATCAAGATCCGGCTGGCGCGCGTCGATGGCGGGTTGCGGAGGCGGTGCGGCCGAGCGGCGGCGACCGATATAGGCTTCGATGACGGCAGGGTTCGCCTGAATTTCGGCCGGTGTTCCCATGGCGATCTGCTGCCCCTTGTTGAGCACCACGACGACATCGCAGAGCCGCATGATGAGCTTCAGGTCGTGCTCCACCACGAGCAGACCGAGGCGATGTTTCGTGCGGATGCGGTCGAGCACGGTCATCAGTTCCTGCGTCTCGGCCGGGTTCATGCCTGCGGCGGGCTCGTCGAGCAGCAGGTAGCGGGGTTTCAGCGCCAGCGCGCGGGCAATCTCGAGACGTCGCTGCGCGCCGTAGGAGAGCGTGCCGGCAAGCTGGTCGGCAACGTCACCGAGGCCGACTTCGGCCAGGGCCTCGCGGGCAAGGTCCACCGGATCCCGGTCTTTGGCGACCGCGCTTGCGGCGACCGTGACGTTTTCCAGCACGGTGAGGTTATTGAAGAGGCGAATGTTCTGGAAGGTGCGGGCAAGGCCCGCCACCGCCACCCGGTAGACCGGAAGCGAGCCCACATGCGTTCCGTCGATCGTCACCCGACCGGTCGAAGGTGGCACGACGCCTGAGACGCTGTTGATGAGGGTGGACTTGCCCGCGCCGTTCGGGCCGATCAGGCCGGTGACGAGGCCGGGGCGGATGTCGAAATTCGCATCATGCAGAGCGACGAGCCCGGAGAAGCGTTTGCCGACATTTTCGACCCGCAGCGCACCTCCTTCCGTCACCACCGCATCGGAAGCCTGCTTTGCGACAGGCTTCGCGCCGCCCGCGGCCAGGCGCTTAAGGAACGGCACCTGCTCGTCGATCTCCCGCACGCCCAGCAGGCCGTCCTGCAGGCGGTACATGACCAGCAGGATCGCAAGGCCGATGCCGATATCGGTCAGGCCGAAGACGGTGGGCAGGTGCAGGAAGCCAAGATCGACACCGCCTTCGAGCTTCCTCAGCAGTTCCACGATCACCATGATCACCGCTGCGCCGACCACCGCACCTGAAACCGTGGTGATGCCGCCCAGGATCAGCATGGCGAGCAGCATGAAGGTCATGTTGAAGTAGAAGTCCTTCGGCGAGAAGGCACCGATGAAATGGGCGAAAAGCACGCCGGCCGCGCCGGACAGGATCGCCCCAAGCACCCAGGCGAAGAAACGGTGGAGCCGCACGTTGACGCCGACCGCCAAGGAAGCGATCTCGTCCTCGCGGGAGGCGCGCAGCTTCATGCCCGCCGCGCTGTCGCGATAGATGCGGGCGGTGGCGACGGCGAGGATTGCGAACGGCAGGGCAACCCAGAGGTTCACTGCGCGCGGAATGCCGAAGAAGGTCTGGCTGCCGCGGGTGAAATCGCTGGAGGCGATCAACACGACATGCACGATAACGAGGAAGCCGAGCGTGCAGATCGAAGCCGAAGACCCGCCGAGCCTTGCCACCGGAATGCCGATCGCGACGGCCACCAGCGCGACGACGACGAGAGCTACCAAGAGTGCCGGAAGAAAAGGCATGCCCCAGCCCATCAGCCATTCCGGCAGGTGCGGCAGCGCCGTCTTCTGCACAATGGGATTGATGGTCAGGAGGCCGGAAGCGTAGGCGCCGATCGCCATGAAGCCGACGTTGCCGAAAGAGATGATGCCGGAATTGCCGCTGTAGACGCCGATGCCGATGACGGCGATGACGTTGATCAGAAACAGCGTCACCAGACGTTCGCCCGCCCCGGGAAAGAGGCCAGCCGCCACAACGGCCGCAGCCACCAAGGGGAGCGCCGTCGCAACGATACCGACGACGGACCCGCGCCTTATACGCCCCATCAGCATTCTCCCGATTTGCGGCTTCGCTCCCGAGCCCACTCCGGCAACGAACGTTAATCGAAAAAGCTAATCTGTCAATCTTGTTTCATTTTTTATTGTCTGCTAGCAACAATGTAACAAAATTAAAATCGGAACGCGACGCGGATCACGAGGAGAGGCAGGAAATGGCCATTCGAGATCGCCTGACGAACGGGGAGGTCGCCTTCACCAGGGCCGAGCTCAAGATCGTGCGACAGCTGCTGTCGAACTATCCTGCAGCCGGCCTCAACACGGTCGCACACCTCGCTGCCGCCGCCGGGGTCAGCAACCCGACGGTGGTGCGCTTTGCCAGCAAGCTCGGCTATGAGGGCTATCCGGAATTCCAGGCCGCGCTTCTGGGCGAAGTACAGGAGCGCATGAGTTCACCGCTCTCGATGCTCGACACGCGCAAACCCTCGCTTGAGCAGGAAAACTTCTACCAGCATTTCCTGCGCGCCAGCATACACGCGCTCGAATCCTCAATGCAGATGCTGCCGCCCGACGACTTCGAGGCCGCCATCGACGCGGCTGCGGACCTCAGCCTACGCGTCCATTGCCTGGGCGGCCGGTTCAGCGGCTTCCTGGCCGGGCTCCTGTGGGCGCACATGAAGCAGCTGCGCTCCGAAACCCGCTGGATCAACGGCGCACGGGCCGACCAGGTCGACCAACTGGTCGATCTCGGCAAGCGGGACGTGCTCTTCGTTTACGATTACCGGCGCTACCAGATCGACACCATCCGCTTCGCCCAACAGGCAATGAAGCAGGGTGCGAAGATCGTGTTGTTCACCGACCGCTGGGTGTCACCGATCGCCGAGTTCGCCTCCGTCACACTGATGGCGCCAGTCGACACGGTTTCGCCCTACGACACGATGGTGCCGGCGATCGCCCAGACCGAGGCGCTGATCGCAAGCCTCACCGCCCGCCTCGCCAACCAGTCGCGCAGCCGCATCGAGCGCATGGAAGAGCTGCGCCGGGGCTACGGCATCACCGAAGACGCCTACAACACGCCCGCCGACAGCGGCGCCTGAACAGATAACCATTGGAGGAAAAACATGAGTGCGATTGAAGTGCAATACGGCAGGGTCCTGCTCCGTCGCGACAGCGCCTACGAGCCCGGCATGACGGCCCTGCTCTATGTCGACATGCAGCGCATCTGGTGCGAGCCGAACCTCGACCCCACCCACCCGCAGGACGCCAACAGCTACTATCACCGTCGCCTGCGCGAGATGGTGATCCCGAACCAGGTCCGCATTCTCGAAGCGGGCCGCAAGGCCGGCTGCAATGTGCTGCACACGATCATCGAAAGCCTCACGCTGGACGGGCGCGACCGCTCGCTCGACCACAAGCTTTCCGACATGCATGTACCGAAGGGCTCGCCCGAGGGACAAGTGATCGATGCGCTGGCGCCGATCGAAAACGAGATCGTGCTGCCGAAGACATCTTCCGGCGTCTTCAATTCGACGAACATCGACTACGTGCTGCGCAACCTCAACACGCGCTACCTGATCATCGCCGGCGTAATCACCGACCAGTGTGTCGACATGGCCGTGCGCGATGCCGCCGACCGAGGGTACCTGGTGACCGTGGTGGACGACGCCTGCGCCACCTACAGCCAGGAACGCCACGAAGCAGCGCTGCGCGCCTATTCCGGCTACTGCTGGATCACCAACACCGACACCGTCGTCCGCCGCCTTGGTGCGCTCGGCCAGGTCTGATCGTTTCAAGAGGGGGGAACATCATGAACGACAGCAGCAATGGCAAGGCGCTTGCCGGGCTCACGGAACTGGCGACCTTCGTCACCACCGATATTGCCGGCATCACCCGCGGCCGCAGCTTTGCCGCATCCGAGATCGAGGATTATCTGCGCAAGGGCGTGGGCTGGGTGCCTGCGAACCTCGCGCTGACGCCGTTCGACCTCATCGCCGATCCGAACCCGTGGGGCTCGGCGGGAGACCTGCGCCTCATGGCAGACCCGGCCAGCAAGGCGCGCGTCACCTGCCTGCCGGACGAAACGCCCCTGCACTTCTACCACTCCGACATCACCGACCTGAAGGGCGAGCCTTGGGAATGCTGCGTGCGCAGCTTCCTCAAGGCGGTGCTCGCCGAGTTCGAGAGAGAAGCCGGGCTCAAGGTTGTTTGCGCCGTCGAGCAGGAGTTCCAGGTCCTCGGCGCCGACTGGCCCGTCGCCCCCTCCTTCGGCCTTCGCGCCCAGCGCCGCGCCGAACCCTTCGGCTCGCTGCTGATGACCGCACTCAAGGAAGCCGGCGCCGAACCGGAAATGTTCCTGCCGGAATACGGCAAGGATCAGTTCGAGGTTACTTGCCGTCCGGCTCCGGCGCTCGCTGCCGCCGACCGGGGCGCAACGATCCGCGCCGTCACCAGGGAAGTCGCCGCCCTCTTCGGCTGGAACGCCAGCTTCGCGCCGAAGACCGACCCGAACGGCGTCGGCAACGGCGTGCACCTGCATTTCAGCTTCACGGACCTCGACGGCAATCCCGTCACCTTCGACGCCACGCGCCCCGGCCGGCTTTCCAAGGTCGCCGGTTCGTTTGCTGCCGGCGTGATCAGGCACCTGCCGGCACTCGTAGCCTTCACCGCGCCGTCGGTGCTCTCCTACATGCGCCTCGTTCCGCACCACTGGAGCGCGGCCTATACGTGTCTCGGCGAAAAGAACCGCGAAGCGACGCTACGCATCTGCCCGACGCTGGATCTGCCCGGCAGCAACCCGGCAAAGCAGTTCAACATGGAATACCGCGCCGCCGACGCCTGCGCGAGCCCGCATTTGTCGCTGGCGGTCGTGCTCAAGGCCGGCCTCGAGGGCATTCGCGCCGGACTGGAACAGCCGCCGCTGATCAATTCCGATCCTTCGGAGTTCTCGACGGAAGACCAGGTCAAGCTCGGCATCCGCCGTCTGCCGTCGAGCCTGTCGGAGGCGCTCGACACGCTCGCCGCCGATGAGGTAGTGACCGGCTGGTTCGCGAAGGATTTCCTCGACTGCTACTTCGCGATGAAGCGCAAGGAGATCGAGATCGTTGACGGGCTGTCGCCCGAAGACCTTTGCGCGCGCTACGCGACCGTCTACTAGGCGTGACAGACCATGACGTCGACCAAGATCATCACACCGACCGAAAAGCGAATGCGGCACGACCCCGGTCAGCCGCTGCTCGCCATCGATGAGCCGCCGCCCTATGCCGTGATCAATCCGGATGGCGCGTCGCCCTATCTGCTTCTCTGCGAGCACGCATCGAACCGCATACCGCGGGCTCTCGGCGATCTCGGCCTGCCCGAGGCCGAACGCCGGCGCCACATCGCCTGGGATATCGGCGTCAGCGCGCTTTCGCAGCACCTCAGCCGCGCGCTCGACGCGCCGCTGTTCATGACCAACTATTCGCGGCTCGTCATCGACTGCAACCGGCCGATCGGCGTGCCCTCGGCGATACCGGAGGTGAGCGAGACGACGGAAATTCCCGGCAATCTCGCCTTGGGAGAGGCCGAAAGACAACAGCGTATCGACACGCTGTTCATGCCCTTCGCCGACGCCGTCGCGCGCCGGCTCGATCGCCTGCGTGACGAAGGCAAGCGCCCGATCGTCGTCGGCATCCACTCCTTCACTCCGGTCTATTTCGGCAAGCAGCGGCCGTGGCATGCTGGCATCCTCTACGGCAAGGCGACGGGCTTCGGCCGGGCGCTGATCCGCGGGCTGGCGGCCGATGCCGCCCTTACCATCGGCGACAATGAGCCCTACACCATCCATCCCGACGAGGATTACACGGTGCCCGTCCACGCAGACGATCGCGGGCTTCCGGGCGCACTGATCGAGGTGCGTCACGACCTCATCGACACGCTCGTCGGCGTCGGTGAATGGGGCGAGCGCCTCACCCGCTGCCTTGCCGACGCGCTGAAGGAGCATGCCTGATGTCGAAACCGCTCTACGATCGTGACCGGGCGGCCATCGGCAACCTGCAGAAGCTGCGCTTCTTCCCACTCGCGGTCGCGGGCGGCAGGGGGGTGCGCCTCGTCGAAGAGGACGGGCGGGAGTTGATCGACCTCTCCGGAGCCTGGGGCGCAGCGAGCCTTGGCTACGGCCACCCGGCAATTGCTGCAGCCGTTTCCGCCGCCGTAGCGAATCCGGCAGGAGCGAGTATCCTTTCCGCCTCCAACGCGCCTGCGGTGGCTCTGGCCGAAAGACTTCTGGCTCATTTTCCCGGAAAGGGAACGCACAAGGTCTGGCTTGGCCATTCCGGCTCGGATGCCAACGAGGCGGCCTACCGTGCGGTGGTGAAGGCGACCGGACGCACCGGTGTCATCGCCTTCGTCGGCGCCTATCATGGCTGCACCGTCGGCTCAATGGCCTTTTCCGGGCATAGCGTACAGGCCGATGCCGCCAAGGCGGACGGGCTGATCCTGCTGCCCTACCCTGATTCCTATCGCCCCTATCGGGACGACCCGACCGGCAACTCCATCCTTGCCCTTCTCGAAGAGCGGCTCGCCGCCGTGCCGGCGGGATCGATCGCAGCGGCCTTCGTCGAGCCGATCCAGTCGGATGGCGGGTTGATCGTGCCGCCCGACGGTTTCCTGCAAAGATTCGCCGCCATCTGCCGCGGGCATGGCATTCTCGTCGTCTGCGACGAGGTGAAGGTCGGCCTTGCCCGCAGTGGCCGCCTGCACTGTTTCGAGCATGAGGGATTCGTCCCCGACATCCTCGTGCTCGGCAAGGGGCTCGGCGGCGGCCTGCCGCTCTCGGCGGTCATCGCGCCGGCCGAAATCCTTGACTGCGCGAGCAGTTTTGCCATGCAGACCCTGCATGGCAATCCGGTTTCTTCCGCCGCCGGTCTTGCCGTGCTTGAGACACTCGACGCGGAAGGCCTTGCCGAAGCGGCCGAACGCAAGGGCAAGCTGCTGCGCGACGGTCTGGAAAAGCTCGCCGAACGCCACTCGCTGATCGGCAACATTCGCGGCCGCGGCCTGGCCTGCGGTGTGGAACTCGTGCGGGACAGGCGGAGCCGTGAACCAGCTAGGGCTGAAACTTCGAAACTTATCTACCGCGCCTACGAACTCGGCCTCGTCCTCTACTATGTCGGCATGAACGGCAACGTGCTGGAACTCACGCCGCCCCTGACCATAACGGAAGACGATATCCGCAAGGCACTGCAACTACTCGACCGGGCATTTGCTGAATTTCATACCATTCCCGATACCGTTTTCGAGCAGTTTATCGGATGGTGAGGAAAGCCACCTGCCCGCGATTTACTTTCGGAGCCCGTTCGTCCGATGCAAAAGAGCGGCAGACTTTGCGCCCGCCGCTCGGTCTAGATGGATAGGTCGCGCACTGAGGCGTCAGGCGGCGGTCTTGAGTTGTTCCGGTTGGTTGCCGGTGCTCGGCCTGCCGATGGCTCGCCAGGCAATGCCGCCGATTACGCCGCCGAGAATAGAGGGCACGACCCAGGCGAAGCCGGTCGAAGCGAGCGGAATAAACTGGTAGGCCCGGACGAGACCCGCCGGCATGGTGAAGCCGAGCATTCCCGACAGAATGTTCGCGCAGTCATAGGCGCCGATCAGTACGGCCATCAGCGCCGTGCCCTTCCAGACGCCGTCGTTGCTGATCCAGCGCGAGAACAGGCCGAGGATGACGATGCAGATGCCGACAGGATAGAACAGCATGAAGATCGGCCCGGCGATGGCGATGATGTAGCTCACCCCGCCGAAGGACTGCGCGCCGGCCACGACGGTGGTGATGATGACCGCGGTCTTGTAGCTGATGCGGCCCTTGCTCCATTTGGTCATGTATTCGGCCATCACGGCGGTCGCGCCGACCGCCGTGGTCAGGCACGCCAGCAGAACCGCTACCGCAAGCGCGATTGCGCCGGTCCTTCCCGCCAGATCGGAGACGAGGCGGGCGAGCAGTTCAGCGGGGGAAATGCCTCCCTGGTAGAGCCCGCTGCCCGTCGCCCCCAGATATTCGAGACCGCCATAGACGACGAACAGGCCGACGAACGTCACGGCCGAAATGCCCAGGAGCACGCCCATGAAGCCATTGCCCTCGCTATAGCCGCGATTGCGGATAGCTTCGAGGAAGATCACGCCGAACAGCAGGCCGGTAAAGACGTCGCCCGTCTGGTAGCCGGTCGTGAAGCCGAGATAAAAAGGCGCGGTCTCGACCGTCGTGACGGGTGCGTCGAGCGGATCGACAACCGCCCAGACGACGATGGCGACCAGCAGGATGAGCAGGGCGGGGGTCAATATGCGGCCGACCTTGTCGATGACCTGGTTTTGGTCGATCGCAAAATAGAGCGAGGCGAGGAAGTAGAGCGGCACGAAGACTGCAATGCCGATCTGCGGATCGAGCCACGGCGCAAGCGTCATGATGCCGGTCTCGAAGGCGACGCTGGCGGTGCGGGGAATGGTGATCAGCCAGGCGATGGCAATCATCGTGGTGAAGATCAGAAGCGTGCCGAACCAGGGGGCGATCGGGCGGCTCAGCCGCTCGAAGCCGCCGCCCATGCCGACGGCGATCACGCCGAGGACCGGCAGCAGCATGCCCGTCAGGCTGAGCCCCACCAGGGCTGCCACCCACTGGTCACCGGCAGCAAAGCCGATCTGGGGCGGGAAGATCAGGTTGCCCGCGCCAAAGAATACGGCAAACATCGCAAAACCGATGATTAGGCTGTCGCGGAATGGTCGTCTGTTTGAATCCATCTGGCTCCTCCAGTTTGTCTCAGGGCCGGTTCCGGCCTCAAGATCCGGAGTGTCGGCGGGGTGAAATGCGCGCCGGTTACGTGCGGCCTTTCCGCGGATCGTCCGCATGGGAAAAGCGTGGCGGTATGTCCTGCAGCCAGTAGCGGCTGTCGGCCTGCATGATTTCGATCGCCTTCGACGGGTCGCGCTCCGCCAGTGCCGTCCAGAAAAACCGTTGCGTCTCGATGATCCGCTTCATGCGTCTGGCGCCGTCCTCGGCCCGCACAAGGGCTGCGACGATGTAAAAGCGACGATAGAGCGACAAGGCCTGTTCGGCCAGGTAACGGTTATGAACATGGTCCAGCATCCGCTGTCGGAACTGCAGCAGCGTTTCTGAAAAGTCCGGCACGCTGCTGGTAGCGATGCTGTCGACGTCGCGCAGGATCGCGCCACAGGTCTCAGCATCGGAATAGGTCATGAAATCATGGACCAGCGCCTGATGGATCCAGGGGCTGACCTCGTAGAGTTCGACGATCTCGGCATCGGTGAAATCGGCGACGTAGAAGCCCAGCCGGGGTCGGCTGGTGGTCAAGCCCAGCCCTTCCAGCTCACGCGCGGCCTCGCGCACGGGGCCACGGCTTACTCCGAGCTGCTCGGCCAGGTGGACCTCGTTGAGCCGGGTGCCCGGCTGCAGGATGCCCTGGGTGATGAGCCTGATCAGTTCGTCGCGTACCACCTCGGACAGGTTGGGCGATTTCAGTTTCTGGACGGCCTTGTACATCTGCACCTTCCGCTGGAAGCGGTTTTCCGGCCGGCTTTCCCGGCGATGGGCTGCAGAGTTGCGGTTTTGTGACGAGTTGTCAACTGTTAACAGTTTACATCACGGCGGCCTATTGCTACCGTCCTTCGTCCAGAGGCGGCCAGATGGCATCGTTGCCGCCTGTCCGTGAAACGAGCGCCTGCTCGCCAAGAGAGGAATACTGCAATGTCGCTTTCCAAGCCCGGGCCGATGAGCCTCGTGCCCTTCGTCAGCGTCGAGAACATGATGCGCATCGTCGTCGAGCGGGGCGTCGAGCGCACGCTGGTCGAGCTGGCCGACTACATCGAGGAAGATTTCCGCCGCTGGCCGCAATTCGACAAGACGCCGCGGATCGCCGCGCATTCGCCCGACGGCGTCATCGAGCTGATGCCGACCTCGGACGGCCGCAGCTATGGCTTCAAATATGTCAACGGCCACCCTAAGAACGTCCGATCCGGCCGCCAGACCGTCACGGCCTTCGGAGTGCTGTCGGATGTCGACACCGGCTATCCGGTGCTGCTGACGGAAATGACGATCCTCACCGCGCTCAGGACCGCGGCGACCTCGGCGCTGGTCGCCAAATACCTTGCGCCCAAGGGCGCGAAGGTCATGGCAATGATCGGCAACGGCGCGCAGTCGGAATTCCAGTGCCTCGCCTTCAAGGCAATCTGTGGCATCGACACCGTCCGTCTGTTCGACATCGACGTGAAGGCCACCGAAAAGGCCGTCCGCAATCTCCAGGGCAAGGGGCTCAACGTCGTTGCCTGCAAGAGCGGCGAAGAGGCGATGGAGGGCGCGCAGATCATCACCACCTGCACCGCCGACAAGCAGTTCGCGACCATCCTTTCCGACAACATGGTCGGCCCCGGCGTCCATATCAATGCGATCGGCGGCGACTGCCCGGGCAAGACCGAGCTGCACCGCGACATCCTGTTGCGCTCGGACATCTTCGTGGAATATCCCGAGCAAACCCGCATCGAGGGCGAGATCCAGCAGCTTCCCGAAGATCATCCGGTGACGGAAATCTGGCAGGTCATGACCGGCGTGGCCGCCGGCCGGACCAGCGACAAGCAGATCACCCTGTTCGACTCGGTCGGTTTCGCCACCGAGGACTTCAGCGCCCTTCGTTACCTGAATGCGGTGTTGAAGGAGCATCAGGGCCAGCAAATGCTGGATATGCTCGCCGATCCGGACGATCCGCGCGACCTTTTCGGCATGATCGAGCGCTACGGCAAGGCCGCGGAGGCGCTCTGATGAACATCCATCTCCCAAGCCTGACCAATGCCGACATTGCCGAACTGACCGGATGGCGCCGCGACCTGCATCGCCATCCGGAACTGTCGGGCGAGGAGGAGCGCACCGCCGCGACTGTCACAGCGATGCTTCGCCAGACCGGCCCGGAGCAGATCATCACGCAGATCGGCGGCCACGGCGTCGCCGCGATCTATGATAGCGGCAACCCGGGCCCGCGGGTGCTACTGCGCTGCGAGCTCGACGGGCTGCCGATCGACGATCTGGCCGAGATTCCCCATCGCTCCACCATTTCCGGCAAGGGGCACCAATGCGGCCATGATGGTCATATGGCGATGGTGGCGGCGATGGCCCGTCTGCTCGGCCGGCAGCGTCCGGCAAAAGGCGCCGTGATCCTGATGTTCCAGCCTGCCGAGGAAGATGGTTCCGGTGCGCGCAAGGTGGTCGAGGATCCGGCCTTCGCCGAACTGAAGCCGGATCTCGCCTTTGCGATCCACAACATGCCCGGCCTCCCGTTCGGCGAGGTCCACATCGTCGACGGCCCCATCTGCTGTGCCTCGCGCGGGATCATTCTGAAGCTGACCGGCCGAACCGCTCATGCCTCGCAGCCGGAAACGGGCATCTCGCCGATGCCGGCGATCGCGCGGCTGATGCCGGAGCTTTCCGCGATGACCAGCCCGGTCGGCACTTCGACGAACGATCCGGATTTCACGCTCGTCACGATTACCCATGTCGACATGGGGGCGCCCGCCTTCGGCGTCACTCCCGGTGCAGCCAATCTCTTCGCCACCCTGCGCTCGCTCACTGACGAGGGCATGACGGCGCTGGTCGAAAAGGTGGAGGCGCTTGCCCAAAAGGTCGCGCACGAGAACGGGCTCAAGCTCGAGATCGGCTATACCGACGTCTTCGTGACCTGCCACAACGACGCGGACGCCGCCTCGATCGTTCGCAACGCGCTCGACCGCATCGGGATCGGTCACGGCCCGGGAACGCTCCCGTTGCGCGGCTCGGAGGACTTCGGCTATTTCGGCCGCGGCGCGCAGATGGCGCTGATGATGCTCGGCTCGGGTGAGGATCTGCCTGCCCTGCACAATCCGGATTTCGATTTCCCCGACGACCTCATTCCGGTCGGCGCGCGGATCTATTCGGCAATTCTTGACGTTATCCAGACGGAAAGCTGATCACGGGATACGGAGGCCGCGCCGCCGTCCACAGCGGACGCAAAAGCGGACATTCGGCAAACGAAAAAAGCCGCACCGCACGTCACGGCTGCGCAGCCGATAGACGGCAATGAAGAGCGTGAGCCGCCGTGATTTCTCACGGCGGCCAACTTTTGTCGCTCATCCCTCAGAACTGCTTTGCGGCTCCGACCCGTCCACCGGCGGACGTCTGTCCATCGCCCTCCATGTTGAAAAGCAGGCCCGCTTCCAGCATCCAGAAATCGGCGGTATCAAGCGTCAGACCGGCGGTGAGCGAGCCGTAAGCGCCCGATCCGTCGAGCCCGGCATAACCGCCGGTGACACCCAGTGTCGGCGTCAACGATCCGTTCTCCAGCGAGAAGGACCGGGCAACCTCGGCCCCGAGGCTAATGCGGAACTGTTCGGCGTCGCGAGACCGATTCCCCGGCAACTCGCCCCCCCATTGTTGGTCAGATCAAGCCGCGTGTAGTCGGACGGCAGTTGTGACCAGATTTTTCAATCCGCGCTCCTCCTCGGTCAGGTCAGGCGAGCGGATTGCGCCGAATGCGGCAGCCGCAGCCGCTGTCAGCGCGGGCGCATCGCCAAGACTGTCCGGCCCCTGCAGGCGGAAGGAGACGGCCGAGAGCGGACCGAAGAGAAGCGCTCGCTCCAGATCCGGCCAGCGGCCGAGATCGGGTTCCACCCCGGCATTGCGCGCAAAGATCAACGCCAGATGCTGCATCGGCAGGCTCTGCGGGCCGTCCCGTCCTGCGCGGCTGCGGGCCAGCCCGGCGACCAGGGCGTCGCGGTCCGGTCCTGGAACAATACCAGCCCAACTGTAGGCGATCCACCGAGCCTGAAGCTCCAGCACAGGCAGGAACGGACCGACCAGATCGTAGAAACCCGCAAAGGCGAGCCCTGCCAGGTCCGGATGGAAGGTGTGATCACTGAGATCGATATGGGTGTGGTCGAGGCCGAGTTCCGCCGCCACATCCGCTGCCAGGAAGGGCAGCGACAGCCGGTATCCGGTGCCGAACAGGATCGCGTCGAACGCACCTTCGGCTCCGTCGGCGAAGCGGACTGAGCGCCCCTCGACGGTCTCGATCCAGGGGCGGACCGCTATGCGGCCCTCCGCAACGAGCGGAAGGAAATTCTGGGACTGGGTGATCCCGGCCGCAAAGATGTTCTGGGCAGGCGTCATCGCGCCGAACTGGTCTGGCGATCCGGCCGCGCGCAAGACCGTTGCCTTCAGCCCGACCGCGAGATCATCAGGCGGCAGGATTTCGCCTGCCAGCGCGGCCGCCCGGGTGAACATCACGTGGTCGGTCGGCACGCCGGACATGAGCTTCGGCAGCACATAGCGCTGACGGCGATAGCAGACGGTGACGCTACGCGCGCCCGAAAGGGCGAGATCAGATGCGATCTCGAGCGCGCTGATCGAGCAGCCGGCAACCAGCACGTCCTTGCCGCGATAGGCTTGGCCACCGTCATACTGGCTGGCGTGGGCGGCGCCGAGCGTTCCGGTGAAGCCGTCGAGCCCGGCAATTTGGGGTACCTCCGGCATCACGTAGCGGCCGGAGGCGACGACCACGCGGGCGAACCGCTCGGTCTGGGCCTCGCCGCTGCGACGTGAGCGGACGAGCCAGCCGCCATCCGGCGCTTTCTGGAGCTGTTCAACCCGCGTGCGGAGGCGGACCCGCGACATCAGCGAGAACTTTTCCGCGTAGCGCATGAGGTAGGCATGCATGTCGTCCCGCCCCGGATAGACCGGCGTTCCCTCGGCGTGATCGAGATCCGAAAAACGCGTCATGACGCGGCTGGTGTTTGTGCGCATGCCGCGCCATGTGCCACTCATCGGCGAAGCCGCATTCCATTGGCCGCCGGGGTGGTCGGCCGCCTCGAACAGGACGGGTTCGAACCCATGTTCGACAAGCCAGCGCGCCGTGACCAGGCCGGCAGGTCCGGCGCCGATGATCGCAACGGCTTTGGGCGGCATGGTGTGGGAGGTGTTATCGGTCATCTGCGACTCCTCGGTTTAGCGGGAGCCCACCCATTATGCCGATCTGCGTTCCGCGCTTCCTAAATGGTTCCTAACCGCCGGCGGGCGATTCCTAAAAGATTGCTAAGTGGCTATGCTGCGCTGGAGGGGGACACTCCATGCAGATTAACCAAGATATCGCAGTGTTCATGACAAGCCCCGTGATGATCGTGCTGGGCACAAGCGATGAGGCCTTGCAGCCGGCGATCGGGCGGGCTGTCGGCGCGCTCGTCCAAAGGGACGAAGGCTGCATCGATCTGATGGTCTCCGAGTGGCAATGGCCGGCTGCTGTGGCCAATGTCCGGGCCATTGGCCGGCTCGCCGCGACGTTCGCACGACCATCCGACTACGTCTCCTTCCAGGCGAAGGGGCGCGCCGCAGTTCTTCCCGCCGCGGCCGAACACCTGTCCTCAGCCGCGCGTTATGTCGAAAGAATCACCGGAACACTTGAAGAACTCGGCCTCGATAGCCGGATCGTCACGCCCTGGTTGGTGAACCGGGATCTGGTGGCAGTCAGATTACTGGTCGATGAAATCTTCGTGCAGACCCCCGGCGCCAAGGCCGGCCAACTGGTCGAGCGGCAATGATGGCAATGCGGCTCCGCGACCTCTCGGCCTGCTTCGAGGGTGTCATTCCCTCGATCATCGCGACTGCGGCGCCTGACGGCTGTCCGAACATCTCCTATCTGTCGCATGTGGTGCTGGTCGACGACGAGCGTATCGCGCTCTCCAACCAGTTCTTCTCCAAGACGGCAGCCAATGTGCGCGCCAATCCTGCTGCTGCCGTGCTCATTGTGGATCCCCGTGACGGCGAACAATATCGGCTGGACGTGAGCTTCGAACGGACCCTCGACAGCGGCGATCTCTTTGACGAGATGGTCGTACAGCTGCGCGCATCGAGTGCGCAGATCGGCATGGGCGAGGTGATGCGGCTGCGCGGGGCCGACATCTACCGGGTGAACGCACTCCATGCCGTTCCCTCTCCCTATGCCGTTCAGGCATCTTCCCCGGCAGCGAGCGAACTGCAGCTGGTGGCAATGGCCGCGGTAAGTCGAAAGATTTCAGAGGCGAGCGATATCGATTCCGTGCTGGATTCGGTGCTGGACGGGCTGCATGACACCCTGCAGTACGGAAACGCCATGCTGCTTCTGGCGGATCCCGCCAGCAGTCGGCTCGTCACCATCGGCACCCGCGGCTACGAGCGCAGCGGCATCGGTTCCGAAGTCGTGATCGGCGAGGGCGTGATCGGGATGGCGGCCCAGGAGCACCGGCCGATCCGGATCAGCGACATGAGCCGCGTCCGGCGCTTCGGCTCGGCCGTTCAAAGCTCCTCGGCCGAAGAAAACCGCACGCGCACGATCTCGCTGCCGGGCATGCCGGATGCGATGAGCCAGGTGGCGCTGCCGATGATCGCGCAGGGAACCCTGCGCGGCCTTCTATTTCTCGAGAGCTCCAAGAGACTGGCCTTCACCCGCGAAGACGAAGCGGCGCTCTCCATCATCGCCATGCAGGCGGCGGCGGCCCTTGCGCTCGCCGAGGACGAGAGCGCAGAGGCGCAGCCGGTCGCCTCGCCTTACGCAGCCGGTGCCATCAAGGCGGGACGGTCCTTCCGTGTCGTTCACTATGCCTATGACGACAGCATCTTCATCGACAATGAGTACCTGATCAAAGGCGTTCCCGGACGGCTGCTGATCTACCTGCTCCGGACTTATCTGCGTGAGGAACGCAGCGAATTCTCCAACCGCGAGATCCGGCTCGCGGACGAACTGCGCCTGCCGGACGTCAAGGACAATCTCGAGACCCGGCTGCTTCTGCTCCGGCGGCGGCTCGAGGAGAAGGCCGCGCCGGTTCAGCTGCTTCACGTCGGCCGTGGCCGCGTGCGCCTCGAGCTCGCCGGGCCTGTTGTTCTGGAAGAGGGCACCGGAGGGGGCTACTGAGGGCGCGAGATTTCCGAGCCAAGACGAAAATCCTGATGCGCCCGGGCTTCGCAGGTGTGTACGCACGTAGCCGACTCGTCGGCGGAGCTAGCCAGTCGAGCCGGAGGCCAACCGGTCGCTGGACTTGTCGCGCGGATAGGCGTATGCGCCGGTCTTCGAGGTACGGAAGCCGCCGCTTGCCAGGGCTTCGGCGAGCTTGACCGCAGCCGTGACACCGTCGATCACTGGCACGCCTGCTTCGCGCGAAAGCCAGGCGCACAGTTCGGCCATGCCGGCGCAGCCAAGGACAATGGCATCGACGCCATCCTCACGGATTGCCGCGCGCGCCTCGGCCAAGAGCTTGGCCCGTGCTGTTGCCGGATCGGCCTCGAGCGCCAGGACCGGCAGGTCGACCGCTCGCACGCGGCGGCAGCGCGAAGTGGCGCCGTAATGGGCCACGAGATCCTCGATCACCGGCACCGACCGCGGCAGCGTCGTGATGACGGAAAAGCGTGTCGCCACGGTGACCGCCACTTGCACCGCGGCCTGGCAGATGCCGATGACAGGGCCGGAGGCCACTTCGCGTGCAGCGGCCAGGCCGGGATCGTCGAAGCAAGCAATCACGTGCGCCGATGCGCCTCGTTTGTCAGCGGCACGGATCGCCGCCAGCATCGCCGGCACCGCCATGGCTTCGTCCGAATAGCCTTCGATCGAGGCGGGGGTGCCCGTCGCGGTCTCCGCCTCGATCACCGACCCTTCCGACCGGGCTGCTTCGGCCGCGCGCGCAATCTGATCGGTCATGGAGGCGGTCGAATTCGGATTGATGACGTGTATGCGAATCATGGCGTGGCCCTTTCCGGCCTCGGGGTCACCTGTGCGACCTCGTAAGTCAGAAGCTCGTCCGGCTTCTTCAGTTCGAATTGACGGTCCGAGGTGATGTAGTTGTCATTGTGCAGCCGGGCGATCGGCTGATAGGTCTGCGGGTTTACATACCGCCCGTCGGCGTCGAGACACTGGTCATGGATGTGCATGTGCACGACTTCACCGATAACCAGGACGCGCTTGGGATAATCGAGGATGCGTTCGACCTTGCATTCGAAGCTGCAGGGACTTTCGGCAATGCGCGCCACATCGATCTGCTCGGACGGCACCGGCGTGAGGCCGGCGAATTCCAGCTCGTCCACTTCCGAAGCGAAATTGACGCTGCAGACGATCATCGCCTCGGCCAGCGCCATGTCCACCATGTTGACGACGAATTCTCCAGTGCGGCGGATATTTGCTACCGTGTCCTTCTCGTCGCCGTTTCCGCGGTTTTGGATTCCGAGGACAACCAGCGGCGGTTCGTGCGCGAACACGTTGAAAAAGCTCATCGGGGCGGCATTGTTGTGCCCGGCAGGGGAGCGCGTTCCGACAAGCGCGATCGGGCGCGGACCGATGAAATTGGTCAGCAGACGGTAACGGTCGCGCCCGGGGAGCGTGGTGAAATCGATGTTCATGTCCGGTTGCCCTGCATGGCTGTCCTCATCCACTAACCACAGAACCCCGGCGCACGACGCGGCGGCCGGCCGGCCGGCGGCCGAGCGCATCACCGACATTCAATGCCTCGATCATCACAAAATCGGCGCGCCCGCCCGCCCGCAGTCCGTATCCGGAAAGGCCGATGGCCTTCGCGGCATTCTCCGTGGCGCAACCAAGTGCGCGGCGGAAATCGACGTCCGTGTTCCAGTCGAAGCGATAGGCGGTCAGGAACGCCCGCTCCAGCATGTCGCCGTTGCCGAGCGGCGACCAGGCGTCGCGAATGCCGTCCGATCCGCAGCAGACGGTGACGCCAAGCTCGGTCAGTCGCTCGACCGGCGGGACGGCCACATCGGCCGGCGCCGAGGTCATCAACGATATCTGCAGGTCGGCGAGCCGACGGCCGATCTTCTCGAGCCTTGCCGGTGCAATCATGCCGAGGCAATAGGCATGCGAGACCATGACCTTGCCGGCTAGGCCGGACGCCTCGGCATAGTCGGCGATGCGTTCGATCTGCCACGCGCCGAGTTCGCCCTTGTCATGGAGATGAATGTCGACGCCCACCCCCTTTTCGACGGCGAGGTCGAAGACGAAGCGGAGTTGCCCGTCGGGGTCGCCGTCGATTCCGGCCGGATCGAGACCGCCGACGGTTTCCACGCCCAGGTCGATCGCCTGCCGGATGAGCTCCGTGGTGCCCGGACGGCATAGAAGTCCTTGTTGCGGAAAGGCCACGAATTGCAGGTCCACTTTGTCACGCCAGCTTTCGCGCAGCCGCAACATCGCCTCGACATGCGAAAGACCCATGTCCGGCGCCACGTCAATGTGCGAGCGAACGGCGGTGGTGCCGTGGCGCAGCATTTCGGCGAGCAGGCGGGAAGCGCGTTCTTCCGGCGGGGTCGGGTTTGCAGTGAGAACGCGACGCTCATTGTCGATGTAGTCGCGCAGTCGTGCGGCGCGCCGACCGGGCTGCCAGCCCTCCCCCCACAGCGTCTTGTCGAGATGCACATGCGGCTCGACGAAGGCGGGCAGGACCAGGCGTCCCTCGCAATCCACCGCATCGGGGGCCGTGATGCCGGCGCCGATCGCCTCGATCACGCCGCCCGTGCAGCGAATGCCAATCGACTGTCCGTCGATGTCGCGCAGATTGGTATAAGTGGTGGTCATGCTCGCCTCTCTGTTTCGATGCGCGGCCGCAAAGACCGCGCATCATCCGTCCGTTCCGTCCTCAGCCCTTCAGGCGGGTCCAGATCCGGTCGCGCAACTCGCGGGCCTTGGGGCCGCAATCCTGCGTCGGAACCAGCCGGGGCGTGTATTCCTCGGGCATGTTGATCGCCTCCATCTTCTTCCACTGTTCGTTGAGGAATTCGTCGGACTTGATGGCATTGGCATAAGCAATGGCATTCGACACCGCGGCCGCATTCTCGGGCGCCATCATCCAGTTGATGAAGATCTTTGCGTTCTCCGGATGCGGGGCATTGGCCGGGACAGCGAAGTTGTCGCGGAACATCGGCGTGCCTTCCTTGGGATAGAGGAAGCGGATCGTGTCGCGCTGCGCGGTCGCGCGCGCCGTCGCGCCATTCCACACGTGATGCATCGCGACTTCGCCGGAGGCCATCCGATCGACCGTGCTGTCGGAACTGTAAAGCTTCAGCTTGGCCTTCTGCGCCTGCAGCAGTTCGAGGATGCGGGCAGCGTCCTCGTTGCTTTCGGTGCATTGCGGAATGCCGAGGTAGAGCGAGGCGGCGAGGATCTCGTCGCTGGCGGTATCGAGGGCAGCGATCTTGCCTTCGAGGCCCGGACGCGGCTCGAAATACTCCTTCCAGCTGGCTTCGAGCGTGCCCCCTTCGACCTGCGCGCTGTCATAGGCAAGGCCGGTCACGCCCCAGAGATAGGGCGCCGAATACTCGTGCTTCGGGTCGAAATCCGGATTCTTGAACGCGTCCTTCATGTGGGCGTAGTTCGACATCTGGTGGGTGTCGATCTTCATCAAGAGGCCGTCCTTGATCAGGCCCGGGATGACGTAGTCGCTCGGCACGATCACGTCGTAGGATGCCCCGCCCGACTGGAGCTTCGCCAACAGTGTGTCGTTGCTGTCGAAACCGTCGAGGATTACCTTGATGCCAGTTTCCTTCTCGAACTTCGTCAGGAGTTCGACCGGGTAGTAGTCCGTCCAGTTGTAGAAGAAGAGCGTCTTCTCCGCATCCTGCGCCGCGGCCGGCAGCGCAGAAAGAGCGGCGGCGACAAGGGCTGCGCCAAAACGGGCTTTCAAGGGCATTGCGGTACTCCTCCAGGTTAACGGCGCAAACGGCCAAGGAAAAACGACAGCGAAACGAGCAGAACCGAGACGATCAGCATGACCGCCGAGATCGCATTGATCTCTGGCGTGATGCCGGCCCGGATGGCCGAGAAGATGTAGACCGGCAGGGTCGTGGTGCCGGGACCGGCCAGGAAGAACGAGGTCAGGAAGTCGTCGAGGCTGGTGACGAAGGCGAGCGTGAACCCCGCCATGATACCCGGCCACAGGAGCGGCATCGTCACCCGCCGGAACGTGCGAAAGCGATTGGCGTAGAGATCGAAAGCAGCCTCTTCGTAGCTAGCGCTGATCCCCTCCAGGCGTGCCCGGATCGGCAGATAGGCGAAGGGGATGCAGAAGGCGGTATGGGCCGCGATCATCGCGCCAAGTCCGAGTTGCACGCCCACCGAGACGAAGAGCAGCAGCGTCGCCACCGCGACAACGATCTCGGGCAGGATCAACGGCGCGTTCAGGATCGTCTCCGAAGCCCCGCGACCGAGGAAGGAGCGTCGCATTGCCAGGGCCGCCATCAAGGCCAGGATCGTCGCGGCCGTCGCCGCACAGATTGCCAGCACCAGCGAGTTCCATGCCGCCGCGCGGATCGACGGATTGATCAGGATGCGGCCGTACCAGTCGAGCGAGGCATGGGTCCAGACTGTTGCCGTCCGGTTCGCATTGAAGCTGTAGGCGATCAGCACGATGACGGGTACGTAGAGATAGGCCAGCACCGCAAGCGAGATTTCGCGCGTGAAGGGAAAGCGCTTGGGACTCATGCCGGCCTCCTGTTACGCCAAAGCGCCATACCGGTCATTACCAGCAGCATGACCGCGAGCAGCACCACCGAGAGCGCCGCCCCGAAGGGCCAGTTGCGCGAGGCGCCGAATTGCATCTGGATAATGTTACCGAGCATCAGCGTCTTTCCGCCGCCGAGAAGCGCAGGCGTGACAAACGCGCCGAGGCAGGGAATGAAGACGAGCAGGCAGCCCGCCACGATGCCGTGCGTCGCAATCGGCAGCACGACCCGTCGAAGCGCGCGGGCGCGCGTGGCGCCGAGGTCGTGGGCGGCGTCCAGCAGTCGCCAATCGAATTTCTCGAAGACCGTATAGAGCGGCAGGATCATGAAGGGCAGGAAGGAGTAGGTCAGGCCGATGGCGACGGCCACGTCATTGTAGAGCAGCTGCACCGGCCCGAAGGGCGATAGCGCGTTCACGGCCCGGGCAACCCAACCATCCTCGCGCAGGATGATCAGCCAGGCGTAGTTGCGGACAAGAAGGTTGGTCCAGAACGGGATGGTGATGAGCAGCAGCATGATGTCGCGCCCGGTGCGCGATAGGCTGGCGATCCAGAGCGCGACCGGCAGCCCGAGCAGCAGGCTGAGCACCATCGTGACCGCCGCCTGCGCAACGGACCGCAGAAAAATGACCAGATAGCTGGTGTTGAGGATCATCGTGCCATCGAAATCCTCTTCCCAGACCAGGCGAACATAGTTCGCGGCGGATGGGATCGAGTTCCAGTCGACGCCGGAACTGCCGCCCTTCTGAAGAAACGAGATCCAGCCCATCAGGCAAAGCGGCAGACCGATCAGGACCAGGATGACGGCCAGGGACGGCGCGAGAAGCAGGGTTCGGCGCAAGGCGGACTGGTGCCTCATTGTGCCAGCACCCGCAGTGCTTCGACCGGCAGCGCCAAACCGACCGCACTTCCCGTCTCCGGCGGCGATTCGGAAGATTCCGTCTGCCGCAGCAGGAAGGTGCTGCCGTCCGGCAGGCCGAGCTTGTGCAGCATCGCGGTGCCGAGATAGGCGGAATGGATGACAGTGGCCTCGAGCGCGCCCTGCCCGGCCGGCACGAGCCGCGCGCGCTCCGGCCGGACCGCGACCGTCACCCGCCCCGACGCCTCATGGTCCAGCGGCAGAACGATGCCAAAGTCGAGGCGCACCCCCCGGCCCGGCAAGGCCTCGCCTTCCATCAGATTGATGTCGCCGATGAAGTCGGCCACGAAACGGTGAGTGGGTGCCTCGTAGATCTCGCGCGGCGGGCCCATCTGCAGGATCTTGCCGGACTGCATGACCGCGACGCGGTCGGAAAGGGTCAGCGCCTCTTCCTGGTCGTGGGTGACGAACAGAAACGTGATACCCGCCTCGGCCTGCAACTGCTTCAGTTCGATCTGCATTTCCTTGCGAAGCTTGAGATCGAGCGCAGACAGCGGCTCGTCAAGAAGCAGGACCTTGGGGCGCGGCGCGAGCGCGCGTGCCAGCGCCACGCGCTGCTGCTGGCCGCCCGAAAGCTCGGCAGGACGGCGGCCGGCAAAGGCCCCCATCCGCACCATCTCCAGCGCCTCGCCGACGCGTTTCTTGATGGCGTCACGCCCCAGGCGCTGTTCCTCCAGCGCGAAGGCGACGTTCTGCGCGACCGTTAGGTGCGGGAAGAGCGCATAGCTCTGGAACACGGTGTTGACCGGGCGGCGGAAGGGCGGGATCGAGGTGACGTCCTGCCCTTCGATGGCGATCGAGCCGTTGTTGGCGGTCTCGAAGCCGGCGATCAACCGCAGCAACGTCGTCTTGCCGCAGCCCGACGGACCGAGAAGCGTGAAGAATTCGCGCCGGCCGATGTCCACGGACACGTTGTCCAGCACGGGAACAGCATAGATGCCCTTGCCGAAGCTCTTGCCGACCTTTCGGACGGAAACCGCAGGGGGAACGGACGCGTCTGACATGCTGACCCTCTTGGCGCTATTGACCGCGGGCATCCTGTATCGCATCCATTTTGATGTCAACATTGCATCCCATTTAAGTGTGCATTATTGCTGTAAACTGTTGCGACAAACCCTATCCGCGACGCCGGATGCCCGGCCCGGTAGCCGGACAAGCGGTGTGTCAGCGTATCCACCTAAAAATGCGCACTTTTCACAGATTGACTGACGTTGGGAGTGATGCCGAGCGGCGTCGTCGATCACGCAAGGATCCACCTGAGGATCGGGTAATCCAGACAAGGAGGATATGGCGGCAGCGTGCGTCACGCCAACCGTTTCGCCATCTCTGCCGCGCATTGCCGGCCGACATTGTATACGTGACCCGCATTGTCCGGGACGGAACAAGCAGCGCTCCCGGCGCCGCCTCCGTCAAGGACTGTTGCGGCGCGCCGCACTCTCTCGGTGGGGAGGCCGCCACGGAGGTGGAAGCAACCGCGAAGGCCCGCCTTGGTTCATGGCGGGACGGAAAGCGCCTACAGGCCTTCCTCCTTGGCGTAGGCCGCGAGGAGATCCGGAAAGTCTTTTTCCGAATTGCTTTTCAGCAGCGCGCGCGTCGTTATCGCCTCGATGTGATGGTCCATCAGTTCGGAGGCCTTGTCCCGGTCCTTGCGAGCTAGGGCGGCGATCAGCTCGCGGTGCTCCGACACGGCGCAGTCGGATGAATGCGGGCGGCCGTAGAGGGACAGGATCATCGAAGACCGCGACACGAGTTCCGTAACGTATCGCGACAGCAACCCGTTCTCGGTCAGTTCGGCGAGCAGCACATGGAATTCGCCCGCCAGTTGAATCGAGATCGACGGGTTGTCGAGGCGTGCCTTGTCCTCCGCCTCGACATGCGCTTCGAGCCGCTTGATCTGCTGAGCCGTCAACTTGCCGATCAGGCTATCGACCACCAGGTTCTCCAATGCCCGGCGCACCGCGAAGATGTCTCGCCCCTCCTCCAGGCTGGGCTGACTGACGCACGCCCCCTTGTGCGGTCGCAACTCGATCAGGCCCTCGCCGTTGAGCCGCGCCAGGGCCTGCCGCACGATGGTGCGACTGACGCCGAGCCGCTCGCCGATCGAATCCTCGGGAAGCTTCGTTCCCGCCGCGAGCGCCTGATCGAGGATGGCACGCTTCAAGGTGCGGTAGACGGCGTCAGATTTGGATACCGCCGATTTCTGATGGCCGTCGCGAGGTTTGGGCGTCATGGTTGTCCTGAACGAGTGGTCACGCCTACAGCTCAAAGCGCGAGCAAAGCGTGCATTTGTTACACCTATCACCGCTCGGCCCGGGCCGTAAAGGCGTCGATCGCGGCAGTGGGCCGGTTGCTACTGCGCCGATGGTTCGCGTTTGGAGCGTGCCAGCGCCCGGACGAATGGACGTTGGCCTGCCGCCGCCGTCGAGGCGGGCTCATTCAATGGCCGGCAGATCGCCGGTAGGCTCGCCGTTGCGCACCAGGACGCGGCCGCGGCGAATGACCGTGCGCTTCTGCGGCGTCTGCGCCACGGCTTCCGCCAGGGTGCGCGCCGGCACCAGCACCAGATCTCCGAAGCAGCCTTCGGCTGTGCCGTAGTCGTCGAGGCCGATGCCTTCGGCGCCGCCGAAGCTGCAGATTCGGGCGGTCTCCGCGAGATCGGCATCGTTGGTCATGCCGTTGCGCTGGGCCAGAAATTTCGCCCGCTCCAGCATGTCGCCGTTCCCCCACGGCTCCCAGGTGCCCTGAATGCCGTCGGAGCCGGAGGCAACGACCAGACCGCTTTCACGCATCAGGCGCAGCGGCAGGGCCGGAGCGGAAGGACTGCCGACGGTCATCACCGCGATTCGTTCCGCCGCCAGCGCCTCGATCAGCGCGTGCTGCCGCGCGGGATCGACCATCCCGAGACAATAGCCATGGCTGACCATCACCCGTCCCTGCAGCGACAGGGCGCGGACGCGCTCGAGGATGAGTTCGAGACAGAAGGCACCCAGGTCGCCGGGTTCATGCAGATGGATGTCGACCGGTTTCCCATGGCGATCCGCAAGCGCGAAGATCACATCGAGGTGACGCACCGGATCGCGTTCGATGCTGGCGGGGTCGATGCCGCCGACGATATCGGCTCCCGCCCGCAAGGCTGCTTCCATCAGTTCGAGCGTACCGTGCCGCTGCAGCATGCCGCTCTGCGGAAAAGCGACGACCTGCACGTCGACCAAGTCGCGAAGCGCCTCGCGGGTCTGGAGCACGCCTTCGATGTTGGCAAGGCCGATCTCGGTGTCGACATCGACGTGGCTGCGAATGTTCAGAACGCCATAGGGGAGTGTCTGCATGATTTGGCGCGCCGATTGCCGGCGTGCGTCGATGCCAAGTTCGCGCTTGGCCTTGCGGTCGGCCAGAATCCGGTCGCTGCGGCTTGGGCCAACACGGTTCTCAAACCAGTCCATGCCGACAAGGGTCTTGTCGAGATGGGTATGCGCCTCGACGAGCCCCGGCAAGGCGATCTGCCCGGCTGCATCGACCTCGATCGCCGAACGGGCCTCGGTGACGGCGACGAATCGGCCGTCACGGATGAAAAGGTCCACCGGTGGCCCCCCGAACGGGCGGGCATTGCGGATGAGCAGATCTGCCATCATCGAGGATCCTCAAGCCTGTTTGGTGTTGGGCAAAGACATCAGGCCAACCCAGCCCGCTGCATCGCCAGCCGGAACGCCCGTTCCGCGCGAGCGAGGATCGCGTCGATGTCGTGACCGATGAGGTGTCGCCCGCGCATCAGCACACGTCCGCCGACAACGGTCGTGTCCACGTCCGCGCCATTGGCGAAGCGCGCAAGGCGTTGCACTGGATCGTGCGGCGGCCAAAGATGCGGCTGGCGCATGTTGATCAGGAGGAAATCGGCGCGCTTGCCGACTTCGAGCGAGCCGATCTCGTGCTCCATCGACAGGGCCCGCGCCCCTTCGATCGTCGCCATCTCCAGCAGCCGGAGCGGTGGCAGCACGGCGTCGTCGCCGAAGTGGCGGGCGTGGTAGCGATGCGCCTGAAACATGTTGCGGAACATGTCGAAGGAGCGGTCGGGCGCTGCGGCATCGGTGCCCAACGAGACGGTCACGCCGTCCTCCATCAATTCGGGCGCCGGGCAACGGCCATAGACCGACATCAGGGCGCTTGGATTGTGCGCCACCTTGGCGCCGGTGCGCTTCAGCACCGCCCGGTCCGCGTCCGTCAGGTCGATGCAATGGGCGAGCAGCGAGCGGTCGTCGAACAGGCCGAGCCGCGCATCGTTGACGGCGATGGATCCGTCGCGATGGCCGTCCTGGACGAGGAGCATGCCCCTCTCCCTGGCCAGGTCGCGCGTCCTGCGCGCTATGCTGTATACCGCTTCATCTTCAAGCTCGTTGGCATCGAACACCGGCAAGGAGAACACAACCCGCAGCCGGTCGTCGCGCCCCGCCCATGCATCGACAAGTTGGGCGGCGACGTCGAGCTGCTGGTTGGGCGCGATGGTGACGTCGCGACAGGAATCCGGCGCATACTGCCGATACACATGGTTGTGCCCCGGCCGGTTCGGACCGAGGGCAAGAACCTCACGCACCCCCATGGCCGCGATGGCATCGAGATGCGCCTCGGCGGCATCCGGCGCCTCGCTGCGCATGATGTCCGGACCGCCACCGAACAGCAGCGCCGCGGTGGTGGTGCCGCAGCGGATTCGCTCTGCCGCCGATAGCGCCGCCTCGGCCGCCCAGAATTCCGGATCGGTTGCCTGAGCATAGATGCGGCCGGTGACGCTCATCCAGTCCTCGGTTTCGCTGCCCAGTCCCTTGGTGAGCATGTGGCCTGCATGTGCGTGCGTGTCGATGAGGCCCGGCATGACAACCATGCCTGAAGCATCGATTCTTTCCGCATGGGTCTGTTCGGGAAAGTCTCCAACGCCGATCGCTGCGATGCGCCCGTCTTCGACCAGCACATGACCGCCGTCGATAATGCGCCGATCTCCGTCCATCGTCAGGATCACGCCGTTTTCAACCAGCAAGGACGTCGCCATCGATTCTCCCCTTCAATTGCTCGTGACGCGGTGTCTGATGCGCACCATCAAATACCACTTTTGCTGGCTTGCTATTGTGCACATCACATGTACATTAAATACGGGAACAATAAGTATCCAACAAGGTCATAAACGCGTATACTTCAAAAATGGGAGCATGCTGTGAACACCTCTATCAGGACCCTTTTAGCCGGGCTTGCCATCCTCTTCCCTCTCGCAACGCCAGGCGCCGCCGAGACGCTGCGGTGGGCCTCGTCCGGCGACGTCATCTCCTATGACCCCAACGCGCAGGTCGACAGCTTTACCCAGAGCGTCCAGCATATGGTTTTTGACCCGTTGGTTCGCCGCAACAAGGATCTGGTGCTGGAGCCGGCGCTTGCCACTTCCTGGGAAATCATCGAGCCGACCCGCTGGCGCTTCAAGCTGCGCCAGGGCGTGAAGTTTCACGAGGGGCAGCCCTTCAACGCCGACGACGTGGTGGCCACGATCCAGCGCCAGATCGATCCCGGTGCGCGCAACCGCGAAAACCTATCCGCCGTCATCGGTGCCGAAAAGATTGACGAGTATACCGTCGATCTTATCCTGCGTGGCCCCTATCCGCTGCTCCTCAACGATCTCGCCGCCATCTACATGATGAGCAAGCCATGGATGGAGGAGCACGACGCGCTAAAGCCGGGCAACGCATCGACCGGCGTCGTCACCTATGCGGCCAACCACGCCAACGGCACCGGCGCCTTCAAGCTCAAGAGCTACGAGCCGGATTCCCGCTCGGTTTTCGAGGTGAACAAGGACTGGTGGGACAAGCCGCAGCATAATCTGGACGAGGTCGAATTCCGACCGATCGCTTCAGACGCCACCCGCGTCGCAGCGCTGCTTTCCGGAGAAGTCGACATGATCGCCCCGGTGCCGCTGCAGGACATCGATCGCATCGCTGCCACCGAGGGTCTGAAGGTCGTCGAGAATCCGTCGCTGCGGACCATCTTCCTCGTCATGAGCCAGCGGCCGGAGCTGCATGCGACCCCGGGCAAGCCCAATCCGCTACGCGACGTCAGGGTGCGTCAGGCCCTCTGGCACGCCATCGACGTCAACACGATCCAGAAGCGGCTGATGCGCGGCAAGTCGCGCGTGGCCGGCATGCTCGTCGCGCCGGCCGTGACTGGCTACGACGAATCCATCGACGTGCCGTTGCCCTATGATCTCGACAAGGCCAAGGCGCTGCTGGCCGAAGCCGGCTATCCCGATGGTTTCAAGACGGGGCTTGCCTGTTCGAATGACCGCTACATCGCCGACGAACAGATCTGCCTCGCGGTCGCATCCATGTGGGCAAAGATCGGTGTCGAGGCCAGCCTGAGTATCGAGAGCAAGACGACCTTTTTCCCGCGCACCGACAAGGGTGAGTTTGACAGCTACCTTCTCGGCTGGGCCTCTCTGCCGCCGATGGACGGCTTCAGCGTGTTGCAGGCGCTGCTGGCCACCAATGACGGGACTTTTGGTGGCAGCAATACCGACGGGCTCTCCAATCCCGAGATCGACAGGCTGGCGCATGCGGCTGCTGTCGAACTCGATGAGACCAAGCGCGTCGACATGCTGAAGCAGGCCTTCCGCATCACCCGTGACCAGGTGCTCTACCTGCCGCTGCACCAGCAGCCGGTGGCCTGGGCGATGAGCAACAAGGTCGACATGCCGCAGTTCCCGGACGAGTACGTTCGCCCGTGGTTCGCGCAGGTCAAGAGATAGGCGGCTTTCCTCCCGAGGTGCGGTCCCGGCAGGCGCAAGTAGGCCGGGACCGCAAGACAAATCCGGCCCGATCCCTCCCATGCCGGCAACGGCGCAGAGGACACGGAGCGAAACTGCTTGGGTTTCCGCCCTTTAGGCTGCTTCGCTCCCTCGCAAGGACTCTCCAATGATCAGACTTCTCTCGGTCAGGTTGCTCCAGGCCATCCTTGTAATTCTTGCCGTCACCGCCATCGCGTTCGTCATGTTCCGTTTCGTTGGCGATCCTGTCGCAGCCATGGTGCGCGAGGGCGCCACCCAGGCGGAGAAGGACGCGCTGCGCGCGACGCTGGGTCTCGACAAGCCGCTCGTGGTGCAGTTCTTCGATTTCGTCGGTCGGGTGATCGGCGGTGATCTCGGCACGAGCTTCCGCTACCAGCAGCCGGTTGTGACCCTGCTCTTCAGCCGGCTCCCCGCCACGCTGGAGCTCGTCGCCGTCGCCACCGTCCTGGCGCTCTCGATTGGCATCCCGCTCGGCGTGCTCTCCGCACTGAAGCCGAACTCCTTTCTTTCCCGGCTTACCCAGTCGGCAACACTGGTCGGCATTTCCATGCCGACCTTCGTCACCGGCCTGCTGCTGATCCTGGTGTTCGCCGTCAACCTGCGCTGGCTGCCGTCCTCAGGCCGCGGTGACCTCGTCGACCTCGGTCCGTGGCAGACGGGCTTCCTGACGCTGTCCGGCCTGAAGTCGCTGATCCTGCCGTCGATCACGCTGGCACTGTTCCAGCTGACGCTGATCATGCGGCTGGTGCGCTCGGAAATGATCGACGTGCTCTCCTCCGATTACATCCGCTTTGCCTTCGCGCGCGGTTTGCCGAAATCCTACATTTACGGCAAGCTGGCGCTGCGCAATGCCCTGATGCCGGTCGTCACCGTCACCGGCCTTCAGATCGGCCAGCTCGTCGCGTTCGCCATCGTCACCGAGACCGTATTCCAGTGGCCGGGCATGGGGTTGCTGTTCACCAATGCGGTCGGCTACCCGGATATCCCGGTTCTCTCGGCCTACCTGCTGTTCGTCGGCTTCCTGTTCGTGTTCATCAACATGATCGTCGACATTCTCTACACCTTCATCGACCCCCGGCTGAGGACGAATTGATGACCCGGCAATCCCTGATGTATCGGCTCCCTCCGGTTTCCGTGATGATCGCCGGCCTCGTCCTGGCAATCATGCTGGTTCTCGTGATCTTCGCGCCGCTGATCGCACCGATGGACCCGCGCGATGTTTCCTCCTATTCGCTGATGGACATGGAAATACCGCCGGCCTTCATGGAGGGCGGCGACCCCCGCTTCCTGCTCGGCACCGACAACCAGGGACGCGATCTGGTCTCGGTCATCCTGTTCGGCCTTCGCATTTCGGTGCTGATCGGCATCGGCGCGGTCCTGTTTGCGGCACTGGTCGGGGTGGTGCTCGGTCTGGTCGCCGGTTTCTTCGGCGGCATCGTCGACAGTATTGTCATGCGCATCGCCGATGTTCTCGTCAGTTTCCCGACCATTCTCGTGGCGCTGCTGATCAGCGGCATCGCCCGTGCCCAGCTCAGCGCCGATACCATGCTCACCTGGGCGCCGCTGGTGCTGATCTTCTCCATCGCGATCAACGAGTGGGTGCAATATGCCCGCACGGTGCGCGCCTCGACCATGGTGGAGGTGGCGCGCGACTATGTGCGTGCCGCCAAGGTCATCGGCCTGCCGTCGGGGCGCATCATGCGCCGCCATATCCTGCCCAATGTCATGAGCTCGGTGATGGTGATTGCCACGATCAATCTCGCCGGCGCGATCCTGACGGAGGCCACCCTCTCGTTCCTCGGAGCCGGAATGCCGCCCACCTATCCTTCGCTCGGCACGCTGATCCGCATCGGCAACCAGTTCCTGTTCTCCGGTCTTTGGTGGATCGCGGTGATGCCGGCAACCGTTCTGGTCGTCCTCGTGTTGGCGGTCAACGTCATCGGCGACTATCTGCGCGATCGCTTCAACCCCAAGCTGGCGGAGCGTTGAGATGACAATTGCCCAGCCTCCCGTCCTCGACATCAGGAACCTGCGGGTCGAATATCCGCTCGCCAATGGCAATGTGCTGACTGCGGTCAAGGACATCGACCTGGCCATCCGGCCCGGTGAGATCCATGCGCTTGTCGGCGAATCCGGCGCCGGCAAGACCACGGTCGGCAGTGCGCTGATGGGCCTCTTGCAGGCCCCCGGCAAGATCGTCGCCGGCTCGATCGAAATCGCCGGCAAGCCGATCGACCTGCGCACCGGCCGCACCGAGGGCATCGTCCCGGGTCGTGACGTCGGAGCGATCTTCCAGGATCCGATGACCAGCCTCAATCCGCTGTTCACCGTCGAAAGCCAGCTGTGCGAAGGCATGCTCACCCACCTGAAGCTCTCATCCAGGGAGGCGAAGGCGCGGGCACTGGACCTGATGAAGGCGGTCGGCATCCCCGAGCCGGAACGCCGTCTCGGCAGCTATCCGCACCAGTTGTCCGGTGGCCAGCGCCAGCGCGTCGTCATTGCGACGGCTCTTGCCTGCGATCCGCAGCTGATCGTCGCCGACGAACCGACGACGGCGCTCGACGTCTCGGTGCAGGCGCAGATCCTCAAGCTGATCCGCGACCTCGCCGACCAGCGCGGCGTCGGCGTGCTGCTCGTTACACACAATATGGGCGTGGTCGCCGAAATCGCCGACCGCGTCACGATCATGCAGAATGGCGCCGTGGTGGAAAGCGGGCTGGCGCGCGAGGTGCTGACCGCGCCGAAGGCGCCCTATGCGCGCACCCTCATTGCCGCCGTGCCGCCGATCGACGCCCGGCTCGACCGTCTGCCGGTACCGAGCGAGGAAACGCAGGTGACGCTGGAGGCGCGCGCGGCCGTCCGCCGCAACAGCACGAAGAGCGAGGCGGGCAGCCGCGACGATGTCGTGCTCGCCGTCAGTGACCTCTGCGTCGAATATGGCGGGCGCTCGCTGATCCCCGGTCGCAAGGCATCGGTGTTCAAGGCGGTCAAGGGCGTCTCCTTCGACGTCCGCCGCGGCGAGATTTTTGGTCTCGTCGGCGAGTCCGGCTGCGGCAAGACCACCGTGGCCAACACAATTGCCGGCCTCGTCGCGCAGAGTTCGGGCGAGATCGCGTTTCAGGGACATGCTCTGGCGGGCAAGCGCCACCGCTCGGTGCGCCAGTCGCTGCAGATGGTGTTCCAGGACCCCTACTCGGCGCTCAATCCGCGACTGCGCATCAATGCCGCCATCGCCGAGCCGATCCTGTTCTACAAGCTCGCCGCCGATGCTGCCGAGGCGCGGCAGGATGCACGCACCCTTCTGGAGGCGGTCGGACTGCCGGGCGATGCGGGTCTACGCTTCGCGCACGCCTTTTCCGGCGGCCAGCGCCAGCGCATCGCCATCGCCCGGTCGCTCGGACCGCGGCCGTCCATGCTGATCTGCGACGAGCCGACTTCCGCCCTCGACGTATCGGTGCAGGCGCAGCTCCTCAATCTCCTCAAGGACCTGCGCGACCTTGCCGGCCTGTCCATGCTGTTCATCAGCCATGACCTTGCCGTGATCCGGCAGATGTGCGACCGCGTCGCCGTCATGAAGGCGGGCGAGATCGTCGAACTCGCGGATACCGAAACCCTGTTCACCGCGCCGAAGCACGAATACACGCGGGAACTGCTGCGCCTTGCGCCGTCGCTGGAACGAGTTCTCCAGCGCGATGATGCGACCCCTAAAGGTCTGCTACACCATGGCTGACCTGCTGATCACCAACGGAACCGTCATTGCCCTCGACCCCGAGCGCCGGATCATCGCCGACGGCGCGGTGGCGATCGAAGGCGACCGCATTGTCGCCGTCGGTCCATCGGATGAGGTTACCCGCAACCATCCGGCCCGCGAGACGCTCGACGCGCGCGGCATGGCGATCATGCCCGGCTTCGTCGATGCGCATGCCCATGCCGGGCACGGGTTGATCAAGACCTTGGGCGGCGGCAAGAGCGACCCGTGGTATCGCGCCTGCCAGGGCGGCTATACCGTCGGCTCGACGCCGGAATTCTGGTATGCCGAAGCGCAACTTGCGGCGCTGGAACGGCTGCGCTTCGGCGTTACCACCGGGGTCTCGCTGCTCGGCGGCGGCGATTCCGTCATGCGGACCGATCGCGCCGAATACGGCGATGCGCACATGGAGGGCGTGCTCGGCATCGGCACGCGTTCCGTCGTTGCCGTGGGCGCGACACGGCCGCCGCATCCCCTGACCTATGCAAGCTGGAACGGCTCCGCCCGCACCGACTATCCCGTCACCTTCGACGATCAGTTTGCCACCTGCAGAACCTTGATCGACCGCTGGCACCGCACCCATGAGGATCGCCTGCATGTCGCACTGCTGACGCCGACGCTGCATCAGGCCCACCTTGACGCACCCGGCGCAGAAGACGCGATCGCCCAGTCGCGCAAGGTCAAGCGGCTGGCGGAGGAGCGCGGTCTGGTCTTCACGCAGGACGGCCACACCAGGGGCAGCGTCCGCATCGCCCACGACATCGGCATCCTGGGGCCGCGCACCCTGCTCTCCCATGCCACCGGGCTCGACGAGGACGAAATCGCCATCTGCGCCGAGACCGGGACCTGTATCGTCCACAATCCGAGTGCGGTCGCTGCGATCCTCGCCCGCTGCCCGGTGACCGAACTGCTCGATGCCGGCGTGACGGTTGCCATCGGCTCGGATGCGACCGCGCCGGATCGCTCCGGCGATATGTTCCGCCATATGCAGCAATGCATGCATTACCACCGCACCCATTTCCACGATCCGAGCTGGCTGCCGCCGGGCAAGGCACTGGAAATGTGCACGATCGACGCCGCCCGCGTTCTCGGTCTCGACCACGAGATCGGTTCGCTGGAGCCGGGCAAGAAGGCCGACGTCATTCTCGTCGACCTGCGCCGGCCGCATCTTTACCCGGCCCATATGCCGGAGTTCCGCGTCACCTATTTCGCCAACGGCAACGACGTGCATACCGTCCTCGTCGGCGGCAAGGTGCTGCTGAGCGACCGCAATCCGCTGTATGTCGATCAGGACGCCGTGCTCGACGCGGCGCAGCGCGAGGCCGAATTGATGATCGACCGCCTCGACCTGCGCGATGGGCTTGAGACGCCGCGCATGTTCTGGGGCCATAGCCGCGATCTGGACCTGATCGAATGAGCGGGAGCGTAACGGCGCGACCATGCAGGAATTCTGGGTCGGCAGCGTTTAGGCAACAAGAAAAGGAACGCGACAATTCCTTGCAAACTGAAAATAATGACATTTCTGTCCTTGATCCTGATGCTCAGTCCTGTGAGCGCGTTTGGCCAGACCATGCGTGAAGAGCTTCACCGCGCCGCCGCCGGCAATGACGTAGCGGCCATCCGCACCCTTCTGTCGCAAGGGGCGGACATCGAGGCACGCGACGACCGTGGCCGGACGGCGCTGCTTGTCGCCACCCACGCAAACCGGATCGATGCCGCAGCGGCATTGATCGAGGCGGGCGCCGACGTCAACGCCAAGGACGATATCAACGACAGCGCCTATCTCTATGCCGGTGCCCGCGGGCTCATCGAAATCCTGAAGCTGACGCTCACCCATGGCGCCGATCTGAAGAGCACCAACCGCTACGGCGGAACGGCGCTCATTCCCGCCGCAGAACGCGGTCATGTCGAAGCCGTGGAACTGCTGATCGCCGCCGGCGTGGATGTCGATCACGTCAACAATCTCGGCTGGACCGCGCTGCTGGAGGCGATCATCCTTGCCGATGGCGGTCCGCGCCGTGTCGAAATCGTCAGGCAACTGCTTGAGGCCGGTGCCAATCCCCGGCTGGCCGATGGCGATGGCGTGACACCGCTCCAGCATGCCCGCCAGCGCGGCTATGACGCCATGGTGGAGCTGTTGCAGGCGGCCGGCGGTTAGCCGCTGCCTGGCCCAGGCCCTCGCCAACACAACGACAAGAAGACGATCACGTAAAGGAAATAGCCGATTATGTCGCAAAACACCCAGCCTAAATCGGGCCGGCGATGGATGCTGGTCGCTCTCGTCGTGCTGGTCGCACTCAATCTGCGTCCGTTTCTGACGGCACCGGGGCCGGTGCTAATGGAGATCGTCGCCGATACGGGCATGGGGTATGCCAGCCTTGCGCTGCTGACGTTGCTGCCGATGATGCTGATGGGCATCGGCGCCTTCGTGTCGCCCGTCCTGCAGGCGATGATTGGCACGCGGCGCGGTATTCTCTGGGCGCTGCTGCTGCTCGCGGCGGGGTGCGGGCTACGGCTCGGCGCGACGGACGCATCATTGCTGATGATAACCGCCGCCCTTTGCGGCGCGGGCGTCGCGTTCATCCAGGCCGTCTTCCCCGGCATTATCAAGGCCGAGTTTCCGAACGACATTCCGTTGGTCACGGGGCTCTATTCCGCCATGCTCATGGGCGGCGGAGGCCTGGGAGCCCGGCTGACGCCGCTGCTGGTCAACCAAGGGGCGGGCTGGCGAGCGGCGCTTGCCTTGCTCGCGGCACCGGCACTCGTAGCGTTCGCCGCGGCATTTTTCATCCTGTCGGATACGCGCAGCCGTCGCCCGGCCAGGTCGCTGACCGGCCGGCTGCTGGGTCGACCGCGCACGTGGACGCTGATCCTCGCTTTCGGTCTGGTCAATGCCGGCTATTCGTCGATCGTCGCCTGGCTCGCCCCTTATTATCAGGCACTCGGCTGGAGCAGCAGCGACGGCGGCAGCCTGGTGGCGCTGATGGCCGTCTGCCAGGCGGTCGCAGCGCTCGGGCTGCCGATTCTGGCGCGCCGCAACATCGACCGCCGCTCCTTTCTCTTCCTGACCCTGTTGATGCAGGCGACCGGTTTCGCAGGCCTGGCCTTTCTGCCACAGGTGGCGCCGATCGTCTGGGTCGGCTTGTGCGGCGCCGGTCTCGGCAGCAGCTTCGCGCTGGCAATCGTCACAGCCCTTGATCATCTGCCCCGCCCGGAAGAGGCAGGCGTACTGGTGGCGTTGATGCAGGGCGGCGGTTTCCTGATCGCCTCGCTCGGACCCTTCGCCACGGCTTTCCTGCATGGCATCAGCGGCAGCTTCGCCGCGGGCTGGATGATGCATCTCATCTGTATTGCCGGCGTCTTGTTCCTCTACCTGCGCTTCGATCCCGCGCATTATCCACGGGCGATGCAGATGTCCTTCGAGCCGCCGTCGCCCGAAAGACAGGGAATTTGATGTCTGATTAGACCGCCTTCCAACGATTGCGCACTGGAAGGCGGCCACCGAAAACAGCAGCCAGACCCGTCGGGATTACTCGCTGTGGACGGGGCCGCGTCTCGTCGCGGCGGGCCGGAGCCAGCGCGTTCTCCACAGCCGGAAGGTCGCGGATGCGGCGCAGGCTCTGGCGCCCCCTCAAACAGGGCGCTGGTTTCAATCCGCGTGACGATGGCGCGGATAGCTGGAGGAAAAGATGTCCTCGACCGGCGGGTGACCATAGGTCCGCTCCGGATAGCGGGCAACCAGGCCGTCGAACTGGCGCTGCGCCCTCTCCTGCTCCGCCTTGGCGTCGAAGCCCGGGATTATGCCGTCGACCATGACGAAGCGGCCGTCGATGATGACATTCGTGACATCGCGGCCGGAGCTGCTCATCATCAAGGTCTGGATGGGGTCGATGACATGGCCGATACGGTCATGGCCCATGTCGATCGCGATGATATCGGCCTTGGCGCCGGCCTGCAGGCGGCCGAGATCGGGCCGTCTCAGGGCATCCGCACCGCCGAGCGTCGCGGCGTCGAAATAGTGCTCCGAGCGCACACTGTCGATCGACCCGTCTATCACGCGCGAGAGCAGCATGCCGACCTGCATGTTCTGGATGAAATCGCAGGGCCAGGTGTCGGTGCCGAGGCCGATGCGCACGCCCATGGCGCGGAACTTCGAGAAGCTGTCCATGAAGCCGCCGTGGCGGCCCGAGACGATCGGGCAATGCACCAGCGTCGCGCCGGAATTCTTCAGGATGTCGAGGTCGCGGCCGGGGCGCTCGACATTGCGCGTGCCGGCGACATATTCCCCGTGCGGCAACAGCATGCGCTTGTTGAGCACGCCGAGCGAATCGAGCCACTCGAGCGGCGTCATGCCATAGGCGCTGGTGATGCGGTTGAATTCCAGCTCCGACTGGCAGCAATGCTGGCGGATCGGAATGTCCAGGTCGCGGCCGGCGTCCGCCGTGCGGCGCAGCATTTCGGGCGTGTTGGTTTCAAGGCGGTCGGGCGCCAGCATGGCGCGCACCAGCGGCGAGGCGAGCCCCTCGATGCGTTCGGCGAAGGCAAGCGACTCGGCGAAACTCTTGAAGCCGCGTTCCTCGTCGTAGAAGAAGGCGATCTTGCCGTTATCATCGACATAGCTGTTGCCGGTGCGATAGGCCGGGCCGAGATAGACGCGCAGCCCAAGCTCATGCGCGGCATCGGCGGCGGCGGAGAATTCCGCGACGGTCTCGCCCCATTCCCGATAGAAAAGAGAGGCTATCGGCAGCGCGGTCGTCACGCCGTTGCGGATGAGCTGGGCGAAGGCGTAGCGCTTCTGGAAGGCGAGCTCTTCCTGCGTATACATTTCATAGGCGCGGTCCATGTAGCTCTTCGGCCAGACCCGGCCCTTCTTCCAGGACGGCTGGTTGTCGAAGGCGAGAACCGTCGTGTCGAGGTCGGAGAGCGCGTCGAGATCGACGAAGCCCGGCGAGAGAATGGCATTGCCGTAATCGATGCGCTCGGCGACCTCGCCGGCATAGTCGTGCCCGACAAAGACGATCTTGTCGCCCTCGAAGACGACGACGCCATCGTCATAGATCACGTGCCGGCCGCCGCTGTGGCCAACGACCCAGCGGGCGGTGAGAAGGACAGGGCCGGCGATGCGGCCGGAAGGCGGTAGTGTCGTCATGGTGCATCCCAATCTTGATTCGATCATACCGAAGCCGCACGCGGGTGCGGCCTCGAAAACCTGCAAGGCTCAGGCCGGATGGTTCCGGTTCACTGCTTCGGCGAGATATCCCGCTTGAACCACTTGATTGCGAGGCGCGATAGGGTTCCGTCGGCGATCGCCGCATTGATCGCCTGGTCGAACATCGCCTTCAGCTCGGTATCAGCCTTGCGCAGCCCGACTGACTGGCCGCCACCAAGCGGGCCGCCGGTGAATTCGGTGCCGGCAAACACCACCTGATCGGCGCCGATCTTTTCCCGCGCACGGTCGAGCGCAACGGGCGAGGCCATCACGCCGTCGATGCGGCCGGCTTCGAGGTCGAGGTCGTGTTGCTCGGTCGACTTGTACTCGCGCAGTTCGATGCCGGGAAACAGCTCGCTCATGATTTGTGCGGCCGTCGTCGAGCCCTGGCCGCCGATCACGGTGCCCTCCATGAAGGGCAGCATCTCGGCGGCTGCCGCTTTCGCCGCTTCCTTGTCCTTGCCCATGTCGACCTGCTTGCCGACCGGCATGTTGGCGAGCGGCGAATCCTTGCGCACAAGAAACGCCGCCGAGCCGGTGCCGTAGTTGCGCGAGAAGGCGATGACCTTTTCACGTTCCTCGGTCTGCAGCATGCCGGCGACGATGGCGTCGAACTTGCCGGCGTTCAATGCAGGGATCAGACCATCCCAATCCTGCACGACGATCTCGCACTTGACCTTCATGCGCGGACAGAGGTCCTCCAGCATGTCGATCTCGTAGCCCGCCAGCTTGCCGCCGGCCTCCGTGAAGTTCCAGGGCGCATAGGCGCCTTCGGTCGCGATCGTGATCGTGCGCTCCTCGGCCTTTACCGCGGATGCGCCGAGGATCACTCCGAGGGCGATGACTGTATTACCAAGCGACTTCAACATAGTGGCAACTCCTCCTAGCCAATGTTCGAAAACCTTCACCCTTTGCCTCAGGCGGCGACGAGCACGCCGTCACGGACAACTGGAATACCTTTCCGGTAGACCGCCCGGCGAAGCGGACGGGATGCCACGGCATCGGCGGGCGTCTCGGCGCGCACGAGCACGAAGCTCGCATCGCAGCCGGGCTCCAGGCCGTATCCTTCTATGGCCATCATCGTGGCTCCGCCGTAGGTGCAGAGGCGGAGAGCCAGTTCGATGTGGACGTCGTTGATGAAATCGTTGCGTTGCGAGACGATTGCCGCACGGTCGAGCATGTCGGCGTTGCCGAAGGGCTGCCAGGTGTCACGCACGCCGTCGCTGCCCGAGCAGATGCGGACGCCCATCTCGGTGAGGTCTAGCACCGGCGGACGCGGACTTGCCGCCCCGCCCTTGGTCATCAGGTGTACCCCGGCCTTCGCCATCATGCCGCCGACCCTTGCCAACGGCTTGTCGGCGAGCATGCCTAGGCAGAAGCCGTGGCTGACTGTCACCCGGTTTTCCATGCCCAGCGCCTTGGTGCGCTCCACGATCAGCTCGATTGCGAAGACGCCGAGGGAATCCGGCTCGTGCAGGTGGATGTCGACCGGCTTGCCGTAGCGTTCGGCAAGAGCGAAGACCGTGTCGAGATGACCCTTCGGGTCGTGGTCGACGCCGGACGGGTCAAGCCCGCCGACCACATCCGCCCCCTCGCGCATCGCCCGGTCCATCAATTCCACGGTCCCGGGGCGGATCAGCATGCCGCTCTGCGGGAAGGCGACGACCTCGATGTCGACGATATCGCGATAGCGCTCGCGCGAGGCCAGCACACCCTCGAGACCGGCAAGGCCGTATTCCGTGTCGATATCGACATGGGTGCGGATATGGGTTGTGCCGTTTGCGACGGAGCGCTCGATCTGGGCTGCTGACTGGCGTTCGGGATCGATGCCGAGTTCACGCTTCATGCGGCGCTCGTTCTCGATGAGGTCGATCAACTCGGGCCCGACATCGTTGCGATACCAGGGCATTCCGAGCAGGGTCTTGTCGAGATGGGTATGGGCGTCGACGAGACCCGGCAGCAGCAGGAGCCCTTCGCCATCCACCACACGCATCCCGTCGAAGCTGCGGGAACCGTGCGCGAGGATCTCGGCAAAACGCCCTTCCCGGACGACGATGTCCTTCGCCGCCTCGCCATTCGGCCGCACATTGATGAGAACGAAGTCTTCCCGCATTGCTGTCTCCAAATTTCCAATAAGTCAGCCGAACCGGCTCATTGCGTAGGGCGCCGGGTCTGTGAAGGGCTGTTCGCCCGTCATCATTTCCGCCAGGAGCCGACCGGTGGCCGGACCGAGCGTCAGACCATGGTGATTGTGTCCGAAGGCAAACCACAGACCCTTGTGGCGCGGAGCTGGGCCGATGATCGGGCGCATATCGGGCAGGCAGGGCCGCGCGCCCATCCACGGTGTGGGCTCGACGCGCCGGCCGAGCGGGAAGATCCGGCGGGCATGGGGCTCGGTCTGGTCGACCTGGACGGGTGTCGGGGTCTCGTCGCGCCCGGCGAACTCGATGCCGGTGGTGAGGCGGATGCCCTTCGTCATCGGCGCCAGCAGGTAGCCGCGTTCGACATCGACGACGGGATGATTGAGCACGGCATCGCCAGCCGGCTCGATATGCACATGGTAGCCGCGCTTGACGGCGAGCGGGATACGATAGCCAAGCCGGCGATAGACCGCATCCGACCAGGGGCCGAGCGCCACCACAGCCTCGCGGGCGCACACCTCACCGCCCTGCGTGCGGATGCTCCAGCCGCCCTCGCCTGCCGCAAGGGTTGATGCGTCGGCCTTAACAATCTCGCCGCCCTTGCGCAGGAAGAGGCTGGCATAATCCTTCACCAGTCCGCCGGGATCGGCGACCGTCGCAGGATCGAGCCAGTGCACCGCGCCGGCGAAGCCCCCGGCCAGATGCGGCTCGCGCGCCTGCAATTCCTGCGGGCCGAGAAAATCATACCGGACACCGAACTCGTCCAGCGCGTTGGCGGCGGTCCTTGCGGCGGCGAAGGCTTTTGCGGTTCGGTAGGCCTCTATCCAGCCGGTGCGGCGGGCGCGGTCCAGGATGCCCGCCTCGGCCATCAGGTCCGTATGCTCGGTGACTGAGCGCTCGATCAGCGGCAGCATGTCCATCGCCGCCCGGCGCAACCGACGGCTGGAGGATTCGATAAAGAAGCGGGCGATCCAGGGCAGCAGCTTCGGCAGGTACGTCCAGCGGAACCGGACGTCGGCGGAGCGGTTCGTCGCATATTTCAGTAGGGTCGGGATGTGGCGCGGAAAACCGTAGGGAATGACGCTCGCCCGCTCGATTAGACCGGCATTGCCGTAGCTCGTCTCCTCGCCCGGCGCGCGGCGATCGACAAGCAGCACGGACTTGCCGCGCCTTTGCAGATGCAGTGCCACGCAAACACCAATGATGCCTGCTCCAAGTACGAGCACATCTTTGTCGGGGCGAACTATCGGGGTCATGGCAGCAATCCGTTCTGGGGAGGAGGGAATGTTATTTTTCTGACTTGGTATAACTTGTGGTCAGCGATATAACATCTCCGACCTCCTCCGAAGGCCGCAGGCCGTGCTGCAAGCCTACCGGGCGCCGTGCTATTCGGGGAAAAAGCGGGGACAAAGGGCGGACGGACGCGACATGCGAAACGAGAACTGGATGGACAGCAGCTCGGTGCGGCAGCGGCTCACCACCGCGCTCACGGAGGCGTCGGCCTCGGGCAAGGCAGTGGCGAACTTCATGCTGGCCAATATCAGCGACCTGCCCTTCGAGACCTCGCGCAGCGTCGCCGACAAGGTGGGCGTCAGCGAGCTGACCGTCGGCCGCTTCTGCCGCTCGATCGGCTATGCGGGGTTCAAGGACCTCAAGGAGCGGCTGAAGGACGACATCAGCGACAGCCCTTGGCTGCTCGGCGACCGGCTGCGCGACTTGCAGCAGAAGAGCGCCACCGACGCCGCCCTTGCCCGCAGCCTGGAGCTTGCTGTCGCTTCGGTTGTGCGCGTCTACGAGTACGCCCATACGGAGGCTTGGAACCGGGCGGCCAAACGCATCGCGGCGGCCGACCGGGTATTCATCGCCGGTTTCCAGACCGAACGAGGTCTCGCCGAGGCCTTTGCGCACATGCTGCGCTACCTGCGCGACGAGGTGCAACTGGTGGACATCGCCGGCGGCAACTTCGCCGAGGTGCTGCTGACGGATCCGGCCGGCTGCACGCTGGTGCTGATCGATGCCCGGCGCTATTCCCATCAGTCCCAGTTGCTGGCCGCCAAGGCAGCCGAGCGCGGTATGCCGATCACGATCGTCACCGACCTGTATTGCGACTGGGCGACAAGCTACGGCGACGAGGTCTTCGCCGTGCCGACGGACCTCAATCTCTTCTGGGACGCGACCTCCGGCATGTGGACGCTGATGCAGCTGCTGCTCAACAGCGTCTTCGCCCACCGGGGTCCTTCCGTCGAGGAGCGGCTGAACAGTGTCGCCAGCCTCTACGACAGCTTTGTCGGCTATAGCCGAGGCCAAAAATAGCGGCGCCGCCGCCTGCCCTGCATTGGAGCGTTTTCGCTTTTTCTCCAGTCGCGACGAGACTCTGTCTCTTTGCTTTTGCGCAGCTCCGGTGGCCAGACTGCCGCGCACTTTTGCTGGAATTGCTCTAGCCATGGGAGGAGATGAACCTGCGGAAGCGCTCGGAGCGCGGCGAGGTGAAGACATCGGCCGGATCGCCGTCCTCCTCGACCAAACCCTGGTGCAGAAACATGACGCGGTTGGAGACGTCGCGGGCAAAGGCCATCTCGTGGGTGACGACGAGCATGGTGCGCCCCTCGTCGGCCAGCGCCCGCATCACCCGCAGCACCTCGCCGACCAGTTCCGGATCGAGCGCCGAGGTCGGCTCGTCGAACAGCATGACCTTCGGCCTCATGGCGAGCGCCCGGGCGATCGCCGCGCGCTGCTGCTGGCCGCCGGACAGATGGGTAGGGTAGAAGTCGCGTTTGTCGGCGATCCCGACCTTGGCGAGCAGCTCCACTGCTTCCTCGCGGCATTCCGCCTTCGGCCGCTTCTGCACATGGACCGGCGCTTCCATGACGTTTTCGAGGATCGTCATGTGCGACCAGAGGTTGAAGCTCTGGAACACCATGGCGACGTTCGTGCAAAGTCGGCTCAGCTGCCGCGGATCGGCGGGCTGGCGACCATGGCGGCCGTCCTTCAACCGGATCGCCTCGCCGGCGATGCGGATCTCGCCCTCGCTCGGCACCTCCAGCATGTTGATGCAGCGCAGCATGGTCGACTTGCCCGAACCGGACGAGCCGAGCACGGAAATGACCTCGCCCTCCCGAGCGTCGAAGGAAATGCCCTTCAGCACTTCGAATGCGCCAAAACTCTTGCGCAGGTTGCGGACGGAGACGGCCGGCGTGGTGGCGGCGGTGAGGGGCGCAGGATCAAGCATGGTGCAACGCAGCTCTCGAGGACACGGTTGGGGCGGCGCGCAGGTGGGGCGACAGCCACCATTCGATGAGCGCGATCAGGCGGGTGATGGCGAAGTTGAGCGCGAGGTAGATGAGACCTGCGACGACGAAGACTTCCACGGCCCGGTATGACTGGGAGATGAGCTTGGCGGCAAGACCTGTCACCTCCAGCATGGTAATGACGGAGGCGAGCGAGGTCGCCTTGACCATCAGGATGATCTCGCTTCCATAGGCCGGGAGCGCCTGTCGGATAGCGATCGGGAAGATGATGCGGCGATAGAGCAGGTAACCCCACATGCCGCTGGCCCGCGCCGCCTCGACCTGCTGGTGGGGCACGGCCTGCAGGCCGCCGCGCAGGATTTCGGAGGCATAAGCGGCGGTGTTGAGGCTGAGCGCGAAGATCGCGCACCAGTAGGGCTCGCGAAAGAAGGCCCACAGCCCCCAGGCCTGCAGCGTGGGGCGGAACTGGCCGAGGCCATAGTAGATCACGAACATCTGCACGAGCAGCGGCGTGCCGCGGAACACGAAGACATAGAACCGCGCGACCCAGCCGACCGGCTGCCACGGCGACAGGCGCATCAGCGTCAGCAGCACCGCAAGCAGCGCGCCGAGCCCCGTGGACACAAGCGCCAGATTGAGCGTCAGTGGCACGCCGGAGAGGAGATTGACGAGGGTTCCCCAGAGGAAGGCGAAATCCATCACGCCCTCCTGACGCCGCGCAACGCGCGGACTTCCGCGTGGCGGAAGAGGCAGGAGGAGACGGCGGTGATCACCAGGTAGAGGATCGCGGCCGCGATGAAGAAATCGAAGGGCCGGCGGGTCGAGCCGGCAGCGATCTGCGACTGGCGCAGCAGTTCCACGAGCCCGGTGACGGAGATCAGCGCCGATTCCTTCAGCACGAGCTGCCAGGTGTTGCCCAGCCCCGGAATGGCGTAGCGCAGCACCTGCGGCACGATGATGCGGCGCAGCCGCAGCCCTGTTCTCATGCCGACGGAGCGGGCGGCCTCCAGCTCGCCGCGACTGATGGTGTTGAATGCCCCGCGAAAAACCTCCGCCTGGTAGGCGCCGGAAACGACGCCGATCGCGAGAACGCCCGTGAGGAATGCCGGCATGCCGATAAAACCGTCCGCACCGAAGAGCTGCCCCACGACACCGAGCGCAGCGCTGCCGCCGAAATAGAAGAGATAGATGACGAGCAGGTCGGGAATGCCGCGCAGCACCGTCGTGTAACCGTCACCGAAAGCACGCAGAGCGGCGTTGCGGGACAGCTTTGCCCCGGCAACGCCCGCACCGATGATCGAGCCCGCCGCAAAGCCGCCCATGGCGACGGCCAGCGTCATGCCGGTCGCCATCATCAAGGCGGCACCCCAGCCCTCCGGGCCGAAGCCGATGAGCTCCAGGAAGGACGGGTCCCGCATCAGGCCGCTCCCTTGCGCACGCAAATTCGTCCGCAATCGCGGGCGCTCAGCCACCTATTGCCTGCCATCGACATCCCTCCTCAGGCTCACACTCCTCGCAAGCCCGCCCCGCTGGGGTTCGTTGTCAGGTTTATAACGTATACGATTTTGATGTCAATTACCTGACATTCATGGATGCAATCTCGTTCACCTCACGCACGCGAAACGCTCGTGAAGCAGGTGCTAGCCTGCGAATAGTTGGTGTGAAGTAGCCGTCAATACTCGATTGCCGTCTATCATTTCCAACGAAGCATGACAAAGAAATCGTCGGCGGTGTATCCTGTTTGGGCTTCTACGGGATACATTGTGTGTGCAAGCGGCAGCGGACTGCTGTGCCCCAGGGATCATGAATCCCTGGTCGCCCCGGCCAAGTGCATAGCCGGCCACGACGGCCTGCGTCAGATCGACGGCAAGCCTGCGCGCTGACCAGCCGAGAGCTCGATCGCGCGCTGTTCAGCGACGTGACCATGCAGCTGTAGACCAAAGCAGCGGTGCAGATGAAGCCCGGAAGCCAAAGGATATCCCTTCTCTGCACACGCCACATGTGGCACGGCGGCGACGTTCCAAGGTTTTCCAATCCCGCCCCGTGGCGCACAAATTGCGCAATTGGCAATTCTTGAACGGGATCGAAACCAAACGACAACTCTTTGCAGGGCCCCAGTGGCAGGCCCCGCGGGAACAACTATTGAATATTACGGTGCGGTCGTGGCGCGAGCCGGTCTTACCAATGCTTGCAAGTCCGCCGTTTGCGCGATGAGTGCCTCCGGCAGATCGGCCTGCAGCGCAAGTATCTCGCCGATGGTCTTGCCTGTCGCCAAGACTTCCTTGGCGAGGTCAGCGGCACGCTCGTAGCCGATGGCCGGGGTCAGCGCCGTGGCGACGGCGGTGCTCGCCTCGAGGTGCTTGCGGCAGTACTCGGGGTTTGCGGTTATTCCGCTGACGCACTTCGTGCGCAGCGTATCGACCGCGTTCGTCAGCAGCTCGATCGAATGAAGCACATTGTAGACAATGACCGGCTCCATGACGTTCAATTGCAGCTGACCGGCCTCGGAGGCCAGTGTGACCGTCAGGTCATAGCCGATGATCTGGAAGGCGACCTGGTTCACGACCTCGGGAACGACCGGATTGATCTTGCCGGGCATGATGGATGAGCCGGGCTGCAGGGCGGGCAGGTTGATCTCGTTGAAGCCGCCGCGCGGTCCGCTGGAGAGAAGTCGAAGGTCGTTGCAGATCTTGGAAAGCTTCGTCGCTGTTCTCTTCAGCATTCCCGAAAACAGAACGAAGGCACCGGTGTCCCAGCATGCTTCGATCAAATTTCCGGCCGACACGAGCGGAAGCCCTGTAATGGACCTCAGTTCATCGACAACCGCAGCCTGATAGTCCGAGCTCGTGTTGATCCCGGTTCCGATGGCGGTTCCGCCAAGATTTATCTCGCGAAAAAGCGATGTGATTTCGTTGAGCCGGGCAACGTCCTCGCGCATAGTGGTGGCAAATGCACCGAATTCCTGTCCCAGTGTCATAGGTACCGCATCCTGCAACTGGGTGCGACCGAGCTTCATGACGTCGCTAAAGCTGTCTGCCTTTACCGCGAACGCGCATGCAAGCAAGTCCAGCGCTTCGCGCAGTTTCTCCTGCGAGAGCAGGATGGCGAGGCGGATGGCTGTCGGATACACGTCGTTCGTCGACTGCGAGAGATTGACGTCGTTGTTGGGATGCAACGCGTCATAGCTGCCTCGGGGCAGCCCGAGAATCTCGAGGCCGCGATTGGCGATGACCTCGTTGATGTTCATGTTCGTGGAGGTGCCGGCGCCCCCTTGGAAAACGTCGAGCGGGAACGCGCCGAGATGCTGGCCGGCGATGATCTCCTCGCAGACGCAGCAGATCAACTCGCCCTTCCCGGGGTCCAGGTCGCCGAGCCTGACATTGGCACGCGCCGCAGCCATCTTGACATAGGCCAGCGACTTGATGAGGATCGGGAAGTGGCTGATCGGGATGCCTGATATCGGGAAGTTGTCGATGCCCCGAGCTGTCTGTGGCCCGTAGTACGCTTCAGCCGGGATCGCCACCGAACCGATTGAGTCCACTTCTACTCGCATTGGCTGCATTGTCGCTGTCAAGGAAGTCTCCCGTTTCTCGAAAGTGTATTTTCGTTGATGGAGATGGTCGGTTTCCCGTTCAATCAGATCCGTGCGGCAGATTTATCGTGGGACATGGCTTCAGCGAAATAGTCTTTTCTGGCTCAGTGATTAGGAAAAAACGTAATTTTGGTCCTGGATGGTTGCCGCACGGCCGACTTGCCAACACTCGTAGCATCCGCCGCCAAAAGCAAAGACGAAGCTGGCCATATAAAGCCAGCTTCAGGTGCGTTTCGCAGTGGCTGCCGTTCAGAGATAAAGATGACGGATCGTGTCGTCCTTCAGGAGGTCGGCACTGGGGCCGCTGAGGACGATCTGGCCCCGGATCAGCAGATAGCCGCGCTCGGCGATCGACAATGCGGTCTCTGCATTCTGCTCGATGAGCAACACGGCCTTGCCCTCGTCGCGGATCCGCGCAACGATCTGAAAATACTCGTCGATGAGTTTCGGCGACAGGCCGAGCGACGGCTCGTCCATCACCACGAGCGCCGGATTCCCGATCAGCGCGCGGGCGAGCGCTACCATGGCCTGCTCGCCCCCTGACATGGTACCCGCCTTCTGTCCCAGTCTCTCGCGGATCCGTGGGAACAGATCGGCCATGCGATCGATCTGTGCCTTGAAATCCAGCGCCGGGTTGCACGCGGCGTCGAAGGCCAGGCGCAGGTTTTCGCGCACCGTCAGCGTGGGGAAGAGCCGCCTTCCCTCGGGGACGAAGCCGGCGCCGAGACTGGCGAGCCGTTCGGTGCCGCTCTCCTTCACGTCCATTCCGGCAATGCGGATGGTGCCGGTGTCGCTGCGCAGCAGGCCGCAGATGGCGTTGAAGGTCGTGCTTTTTCCCGCCCCGTTGGGACCGAGCAGACAGACCATTTCTCCGGGGCCGACGCGCAGCGATACGTCCCGGAGCATCGGCACCGGGCCGTAACTGGTACTGACGGAATTCATCTCAAGCATGTTGTGCCGCCTTTTGTCCAAGATAGGCTTCCTGTACGCGCGGCATGAGCCGCACCTCGCTGAAATCGCCGTCGGCAATCTTCCGACCATAATCGATCACGGCGACGCGGTTGGGCAAGGTGGCGACCAGCCGCATGTCGTGCTCGATGATCAGGAACGACATGCCTGGCCGCTCGGACATCACCCGGCGCACATCGGCGACCAGCGCATCGGTATCGCGATCGTCCATGCCGGAGGAGGGTTCGTCCAGCATGATGACCTTCGGCTCGGACGCGAGCGCGCGGGCGATTTCCAGCCGCCGGCGGTCGGCTTGCGGCAGGGCGCCGGCAAGCGTGTGCCGCCGCGGGTAGAGATGCGGCGAGACCGAGCGGATCAGTTCGCCGGCCCGCTCGGCTGCCGCTTCCAGTTCGGCGCGAGCCTTGCCGGGTAGCAGCAGCGCCTGCAACACCCCGGCGCTGGTGCGCGTGTGCATGCCAATGAGCACGTTGTCGAGCAAGGTCAGATCATTGAAGAGGCGGCTGGACTGGAAGGTTCGGGCGATACCCGCCGCCGCAATGCGGTGGGCGGGCCAGCCGGTGATCTCCTGTCCATCGAGGGTCACGCTTCCCTGCGTCGGGCGATAGATGCCCGAGATCAGGTTGAACAGCGTAGACTTGCCGGCGCCATTGGGACCGATGATGCAGACGATTTCGGACGCGTTCAGTTTGAGGTTGACGTCCGCCACGGCGACGAGGCCACCAAACCGGATCGACAGATCGCGGACATCAAGGAGCGGGCGGTTCATTGATGGGCTCCGTAGTTGCGGGCGCGCTGCGGGAACAGGCCCTGCGGACGCAGGATGAGGAACAGGATGACGACGATCCCGACGAACAGGAGCCGGTAGTCGGAGAAGATGCGAAGCTTCTCAGGCAGCATCGTCAGGAGGAACGCCCCGATGATGACGCCGAGCGTGTTGTCCATGCCGCCGACGATGACCATGGTCATGATCGTTACCGAGACGAGGAAGGTGAAATTGTCGGGCGAGATGTAGCTGACGTAGAAGGCATAGATCGTGCCGGCGAAGGCTGCGAGGAAGGCGTCGACGCCGAACGCCAGCATCTTGTAGCGCACGATGTCGATGCCCTGGCAACGCGCCGCCAGCGGATCGGCGCGCAATGCGTTCCAGGCGAGGCCCACGCGGCTGTCGTGCAGCCGCTTGGCGGCGACGATCGACAGACCGACAAGGGCGGCCGACAGATAGTAGAAGTTCGCCTGGCTGGGCAGGCGGAAGCCGAAGACCTCGATCGGCCGGGCGAAGGAATGGCCGAAGAGGGTCGGAGCCGGGATGCCGACAAGACCGTTGGCGCCACCCGTCCAGGTAAAATTGTTCAGCAGCTGGTGGACGACGATGGCAAAGGCGATCGTCACGAGCGCGAGATAGCTGTCCTTGGTGCGCATCGACGGAAAGCCGAGCAGGAAGCCGAAAATGGTGGCGACCACGGCCGACGCAGGCAGGGTCCACCAGAAGGAAATGCCGAAATGGATCGCCAGCAGTGCCGAGGTATAGGCTCCGATCCCGTAGGAGGCGCCGGTGGCGAAGTTGGGGATGTTGGCGCTGCCGAGCTGGAAGTTCAGCGCCAGTGCCAGGACGGCGTAGAGCTGCGCCACGATGAGAAGGTGGAGCGCGTAGCTGCTTCCCTGCATGAAGAAGGGGTAGACGAGGACGATCACCGATCCGAGCGTCACGGCGAGGCGACGCTGGTCGTGGAACGCGGCGACGATGCGTTCCTCGACCTGCGGACGCAGCTGCAGCAGGGCGAAGATGGCGGCCATCAGGACCAGCAGAAGCACGACGATCGCCGTCTTCTCCGTGAGCAGGAACGCGCCCAGCAGTGTGGCTCCGCCGATTTCAACCGCCGTGACGATAGCGGCATTCGTCGCGACTGCCTGGCGGTCGGCCAGGACGTCGGTGTCAATTCCGGTTTGCGACATGGATCAGACCTTCTCGAAGACGGGTTTGCCCAACAGCCCGGAGGGCTTGAGCACGAGGACCAGGATGGTCAGCACGAACATGAACACGAGCCGGTAGGATGCCCCGTCGGGCACACCGATCTGCACGAGCACGTCGACCCCGGCAATCAACAGACTGCCGAGGATGGCGCCTTGCATGGAGCCGAGCCCGCCGATCACCGCCGCTGAGAAGCCGATCAGACCAAGCTGAACGCCGAAGTCGAAACGCACCACCCCTGCGTGGCTGACGAAGAACACCGCGCCAATCGCGCCGACCGCCGAGGCGATGAAGAAGGTGATGGCGAAAATCTGGTTCGGCCGGATGGCCATCAGTCGGGCAATGTTGCGATCTTCGGCGACTGCCCGGATGCGTGTTCCGACTGAGGTATGGGTCAGAAGGGCAAACAGCATCACAACCATGGCCACGCTCACCCCGACGACGATCAGGCTGAAATGCGGCACGACGAGATCGCCGATCTGAAACGAGCCGGTTGCAATCGCCGGAAAGGGCTTGGGGTTGGACCCTTGAGGGTAGAAGGTGCGGATCATTTCGCGAATGACGGTACCAAGCGCCACTGTTGCGACGAGTGCCATCATGGCCGGGGCGGCGCGGAATCGCCGGATCACCAGCCAGTCGAGCAGGATACCTAGAAGGCCGATCGCGACCATCGACAGGAGCACTGCCAGCAAGAGCGCGGCCGGCGCACCGAGCGGCGCCGCGGCGGTGGCAATGGCCTGCACGGCCACCAGCGCGACAAACGGCGCAACCATCGCAACGTCGCCGTGAGAAAAATGAATGACGTCTAGGACGCCGAACAGCAGGCTGAAGCCTAGCGCAAGCAAGGTGTAGATGCTGGCGAGAACCAGCCAGTTGAGCAAATGCTGCGCAACCAGAGCGTCCATCGAAATACTCCCTCATTATTGGCAGCGTCCGTTCAAGTCTCCTTCCATGAAGGGACGCCGTGGCGAGGGATTATTGGCGTCATATGAAACGACGCAAGGAAAAGCTCTGCGCCGCTGGGAAGAGATTTCTGATCCAGCCCATCAGAAATTACGACTTTCTGACAGAGCCCTCATCCCGCAGCCTGCGAGCGCTCTAACGCGTTGAGCGATCAGGACTGCGCCTGATCGCCACAGCCAAAATCGAAACAAGAGGGTGAACCGAATGAAGAATCTGAACATTCGCCGGCGGACCATTCTGGCGGGACTGATGGTGTCAGCGGCCATGGCCGCTATGCCTGCGGCAGCTCAAGATAGGGCTTCCATCAAGCTGGGCTTTATCGGCCCAGTCAGCGGCGGAAATGCGCAGCAGGGTCTTGGAGCACGCAACGGTTTCCTGCTGGCGATCGAACAGGCGAATGCCGCCGGCTATCCCTACAAGATCGAGCCGGTCGCCCTCGATGATGCCTCGGACCCCCAAACCGGCGTCTCGGCCGCCATGAAGCTCGTCAACGATCCCCAGGTCGTGGCGGCGATCGGCCATTGGAACAGCCCGGTCGCGCTTGCCACCATGCCGGTCTTCAACCGCTTCCAAATGCCGATGATCGTCTGGGGCGCGATCAGCCCGAAAATCACCGAGCAGAACCTGCCGGAGATCACTCGGGTCACGCCCACACTCGTCACCGAAAACAAGCCGCTGGCGGAATGGGCAGCAACGGCGCTCGGCGCCAAGAAGATCGCGATCATCGCCGACACCAGCGACTACGGCACCGCCAATACCGAGGCTTTCGAGAAGTTCTTCACCGACGCCGGCGGTCAGATCGTCGGCAAGGATCTGTTTCCGGTCGGAACGGTCGATTTTCGTACAACGCTCACCAAGCTGCGTGAAACAGCGCCCGATGCCATCTATTTTGGCGGCGTCATTGCCGAGGCCGGCATCCTGCGCAAGCAGATGGTAGAGGTCGGGCTGAAAGTTCCGATGATCGGCATTTCCGGCTTCTACGATCCCGAATTCATCACGCTCGCCGGCGAGGCGGCCGAAGGCACCATGGTCAGCTACCCGGCCGCGCAGTCGAACCCGAAACTCGAAAAGATGTACGCCGACTACAAGGCGCGCGGCTTTGCCGAGGACACCAGCCCCTACACGAAATACGCCTACGACGCGACCAACATCCTTCTGACCGCCATCAAGGAGACGGGGATCGACGACAAGCAAGCGCTCGCGAAGGCGATCCGCGCGATCAAGTACGACGGCGTACTGGGCGAGACGACGTTCGATACCAACGGCCAGACCCAGATCCCGATCGCGATCGAAATCAAAGAGGTGCACAACGGCGCCTGGGAGACCCGCCCCGAGTAAAGGGAACCCACTCCGACGCCGGACAACCGTCCGGCATCGGAAAAACTGCTGCATGGCCACGGAAACCCATATTTTCGGTCTCGGCTGCGGCTTGCTAACACCGATCAGAGCCCCTCGCGCGGCTCCATGGCACAGCCAGAATTTCCAGGAAAACCAAGAGGATCATCGATGATCAGGACAGGCCAACAGTACAAGGACTCGATCCGCGACGGCCGGCGCATATGGGTAAACGGAGAGCGCGTCAGCGACGTTACCACCCATCCACAGTTCAAGCCGATCGTGGACATCCGGGCCCGCATCTTCGACATGCAGCACGAGGAAGCGCACCGTGATGTGATGACGGTCGTGCAGGATGGCGAACGCAACGCCCTGGGCAGCGCCCTGCCCTACACCCAGGATGACTGGTGGGCCAAGCGCCGCGCGACGGACCATCTGCTGAACGAGGTCGGCGGCGTCGTCACCCGCGTCGGCGACGAGACCGTCGGCGAAATGTGGTCGCTGTTCGACGGCCAGGACGTTCTCAACGAGGTCGATCCGCAGTTCTCCAAGAATATCGAGAACCATATCCGCCGGGTGCTGAGAGAAGACCCCTTCCACGTCTCGGCCAACACCGACCCGAAGGGCGACCGCTCCAAGGCGCCGCAGGACCAAGATCCCGACATGCTGCTGCATGTCGTCAAGGAAACCGACGCCGGCATCGTCGTGCGCGGCGCGAAGTACGAGACCGCCGCCGCCTACGCCAACCAAGCCTTCACCAAGCCGACGATCGCCAACTGGGGCAACAATGCGCTCAGCGACTATGCCGTCGGCTTCATCTGCGACCTCGGCAGCCCGAACCTGCGCTTCATCTGCCGGACCGGCTTTGCCGGCCGCGCCTCGGAAAAGGATTACCCGCTGGCCAACGGCTTTGACGAGGTCGACACGATCGTGATCTTCGACGACGTGCTGATCCCGTGGGAAAATGTGCTGTTCTACCGGCACACCAAGGCCGCGACCTTCATTCGCGCCACCCTGCACCGCTATTCGGCCTTCGCATTCGTCCAGCGCAACCTCAAGGTCGCCGACATGATGATCGGCGCGGCGCTGTTCAATGCCCGCCAGACTGGCCTCGACAAACAGCAGGCGGTACAGGAGAAACTTGCCCAGCTCGCCGTCTACCGCGAAGGCATCAACGCGCATCTGACTGCGGCGATTGCCCTTGGCGAGCGGTCGCCGGCCGGGCTGATGATGCCGAACCAGTCGCTGCTCTATACAGGCCGCGTCCTGGCCTGCTCGCAGCTGCATGAGATGATGCACATCGCCCGCGAACTGTGCGGCGGCCAGATCTGCGTAACGCCGGATGCGGCTTCCTTCGAAAACCCGGAAACCAAGCCGTGGCTTGAGAAATACTACAGCATCAACGACGAATGGGTCGCCGACGACCGCCGCAAGCTGCTGGCCTTCGCCCGTGACCTTCTGAACTCGGACTATGCCGGCCACCGGCTGACCTTCCAGCTCTTCGCCCAGTCGCCGCCGTTCGCGCATCTTGCGGCCGTCTACCGCAACTTCAACTGGGATGGCCCGCTGGCCTTCGTCAAGGAGGCTGCCGGCTTGTCGGATCGCGTGATGGGCGGGCGCACCCTGTCTGCAGGAGATAGCGCGGTTTCCAGCTGGTTTTCGACCGACATCGGCACGCACGCAAAGCGCGTTGCTGCCGAATGAGAACCCGGGCGCAGCCCGCTGGGCTGGCTCACAATTTCACGAACACCCTGTCGGTTTTGCCGGCCTCAATGAACGGAAACGCAGAAATGATCCACAAACGGCTTCGTCCCTTCAACACCAAGCAGACCTACCCTGAGCAGAACCTCGATAATGACCTGAGCCAGGGCGTCGTCGCCCGGGGCACGATGGTGTTCTTGCGCGGCCAGGTCAGCCAGGACCTGGAGACCAGGGAGTGCCTGCACGTCGGCGATGCGGGCAAGCAGACCGCCAAGACGATGGAAAACATCAAGATGCTGCTGGAGGAAGCTGGCAGCGAGATGGCCCACATCTGCCGCATCGTCGTTTATGTCACCGACATCCGCTATCGCGAGGCCGTCTACCAGGAGATGGGCAAGTGGATGAAGGGCGTTCATCCATGCTCGACCGGCATCGTCGTTCCGGCGCTGGCACGGCCGGAATGGGTGGTCGAGATCGAAGTCACCGCCGTCATTCCCGATGCGGCTTGACGGAGGTCGGCGATGACCTTCTCGATTTCCGCCCGCTGCCCCGACACCGGAATGTTCGGCGTGGCCGTCTCGTCCTCGTCGCCCTGCGTGGCGGCGCGCTGCGCCCATGCCAGGGCCGGCGTTGGTGCAGTGGCGACGCAGAACATCACCGATCCGCGGCTCGGCCCGAAAGGCCTCGACCTCATGGCTTCGGGCCTGTCGGCGAGCGATGCGCTCGAGGCGCTGAAGCGGGACGCGCCGCACGTGGACTATCGCCAGCTGGCGCTGGTCGACGCCGAGGGCCGCACCGCATCCTTTTCGGGGGCGCGGACGCTCGGCACCCATCGCGTCGCCACCGGAGCGGGCGTGGTCGCCGCCGGCAACCTGCTCGCCAATCCGGGCGTACCGGAAGCGATGGTCAAGGCTTTCGCCGATGCCGCGGGACAGGGTCTCGGAGACCGGCTGCTGGCGGCCATGCGTGCCGCGGAGGCTGCCGGTGGCGAGGAAGGTCCAGTCCATTCGGTCGGCATGATCCTCGTCCGCAACGAGGCTTGGCCGATCGCGGACCTGCGCGTTGACTGGTCCGACGAGGATCCGATCGGTGAACTGGCGGTCCTATGGGAGCGCTGGAAGGGCGAGATGGAAGCCTATGTTTCCCGCGCCCTCAACCCGTCCGAGGCGCCGAGCTACGGCGTACCGGGCGACCTGTAGGCCCCGAAATATCCTCCCAGAAACTCGAACGGGGCGCCGACCGCGCCCCGTCTTTTTCGGATCTGATATGATGAACACGCTCGCCATCCTGGAGAGGCTGGTCGCCTTTCCCACCCTCAGCCGGACCTCCAGCCAGGCGCTGATCGACTTTGTTCAGGGCTTGCTGCATGGCGCGGGCGTAGAGACGATGCTGGTCGAGAGTGCCGACGGAACCCGGGCGAACCTTTTCGCCACCATCGGCCCTGCCGATCACGGCGGCGTCCTGCTGTCAGGCCACACCGATGTCGTGCCGGTCGAGGGCCAGGCCTGGACCAAAGATCCGTTCAGCCTTTCGATCGAGGCCGGTCGGGCCTATGGGCGTGGCACCGCGGACATGAAGGGTTTCCTCGCCTCGGCGATCGCCGTCGCACTGCGCGCCTCTGGCCGCAAACTGCGAACGCCGCTCCATCTGGCCCTTTCCTATGACGAGGAGATCGGCTGCGTCGGCGTTCGCGGCTTGCTGGAGACATTGGCGGGTCGCACGCCCCGCCCCATGGCCTGCATCGTCGGCGAGCCCACCGGCATGCGGATCGCCACGGGCCATAAGGGCAAGCTCGCGCTCACAGCCTGTTGCGTCGGCCAAGCCGCTCATTCCGCCCTCGCCCCCACGGGGCTCAACGCCTTGCACCTCGGCGCGGATTTTCTCGCCTTGTTGCGTCGCGAACAGGAGCGGCTGGCCAAAAGCGGTGCCAGGGACGCGGCCTATGACGTTCCCTTCAGCACCATCCATGCCGGCTGCATGCACGGAGGCCAGGCGCTCAACATCGTCCCAGACCGCTGCGACATTGACTTCGAGATCCGCAATATCGCCGCCGACGACCCGCAGGCGATCCTCGCCCGGCTGTTTGATGGTGCCGAGGCGATTGTCGCGCCGCTGCGCGCCAGCTTTCCCATGGCCGCCATCACCATCGACGAGGTGAATGCCTATCCCGGCCTAGACACCGCCGATCAGGCGGACATCGTCCGGCTCCTTCGACAGATAACCGCAGACGACGGTCCAACCTGCAAGGTCGCCTTCGGGACCGAGGCGGGGCTTTTCCACGGCCAACTCGGCATCCCGTCGGTTGTCTGTGGGCCGGGACACATGGCGCAGGGCCACAAGCCTGACGAATACATCGCGATCGAACAACTTGCCGCGTGCGATCAAATGCTGGACCGTTTGCTGGACATTCTCGTCGCCGGGCTCTGAGCACGCTTCGAAATTACTGAGGCGCGGGTTCCGAAGATGCTGTTTTGTTTTTCCGGTGCGGCGTGCTCAGTAAAGACAGATGAACCTGCAGTTTGGAGCAGACGATGTTCGGATTCGATCGCATTGCCAACAACCTCAAAACGAAGCTGACTTCCCGACGGAACCTCGCGGCCTTGACATTGGCCGATGCGGCGGATTTCGGCGCGACGGGCGCGGAGGTCTCCCAGGCGGCGCGTCAGCGGACCGACGTGCTGGAGCGCGTTACACGTATGTCGGCGGTATACGGCGCCGAGGCGGCGCTGCAAACGGTCCGGCGTCATGACCTTTTCGGGATGACGCAAACCTGCGATCGTTGCCCCCATGAACGAAAATGCGCCCGTTTGCTCTATGGCGCATCCAAGCCCTGCGCGAAACATGTGAATTTCTGCCCGAATGCCGCAGAATATGTAGCGCTGAGGGACGCCGCGCACGCATCATGACGAGAGCGACCTCCTGGCTGGGGCGCAACTAGACAGGAAGACCGCATGCGCTTTACGCTTCGCCAACTGAGCTACTTCATCGCCGCCGCGGAGACAGGGAGCGTCACCCGGGCTGCCGAACAGGTCAATATTTCCCAACCGTCGATTTCGGCAGCGATCTCGCATCTCGAGATCGAGTTCGGCGCACAGCTGTTTGTGCGCCATCATGCGCAAGGCCTGTCGCTGACGCCCGCCGGGCAAAGGCTGCTCGTCGCCGCCAAGGACGCGTTGCGCACCACACAGGGCCTCTATGAAGTCGTGAATTCGGCGATGGGCGTTGTTGCCGGACCGATCAATCTCGGTTCATTTCGGACGTTCACGCCGTTGATCGTTCCCGAGTTGTGGAAGGGATTCGTCACGCGTTATCCCGATGCGCAATTGCACATCACCGAGGGGAGCGAGGCGGAACTGCTCGAGGGGCTACGGAATGCGCGGATCGATGTCGCGCTGACCTATGAAATTAGCCTGACGGCGGACATGAACTTTGTGCCGCTCGCTGAACTGCCGACTTACGTTCTACTCGCGGCCGACCATCCCCTGGCGACGCGCCCAAAATTGCGATTGGCGGACCTGGAGCAGGAGCCGTTCATCCTGCTCGACCTGCCGCTGGCCCGGCAATATTTCCTGTCGCTGTTCGAGCGGGCCGGGCTCGCCCCGAGGGTTATCGCAGAAACCAGCCTGCCTTCGGCGATCCGATCCTATGTGGGCGCCGGGATCGGCTTTTCCATGATGACCGTGCGGCCTCGCAACATGAGCGCGGAGAACGGCTACCCGCTGGCATACGTCGAGTTGGAGGACGACTTTCCTCCGATGAAGCTCGGTCTTGCAAGCCTCAAGGAACTCAAGCCATCGCGGGTGGCTGAGGCCCTGGAGGAGTTCTGCCGTGAACTGATCCATGACGGCAGCCTGCCGGGCATGGTGTCGATTCCGGGCCCACCTTCGGCAGCCTGACAAACCTAGCGTTCGAAGTTTTCACTTCTGCACCCAAAGTTTTCTTGAAGCAGAACGCCAGAAAAGCATTCTTTTTCACTGGCCGCCGCGCTGGAACAATGCGTCCGTAGCTTCCGTCTCCGGGCGGGCTCATTCAACCAGCTAGAAAGACGGAGTGCTCGGCTTGGACGCGAAGATTGAAACGACCATTCGCAACAGGTTTCTCGAAGGGATGAGCCATGCCGCCTGCACGGTGAACATCGTCACCACGGACGGCCCGGCCGGCCGCGCCGGCGTGACGGTTTCGGCGATGGCCTCCGTGTCGGCCGACAGCGAGTGGCCCACCATGCTCGTCTGCGTGCACCACCTCAGCCCGGCGGCGGCAAAGATCGTCGAGAACGGCGTTCTTTGCGTCAATGTGCTGCGGGACGACCAGTCCTTCATCTCGGACACCTTCGCCGGCCGCTTCAAGGACGAGGTCAGCGACAAGTTCGAATGCGCGGAATGGATTGCCATGCCCTCGGCCGCACCGCGCATCGCCGACCCGCTGGTCGCATTCGATTGCCGAATGATCTCCTCGGAAAAGGTCGGAACCCATTACATCTTTCTCTGCGAAGTGCGCGACCTGTACATTTCCCGTTCTGGCTCGCCGCTCATCTATGCGAACCGGGCCTATGGCGCCTCGATGCGGATAGACGGTGCAAGATCGCTGGCCGCCGCCCGTGCGAATGCCGGAAGCCGGTTGTCGGTCGCCTGCTTCCACACGTTCGGTCCGTTCATTATGCCCCGGCTGATCCAGCGGATGGAGGGCATCGGCATCCGTTTGGTGGAGGGCGACCAGCGCCGGCTGCGCGAAAGTCTGCGGGCGGGCGAAGGCGAACTTGCATTGCTCTACGATATGGATCTGGATGACGACCTTGAAAAAATCGAGCTCGACCGGTTGTATCCCTATGTGTTGCTTCCCCACGGCCATCGCCTGGCAACACAATCCGAGATCGACCCAACAGAATTGGCGGAAGAACCGATGGTACTGCTCGACGCACCTCCGAGCGCAGACTATTTCGTCGGGCTGATGCGGGCGGCCGGCGTCGAACCGCTGATTGCCCACCGCTCGATCTCGTTCGAGATGGTTCGGGGCCTGGTGGGGCATGGGCTGGGCTATGCGCTGCTTGTCACGAAACCCGCTTCCGACATGACCTATGATGGCCTCAAGCTGGTGGTCCGGCCTCTGGTGGGGCAGCATGTTCCGTCATCTATCATCATCGCCCATCGGAAGAATGAAACGCTTTCCGCCCCGGCGCGGCGCTTTGTCGAGTGCTGCCTGGAAGTCTTCAAAAAGACCGCGCCGGCCAGTTGATCGGTTCCAGCGCAGTCGTGCTGGCCTCGCTCGCACTAGCGAGCACCTCGCTCGGCGAGAGCAAAACCGGCGGCCGCCCGTTCTTATCTTTCAACATTGAGAGCGGGCGCGTTCCCTCTCCCCTCCCCGGCGGAGAGGGGGGAGAGGCTGAGGGTGAGAGACGAAGCCCGAAGCGCTTGTCGTGATTGCGTCAGGCAACCGCCGCGGGCTTCAGGGGCACGGTGAGAACAGCCGAGCATTCCGGCAGCGTCAGGTCGGCAGGGGCCTCCAGCAACGCGCTGTCACCCTCGCGGAGGGAGACGTTTTTTTCTGCGCCCGACAGGATGGACGGGCCACGCAGCGCAAAGACAACGATCAATCCCCCCGCTTCAGGTCGCAGGGTTTTGCCCTCGGTTAGGACATCTGCTGGGGCGAACTGCCATGTATTCCTCGCAGCCATGACATTCACGACCCGCACGGCCCCCGTCGTCGGGATGCCGACCGGGGTCAGTCCTGAATCGAACCCGTGCGGCTGACCGAAGCCAAGCTGGACGGTATGGTCGTCGAACTCCAGCGCCAGTCCGGCGCCCTCGATCAGAGTGATCATTCGCTCGACGCCCGGGAACGATGAGAAGGCGCCTGGGGCTAAAATGTCAGCGCGGCTGACGCGAATGTCGAATGCGTTGCGGGTTGCGCCTGCGGGAAGCAAGCAGATTTCATCGGTGGACCCGGTCCCGTTCTTCCAGGGCATAGTGACATAGTCGGTTGCCGGCAAGTAGGTGATTGTCATCGGTTTTTCCCTTTCAAGCGGCGAGCAAAGGAGGCCGCTGCTTCGTTTCAGTGTGGTGATGTCGGCAGCCGTCTGATCGGCCGATTATGGACAGCCGGCTTTTCTGCGGACGACCTGAGCCTCCAGCCGCCACATTTCCGAGGCGTCCCGGATTGGCTGCGGCCCGAGCGGCCGGAATTTGCCGTCGGCGGCGATATCGATGCTGAACTGCTGGCCCGACCCAAGAGGTCCGTCGACGCGTCCGAGATAGCGCCCCGCTCTCGGCCGGCAGAGGTCGTGATGCAGTTCAAGGCCGCCATCGGGCCGGCGTCGAGTCTCGACGAGCCAGCCATGGCCCAAAAGCTGCGCTGCCCCTCGAAGATCGCCGGCTTCAATTGCGGTGCGGATCAGGGTGGAAGAGATGCGCACCCCCGCATGGGTAACCTCCGGTGCGATGCTGACGCCAAAACCCCGAGAAGAACCGAGTTGGGAGAGTAGGCGCATGTCGCCCGCCCGTTGACTGCCAAATTGGAAGTCCGGTCCGGCAATCACGTGTTGGACGCCGAGCGCTCCGACTAGAACCCGATCAACGAAGTCCGATGGGCTGAGACCCGCAAAAGCCGCGTCGAATCGGGGCGAATAGACGAAATCGACGCCGCATTGCACCAGCAGCCGGAGCTTGCACTGAGGCGTCGCAAGCCGGAACGGCGTATCGTCCTTGCCGAAAAAGCTGCGAGGATGGGGTTCGCACGACATCACTGCCACCGGGCGCCCGGCCGCGAGTCGATGTGCCATTCGCGCCAGAGCCTGATGGCCCAGATGAAATCCATCGAAGTTGCCGAGGACGAGGACGGCGCTCCTGAGAGGATGACCCGACGGAAGGCACTCCGTTACCACGGCGGGTGGATCGTAAGTCCGTCGAGGTAACGGATAGACTGGTATCGTCGGAGCCATTGGATCTTGCTCATGGTTGGGACGGCCTACCCTAGTGCTCCATGCCAACCGGCGAAAATCCGATGTTTCGTACCATTGAATCGGGAAATCCTTGCCACGGTGTGCGCCTGCAGGAAGGTCCGAAATTCTGAACCGGCGCATCAGCAAAACCTCGTTTCCTTTTACAGCGGCGCACTTATCGTCGTCTCGAACGATCCAGAGGTTGTCGCGTGACCCTTTATGAAATCTTGAACGTGCCGGCAGACTGCACCGGCAGCGAGATCGAGGAAGCTTACAGGGCTAGACAATCGAGGTCTGCTCACTCGGGCCCACTCACCCGGATGGTCGAGTCGCTGCAACTCACGGCCGAAATCGATTACGCCCATTCCATCCTCTCCGACGCCAGGCGGCGGCACTACGACAAGTCCCCATGTGACTTTCTCGAATTCCATCTCATACCAATCGTCATCTAGAGGGATCAGAATGATCGGGCTGAGGCCATCGGATGAACCGGTCCTGAATGCGGCTGCCGCCGCCGCGCGGGGAGATCGCGGCGCCTTGCGCGCAGCTATTGCGCGATCAGAAGCGCTCGCGGCTCAAAGTGGCCAGTGGTCGCTTTTCAAAAGAGTTCGGCGGCTTTTTGCATGCCTTACAAGAGATCGCTGACAACGCCCGCCCGGCCGTTCCTATCCCGCTTCGAAGCGGTCGAACGCCTTGTGAGCCAGTACCCCCGTCGCGGTACTTGATGGGGCCCCTTCCGCCCACTAGCAGTTGGCCGGCGAGAGGAGGCATTGGGCCATAAACTTCTCGTTTGTTTGCCGGTTCTGCAGAAGAGGTCGCCAACGATGGGACAGAAAGCAGCTTCATTCTTTCACGATGAAAAATGCCTGTGGCATTCCGGAAAGCCACACGCCTTGATCTTTCCCATCGGCGGTTGGGTTCAGCCTCCAAATGCAGCCGCGTATGCCGAGTCACCCGACAGCAAACGCAGGCTGAAAAGCCTGATGGACGTGTCGGGCCTGACTTCGACGCTTGCAGTGAGCTCGGCCCCGACTGTCGAGTTCCCGGACCTCTTGCGTGTTCACACCGCGGAGTACCTTGACCGATTTGCCGCGCTGAGCGCCCGGGAAGGGGGCGAAGTCGGCATGGAGGCTTCGTTCGGGCCGGGCGGCTTTGACATCGCCCGCCTGTCGGCCGGGCTCGTGAGTGCGGCGGTCGAGACCGTGCTTTCCGGTGTGTCCCGAAATGCCTATGCGCTGTCGCGGCCACCTGGCCACCATTGCCTGCGAGACCAGGGGCTGGGCTTCTGCCTTCTCGCCAACATTGCGATCGCGGTCGAAAAGGCGATCGCCGAGCGTCAACTGAGCCGTGTCGCCGTGATTGACTGGGACGTGCATCACGGCAACGGAACCGAAGCTATTTTCTACGATCGCCCGGATGTTTTTACCATCTCGCTTCATCAAGACAGGTGCTTTCCCTCCGATAGCGGCAGCGCTACGGATCGCGGTGCCGGTCCTGGGGAAGGATACAACCTCAACATTCCCTTGCTTCCCGGTGGCGGGCACCAGAGCTACGTGGATGCGATGGAGATGATCGTCCTGTCAGCGTTAAGAAGATACCGTCCCGAACTTATCGTGATTGCCAGCGGCTATGACGCAAACGGTTTCGATCCGCTGTCGCGCATGATGGCGCACAGCGAGACGTACCGGTGGATGATGAACCAGGTCATGGCAGTGGCCGATGAGTTGTGCGACGGTCGCATTATCGTGGCGCACGAAGGCGGGTATTCGGAGGCATATGTCCCGTTTTGTGGCCATGCGCTGATCGAAGCGCTTGCAGGACACCGGACTGATGTTATCGATCCGGCGCTCCAGATGATCGTGGCACAACAGCCCGGGCGAGAGTTCACGCAGCTGCAAAAATCGCTGCTAGCCGAACAGGCACGGGCCCTCCGCCTAGCCTGATCCGCCTCCCCATCGCAAGTGTGGCGTCGTTGTCAACAGCGACGCCACACGCATCCGGCTGCGCTCAAAGCGAGACGCCGCCTCAATGGATTTGCGCCGCGCCAAAGCTGCATCTTTGCAGATGCTCCAGAAACAGAAGGAAAATCTCGCGCTCGGTCGTGATGTCCAGTTTATTGTAGATTCGCTTCTTGTGCACCTTCACCGTCTCGAGTGCACACCCTAGCCTCTCGGCTACGGTCCTGGTGGGGTATCCATCGATGATAGCGCAGATGATCTCGTGCTCTCGCTTGCTGACGATCCCCTTGAGAAATGAGCGTTTGTAAGCGTCCAGCGCGCGGATCGCCGGCGACCGCTGCTCGAGTACGCAGAGGCGCCCTCCCGGAGAAATGGCAAATGACGAATCCAGGCGCGAGATAAACAAGGTGCCGCCATCGGTTTCGATGCTGGCGTTTTCCAGATCGATTGACGTCCTGACGCTGCTCTCGAGCAATCGATCCGACTGGCAGGCCAGTCGCCACTCCCTGTTTGCGAACACGGTTTCGCCGGTGCGATCGAGGATCGCCACCGAATTGGGCTGCAATCGCGGCGGCGCCTTGCGAAGGACCGCATTGCGCAGGATCAGCTGGTTGTTGGCGCGGTGGAGCAGCGTGATGCCCGAATAGAGCTTCCGCACCTCCTTTACCGTCTGCTCGTTGAAGTTCCTGGTTCTTTCCATGAACAGAGCAACGGTTCTCCTGCCCGGCGAAGGAAGCAACACCCCAATCTCGTCGACCAGCCCCAGCGGGGCGTAAAAGTCACTGAAATAGGTGCCATAATTGCTCGATGCGCACAGCACTTCTTTCATAGCAATAACGCCGGGGCGACCTGTTTTCTGCCAGTATCGCGAGAGCGGGCAATTCGGGCTGAACAGTTGTTCGTAGGAGCGACATGTATCCTCAGGTGAATCGCACGGGTCTATACACACAGCCCGCCCATCGCGACCGAGTTGGTAGACCTGGGCGAAGTCGCTCGGGAATATTTTTCGAATGATATCAAGAACACCGCGATGAAAGCGGGGTGTGCCGAGTGTTGCGGCAAATTGCCCGAACACGGCTGCCGCCGTCCCTTCATCAATAACCATGCTCTCCCCCTGGTTATCACTGAGGCCGTTACCACTATCGTGGGATTCAACCGGCCCGGACGGTAAGTTAAAAATTGACAGAGGTCCAGTTTACGGACCCGAAGCGGGATCGGATTTCCCGAACATCTGGTTCATCAAAACAAGGGTCGGATATCTCTCGCAGAGTAACCGCAGAAAGACGGAACCGATCAGCGCATACTAGAAATGGGAGCGAACATTGAGCGGGAAGCTATTTATCCGAAACGAGTGGGTGGATGCCGTCAGCGGCCGAACGATCCCGTGCATCAATCCGGCCGATGAAACCGAGTTCGAGCGGGTGCCGGCTGCCGGTCCGGAAGACGTCGGTCGAGCGGTCAACGCCGCGCGCGCCGCGTTCGACGGCGGCTGGAAGCGGTCCAGCCCCGAGCTGCGGGGCAAGCTGCTGCGGGAGCTTGCCCGCAACATCCGTGCTGCTCGTGAACGGCTGGGCCAATTGGAGACGCGCGACAACGGCAAGCCGTTGCCCGAGGCGCTTTTCGACGTCGATACCGCCGCGCAGATCTTCGAGATGTACGCGGAGCTGGCCGAGCAGTTCGATGGATGGCACGGCACGAACCTCACGCTCCCGGTCGATTATTTGCAGACCACGGTCAAATATCAGCCGCTCGGCGTCGTGGCGCTGATCACGCCCTGGAACTTCCCGATCGAGCAGTTCACCTGGAAGGTCGCCGCGGCGATCGCGGCCGGATGCACCTGTGTCGTCAAACCGTCGGAAATCACCTCCTTAACGGCCCTGGCCTTGGCGGAGCTTGCGCAGAAGTCCGGCTTCCCGCCCGGCATCCTGAACGTCATCACCGGTTATGGCAGCGAGGCTGGGGAAGCGCTTGTGAACCATCCCGGCGTCGACAAGATCAGTTTCACGGGCAGCACGGCGACGGGCCGGCGCATCATGTCGCTTGCGGCACCAACATTGAAGCGTGTCAGCCTTGAATTGGGCGGCAAGTCACCGGTCATCGTTTTCGATGACGTGAAGATCGACCGGGCCGTCGAATGGGTGATGTTCGGGGCTTTTGTGAACCAGGGCCAGGTGTGCACCTCGACGTCACGCCTTCTGCTGCACGAAACCATTGCCCCGGCGTTTCTGGAAAAACTCAAGAAAGGGGCACGGTCGATCGTCGTTGGCGACGGACGCACGCCCGGCGTCCAGATGGGCCCGCTTGTCGGCGCCGAGCACTATCGGAAGGTGACGGACTATGTTGCAGCAGGGGTTCGCGAAGGGGCCGAACTCCTGACGGGTGGCGGGATGCCCAGTGGACTGAACCGGGGCTATTTCCTCGAGCCGACGATTTTCACCAATGTCGAGCCGCATATGTCGGTCTGGCGGGACGAGATCTTCGGGCCGGTCCTCAGCGTCAAGACCTTCAGAACCGAGGAAGAGGCGATCGCGCTTGCCAACGATACCGACTACGGCCTGGCCGCGACGGTGCTGTCCGAGGACACCGATCGCGCCGAACGGGTCATCGACCAGATCGACGCCGGCATTACCTGGCAGAACTGCAACCAGATGGTGGTGATGCAGGCCCCCTGGGGCGGCATGAAGAAAAGCGGCTTCGGCCGTGAGCTCGGCCGCTGGGGCATGGAAGCCTTCCTCGAGATCAAGCAGCGGACGCGTTGGCTGCCTGATGCCGGGCTTGGCTGGTACCAGCAGCCGGTTCCGTAACAATCATCCGCGGCCGCCGCAAAAATTCAGTCAATCAATGGAGACGACTTTGAACGTGAACTATCAGTACTCGGGTCATGAGGCCTGGGAACAGGACCGCCAGCACCTGATCCACCCCTTCAGCAGCCTTGCCGTCAATAAGGAAGAGGGTTGCACCGTCATGGCAGGCGCCGACGGCGTGCACGTCAGCGACGCCGAGGGCAATCGCTTCTACGACGGTATCGGCGGGCTTTGGTGCGTCAACGTCGGCTACGGCCGCACCGAGATCATCGACGCGATCGCCCAGCAGTTGCGTGAACTGCCGTTCTATTCCGCCTTCAACAATCTCACCAACAAGCCGGCGTCGGCGCTTGCTGCAAAGCTTGCCCAGTTGGCGCCCGGCCCCCTGAACCATGTCTTCTTCGGCACGGGTGGCTCGATCGCCAACGATTCCGCCGTCCGAATGGTCCATCACTATTTCAACCGCATCGGCAAGCCGTATCGCAAGAAGATCCTCTCGAGACAGAACGCCTATCATGGCAGCACGCACCTGACGATCGCATTGACGGGCCCGGTCTACCAGCATGGCTGGGACGGCGCGACCGACCTCGTCCACTACTTGTCGGCGCCACACAGCTACCGCAGGCCGGAAGGCGTGAGCGAGGAAGGCTTTTTGGATTTCCTGATCCAGGAAATGGAAGAGGCGATCCTGAAGCTGGGCCCCGACAATGTAGCAGCCTTCATTGCAGAACCCATCATGGGCGCCGGCGGCGTCATTGTGCCGCCCGAAGGCTATCACAAGCGCACCTGGGACCTCTGCCAGAAATACGGCCTCTTCTATATTTCCGACGAGGTCGTGACCGCCTTTGGCCGGCTTGGCCACATGTTTGCCTCTTACGACAAGTTCGGTATCCAGCCGGACATCATCTGCACCGCCAAAGGGATTTCCTCGGGCTACCAGCCGCTTTCGGCGACGATCGTCTCCGACGAGATCTTCGATGTGATCTCCCGCCCCGACGGGGCGTTCTATCATGGCTTCACCTACAGCTGCCATCCGGCGGCATGCGCCGCGGGCCTGAAGAACATTGAGATCCTCGAGCGCGAGGGGATTTGCGAGCGCGTCCGGAAAACAGGTCCGATCTTCCAGAGAACCTTGAAAAAGCTGGAAGAACTGGACCTCGTAGGTGAGGTCCGCGGCAGCCATTTCATGATGTGTATCGAGAACGTCGCCAACAAGGCGACGAAGCAACTCCTGCCGGCCGAGGCAAATGTCGGCAAGCGTATCGCGCAGAATTGCCAGAAACGGGGGCTGATCGTCAGACCGCTCGGCCACCTCAACATCATGTCGCCGCCGCTGATCTTGAACGAGGCTCAGATCGAAGAGATCGGCGACATCACGCACAAGGCGATCGTTGCCACGATGGACGATCTTACGCGGGAAGGCTTGCTGTAACGGGCCTGCCCCGCAAGCAACTGGGAGAAACTATCGCATGAATTCAGTCAATATGGCCGACTTTGCCAAGGCCTCACGCGATACGGCGGCGATAGATATTGCCGGCGTCGTGAAAGCGTTCGGGTACGGCGAGGCAAGATTTGTCGCGTTGAAGAACATCTCGATGACGATCCGGGACAACGAGTTCTTTACGCTGCTTGGACCGTCTGGATGCGGCAAGACGACACTGCTGCGCATCCTTGCCGGCTTCGAAGCGGTGACCGAAGGGAAGGTTTCGCTGTTCGGCGAGAACATTGCCCGCCTTCCTCCCAACAAGCGGTCCGTCAACACGGTGTTCCAGCACTACGCTCTGTTCCCGCACATGACGGTCGCGGAGAATGTCGCCTATGGGCTGCGCCGCCTGAAGCGACCGGCCGACGAGATTCGCCAGACCGTCGAGCGGTCGCTACAGCTGGTGAAGATGCAAAGGTTCAGCGATCGCCGGCCCGGCCAGCTGTCGGGTGGCCAACAGCAACGCGTCGCCCTTGCGCGCGCGCTTGCTCCCCAGCCGAAAGTACTGCTGCTGGACGAACCGCTGTCGGCGCTGGACCTGAAGCTCCGGCAAGCCATGCGCACGGAGCTGAAGCAGCTGCAGAAGGCGACCGGCATCACGTTCGTGTTCGTCACCCATGACCAGGAAGAAGCTTTGTCCATGAGTGATCGCATCGCGGTCATGTCGGAAGGGCATGTCCAGCAGGTGGGAACGCCGACCGACATCTATGAGCACCCGGTTAATCGGTTCGTAGCGTCCTTTATTGGCGATGCAAACTTTATCGAGACCACGATCGAGACGGTCGAAGGCGGGATCGCGACGTGCCGCACCCGGCGCGGACTGGCGCTTAACGTGGCCAATCTGTGCAACCACCGTCCCGGCGACAAGGCGACCCTTTTCCTGCGCCCGGAAAAGCTGCGGCTATCCTCGTCAGGCAGCGGCGTCACCTCGGGCAAGATCCAGCTCGTCGACTATCTCGGGCAAACGACCGTGTATGGCGTCGACATTGGCGAAGAGGCACCCATCCTGGTCAATGCGAGCAACCAGGACAACGGCGATTTCACCTATGGGCCTGGCGATCCTGTCTCCGTGGACTTTGGGTCCAGTGCACTGCGGATGGTGGCCCAATGATAGAGTTGCCGAAAAGTCCAGCCGTCCGGCGCGCCTTGGGCCTCGGGCCGGCGCTGACCACCGTCACATTATTCATGCTGATCCCCGTCCTGATCATGGCAGTCTATTCGCTGCTGGAGGCGAACCCTTTCGGCGGGATCTACTGGCGCTTTTCTTCGGAAGCGTATTTTCAGTTCCTGTTCGACCGGGACCTGATGGACAACGTCGTGTTCAATTGGAGTTACCTCCTTATTGTCGGGCGTTCGCTCGTGCTGGCGGCCATCACGACAGGGCTCTGCCTGATCGCGGGCTTTCCCGTGGCCTATTTCATCGTCCGACGTCCGCCGGATCAGCGGAATCTGTGGATTTTTCTCATCACGATCCCGTTCTAGACGAACCAGCTGGTCCGCACCTTCGCCTGGATCATCATTCTTGGCCGCAACGGCACGATAGAGTTGCCGTTTCGCTGGCTGGGCCTGCTGGCTCCCGACCAGACATTCGGATTGATGTACACCGACTTCGCCATCGCGGTCGGCCTGACCTATGCCTTTGTGCCGATCATGGTCCTGCCGATCTATGCCAGCCTGGAGAAACTGGATTTCCGCCTGATCGAGGCCTCCGCGGACCTCTACTCCAACACCTATGAGACCTTCTGTCAGGTGATCATCCCGCTAACGAAGCCGGGCATCATTGCCGGGTCGATCCTTGTTTTGATCCCCAGCATCGGGGCATTCATCCAGCCCGACCTCTTGGGCGGTGGCAAGAAGCTGATGTTGGGCAGTCTAGTGCAGTTCCAGTTCGCGACGGCGCGCAACTGGCCGTTCGGAGCGGCGGTGGCGATGATCCTGCTGGCTTTCGTGATCTTGTGCCTCGTCTTTTATGCGCGCGCCGCCCGACGCTCGGGTGTTGAGCAGGGAGTTGCTGTTCATGGCTAAAGTCGCTCAAGGCAGAAAATATCGGCGGGTCGGCGACGTGTGGCTGCTCACGCCCTGGGCTTATGGGTTCATGGTGTTCCTTTACCTGCCCATCGCCATTCTGATCCTGTATTCCTTCAATGCCAGCACGCTGGTGATGGTGTGGTCCGGGTTCAGCCTCGACTGGTACGCAAAGGTCTACGCAAACAGCGACATCCGCAATGCTGCAGCCAATTCGCTGATTGTCGCCACGGTCGCAACGCTTGCCGCGACCACCATCGCCACGCTCGCCGCGTTGGTGCTGGTACGCGGCGGCAGGTTCAAGGGGCGCGGCGCGGCCGCCGCGCTGATCTCCCTGCCCCTGATGGTGCCAGAGATCGTGACCGCCGTGGCGGTGCTGATAGTCTTCGCCGGCGCGGGGATCTCACTAGGGCTCGGCAACGTGATCATCGCTCATATCACGTTCTGCATTCCCTTCGCGTTCATGCCGATCCGCGCACGGCTCGAGGGAATGGACACCACGCTTGAGCAGGCCTCCGCCGACCTCTACGGGTCCGACTGGGACACGTTCCGCCATGTGACCCTGCCGCTCATGATGCCGGGCATTCTGGCGGGCGCCATGCTGGCCTTCGTGATCTCCCTCGACGACTTCATCATCACGATGATGGTCGCAGGCGCCGGAGCAACCACCTTGCCGGTCTATATCTACAGCATGATCAGGCAGGGGGTAACGCCTGAAGTCAACGCCGTATCGACCCTGCTCTTGCTGGCGTCCCTCGTGCTCGTCACGCTCTACTGGATCGTGACGCGAAGAAAGAGCGACAGCTAGATACCGCCAAACACCAACTAACTTCCAAAAAAAGGGGAACTACATGAAACACGCGCTTTTTTCTTCCTTTGTCGCACCCTTCGCGTTGACTGCAACGCTGGTCAAGGCCGAGGAACAACTCTTCATCTACAACTGGACAGATTACACGTCGCCCGAGGTCGTGAAGAAGTTCGAGGCGCAAACCGGCATCAAGGTGACGGTGGACACCTACGACTCGAACGAGACGCTGCTTGCCAAATTGAAGGCCGGTTCATCAGGTTACGACGTCATCATCCCGTCGCACAACTTCGTTCCCATCCTCATCCATGAAGGACTGGTACAGAAGTATGATGCGAAGGCGCTGCCAAACTTCGGCAATATCGAAGAGCGGTGGGTCAATGCCGAATGGGACCCCGAGCAGCAGTACACCGTACCGTTCCACTGGGGGACCACGTCAATCGCCTATCGGGAGGATCTTTACGGCAAGAAGCTGGAATCGCTGGGCGAATTTTTCAAGCCCGACCCGAGCCTGATTGGCCGTATCAGCGTCTTCAAGACGCCTGAGGAGGTGGTGAACCTTGCCCATCTCTATTTGGGCCAGGAGACCTGCAATGCCGATCCCGCTCAGATGCAGAAGGTGCTGGACCTGCTCCTGGGACAGAAGCCGGCGGTCAACACCTATAGTTCGGAAGGCTTGAACGACCGTTTGATCAACGGCGATTCCGTGTTCACGACGCAGTGGAACGGCTATGCGCTGAAGGGACGCGTGGAGGCGGCCAAGAGCAACAAGGTCGTCAGCTATGCCTACCCGAAAGAGGGGGTCATCGGCTGGATGGACACGATGATGATCCCAACGACGGCTTCCAACGTCGAAAACGCCAAAAAATTCATCAACTTCATGCTGGACCCTGAGAACATGGCCGTCCAGTCAAATTTCACCGGGTACTCAAACACCATCAAGGGTTCGCAGGCCTTCCAGACTGAGGAACTAAGGACGTCGCCGGAAACGAACGTGCCTGAAACCGCAAAGATCGTGTTTTCGCGCGCATGCGATAGCCTGTCGCAGAGGCTGATCGACAAGGTTTGGACCAACGTTCTCAAGTAATGGCGTTCCAATAGCACTGAAAGATAACGCCGCGGCAAACCGAGGCGTTATCGACAGAGACCCATCGTATCGATCAGAAAGAACAGGCATGCGGAAAGCTTCAGGGCGATGATGATTTATCTATCTCGCCTTCTTGCGGACCGCAGATTGGACCTGAAGGGTGCCGTCGAGAGCGCCAACTAGCGCATCCGCCGCTTCGTGCCGGCGACACGGATCGGGCCACGTTAGAACCAACTTGAAGCCTCGCCCGTCACCTCAATTCCCTGTGACCCCCCCTACCCGGCACACACCCAAGATAGACTTGCGTTCGCAGCCCGCCTCACAGCGCAAGAGCATCCCGTAGAGATCTCGCGGTTCATCGTGATCGGCAAGCAGGTCTAGCAGTCACCGTCGCCGAGGCGGTTGCATTCCGAGTGGCATACCCAGGCGCCTGTCTCTGGTATGGAAGAGGTGACATTCCGTCGACAGCCACCACTAGCCCTGTCAACTCGCGCGCAGAGCGACAACCGTTGTGCGCGCCGTTGACGGGGTCAATGCGCGCCCAGTTGCACCTCCATCTCGGCCGGCGAACTCTATTCAGTTTCGCCGCCATTCCGCAGGCTGAAAGAGCTGACCGGCCACCGACGGCTTCATCCCGCTATTCCGCTCCAGTCTTTACACCAGACTGTTGTGTTCCGCGCACCCGAGACGTTCTTCTTGAGCCGACGCGCTGCCTGCTGATGCCTTTCCGGTTCACTCACATCGCGGATGTCGTTGACATGGGCAATATGTCACTTATAAGACATGTGTAGACAATTGTATGGCTGGTGCACGTGAGGAGCAGCCGCTGCTTCAGGTCCGCAAGCCGCTCAGCGCGTGTCTAGAGATGAAATTTATGGGGGAGAAAATTGTGTCGAGTTTGAAGAAAGCATTCATCGCAGCCGCGATCTGCCTGCTGCCGATCTCTGGGCAAGCGGCGGAGGTGACGTGGCGCGTGCCGACGTCGGTACCGGAAGGGTCGCCGTTCTATGTCAACTTCCTTCAGCGGTTTGCCAAGAACGTAGACGTCATGACCGAAGGGCGGGTCGCGATTGAACCGTATGGCGCCGGCGTGATCGTGCCTGCATTGCAGGTGTACGATGCAGTTGTTGATGGCACGGTTGAGGCGGGCCATTCTTCCCCGACCTATCTGCTCAACAAGGATCCAATCAACGGAATCTTTGCGGGCTTCCCGGGGGGCATGGGCCCTGAGGCTTTCATCAGCTGGATTTACGAGGGCGGCGGCGAAAAGCGCCTCAAGGAACTGCGCGAAGGCGAAGGTTTCCACAGCATGATCGTGGGCATCGGTTCGACCGAGATTCTTGCCCATTCCAACGTGCCGATCCGCTCCAAGGACGATTTGAAGGGATTGAAGTATCGCACGTCCGGCCCCTGGGCCGAGGTGATGCGTGACTACTTCGAGGCGGTGCCGACGGTTGTTCCGGCTGGCGAGACCTATACCCTCCTGCAGCGCAAGGGCGTGGACGCGGTGGAGTGGGCTCCGCCATCGGCAAACCTTTCGGAAGGCTTTCACCAGGTCGCCAAGTACATCGTCGTGCCGGGCGTCCATCAGCCCAGCTTTCTTTGGGAAGTCGTGACGACGAAAGAGACCTGGGACAAGCTGCCCGATGATCTGAAGGCGAAATTGGAGGCTGCTGCAAAGCTCACCACCTACGAGGGCCTCACCAACTTCTATGCCGCCGACATCAAGGCGATGGCCGAGTATCGCTCCGGCGCTAACGAGATCATCACCCTCAGCCCAGAATTCGTTACCGAGTTGGCGGATGCCGGACGCAAGTGGGCGCAGAAGAAGGCCGACGAGCAAAAGGCTTCCGGCAAGCCGACGATGTCTGAAATCCTGGCTGATTACCTCGCCTTCCGGGATGCCTGGAACAAGGAGCGTAGCTACCTGATCACGGAATGAATGGAGTTGGGCGGGCACCTGGCGCCCGCCCAAATTGGTTCAAGAAAATGTGGGGGAGCTATTTGCAATCGATCTTTAGAGCTGTTGATCGTCTGAGCTTGCTGGCGGCCTATTTGGCGCAGGCCATCTTGGTTTTGCTTGTTCTGGCGATGATGTATGAAGTTTTGGCGCGGTATTTGTTCAATGCCCCGACCATCTGGGCGTTCGATGTGTCCTACATGCTGACCGGCGTGATGTTCATTCTGGGCACCAGTTGGACGACCAAAGAGGATGGTCATGTACGGATCGATTTCCTCGTCCAGCGTCTGCCCGCGAGGCTGTCGGCTTTGTTGAACGGGCTCATCTATTTTCTTCTTTTGACACCCTTGTTGGCGGCGCTGTCCTGGAGCGCCTGGCGGAAGGCCTTGCGGGCCATCGCGACCGGAGAGGTCGAGTCGGTCAGCGTATGGGCGCCGCCGATGTGGCCGTTCTTCCTCGCGCTTGCTATCGGCCTCACGCTATTGGCGCTGCAGGTCGCCGTCGAAGGGCTGCGTTCGCTTCACAACGCAAAATCGGACTGACTGTTTCAATGAAAGCGCTAATTCCCGCCCTCATGTTTCCGGCGCTCTTCCTGCTCATCTTCGCAGGCATCCCGGTTTCCTTCTCACTGATGCTCGTTTCGGTCGCGGCTGGGTGGTTTATCTTCGGTGACGTGCTGTTCCAGCAGCTGTTTGGCGCCGTTCACTCGGTTGCATCGAACTTCATTCTCGCGTCCATCCCGCTCTTCGTGTTGATGGGCTCCATCCTCGAGCGCTCCGGCGTCGCGTCGCGCCTTTTTCAGGCCATGCAGATCTGGCTCGGCCGTTTGCCTGGCGGCCTGGCATTGGCGACAATAGCCATGGGTGCGATATTCGCGGCCGCATCGGGGATTGTCGGCGCAGTCGAGATCGTTATCGGTCTTATGGCGATCCCCACGATGCGGGCGTTCAAATACAATAATGCGTTGATATCCGGGACGATATGCGCCGGCGGTTCACTCGGCACAATCATTCCGCCGACGGTGATCGCGGTCGTCTACGCGGCGCTTGCACAGCTCTCGATTGGAGAATTGTTCGCTGCCGTGATCTTGCCGGGTGCGATCATGGTTCTGTTGTTTGGCGCATATGTCGTGCTGCGCTGCGTGATATGGCCGGAAGACGGTCCACCGATCAGCTCCGAACTCGACAAGCCGCTTGGCGAAAAGCTCTGGATCACCTTCACCGCGCTGTTTCCCGCGATGATCCTGATAACCGCTGTTCTCGGCTCAATGCTATCGGGAATCGCGTCGCCGACGGAGGCAGCCGCCGTCGGTGTGACTGGCGCTCTTCTCCTCGCGCTATGCTATCGCGAAATGTCCTGGAAGGTACTTCGCGAGTGCTTGTCCAGCACTATCAATATCTCGGCGATGATACTGCTGATCGTGGTTGGCGGTACGATGTTCACCGGCATTTTCGCTGCCGGCAAAGGCAGTCAGTTAATCTTGTCCCTCGTAGAAAGCATAGGGGGCGGCAATTTCGAGATCATCGCATTCTTCCTCTTCATTGTTTTCATTCTCGGGTTCATTCTCGATTGGATATCGATCATTCTGATCTGTGTCCCGATCTTCACACCGGTGATCAGGGCGGCGGGAATCGATCCGATCTGGTTTGCTGCCATGGTTCTGGTGACGATCCAAACCAGCTACCTCACCCCGCCGATGGCGCCTTCGATTTTCTATCTTAGGTCGATTGCGCCGAAGGATATCACCTACAAAGAGATGTATTGGGGTGTGATACCATTTATCGCACTGCAGTTCGTGACTTTGTTCATCGTAGCGCTTGTTCCGGCCACAGCGACCTGGTTGCCAAAACTTCTCGTCGGCTTCTGAAGTGCCGACCTATTGGACCGCCCAAAGTATCAGTTGGGGGAAGAGTTTTCTGGCCTATCTGGGGGAAGCGGTCTGTCGTCGCTTCCCCCATTTTTCCATGGGATCGGTACCTTGCTGCCGATCGCACCCTGGGGGCGAAACTTTTTGTAGCCTCTGCACAAGCCTCCATCTTGTCGCCGGCTCCGCAAGGGTGAGGAACGCGAAGGTTGGGGCACTGCTTTCGCTCCTGGACCTGCGACGCGAGCTGCTTTTCGACGCCGCCGGGCAGCTTGGCCGGATCAACGGTGAGACGTGTATGAGCCGACAGATGTCGAACCTCCGATTGCCGCCCACAGGAAGCGATTGCTGCAAGCCGTGACGCAGCCACCTGCTCGCCAGCAAGCGGGCGCTGCGACGGGAGCAACAAGAAGAACTTGCCTAAGTGCGCCAATTTCTTCGTTTTCAGCAGTGGGGTCCACGGGCATCTTCTAAATCGCCTCATGGAGATCGTGTGATGACGAAAGCACTTGTTACGGGGGCGACGCGTGCCCCCGGACGCGCGATCGCAACCACGCTCGCTAAAAAGGGCTGGGAAGTGCATGCTCTCGGTCGTGATCGGGTCGCGCTGGAAGACATGCGCGGCGATCACGGGATCATGCCGCTGGCCATGGACCTGACGGACCGCGAGTACGTTCGTTCCGTCGCAGGAGCGATGGAGCCCTCGGTCGTCGTTCACGCGGCGCTTCGCTGGCCCGAGGAAACCCGTTTTCTAAAGCTTGCCGAAGCCGACATTGATATGGCCCTCGAGGTCAACCTGTCCGCGACGCTGCACGTCACGCGTGCTGTCCTGCCCTCCATGATCGAACGTGGCCGCGGCGCATTCGTCATGCTCTCCCTCGATTATGCGGACGCCGAAAGCACGGTTGAGCGGGCAACCGCTGGAGCCATTGACGGTCTTGCCCGCGCCCTGGCGGACGAGGTCAACGGCAGTGGGGTTTTCGTTCACCGCCTTGCTTTGGGAAAGGGGCCTTTCCAGCAGCTGGGATCGCAGGTCCTGGCGCTGTTGTCGACATCCGGCTTTCAAACAGACACCATCGAACGACAGGAATATTGAAATGGAACGTAATGGAGGGCAGTTGCTTGTCGAGTGCCTCTTGGCGCTGGGGGCGACGAAGAGTTTCGGGGTACCAGGGGAAAGTTATCTGGCGGTGCTCGATGCACTGCACGACACCGCAGGACGCCTCGATTTCATTCTGTGTCGTAATGAAGGCGGCGCCGCGTTCATGGCGGCGGCCTATGGAAAGCTGACCGGCCAGCCCGGCATCTGCTTCGTGACCCGTGGCCCGGGTGCGACCAACGCCTCGATCGGTGTCCACACCGCCATGCAGGATTCCGCCCCGATGATCCTTTTTGTCGGCCAGGTCGGAACCGACATGAAAGGCCGGGAGGCCTTTCAGGAACTGGATTACAAGGCCGTTTTCGGCACCATGGCCAAGTGGGCCGTCGAGATCGACCAGGTCGAGCGCATCCCGGAAATCATCTCGCGCGCGTGGACTCTTGCTGTTTCGGGCCGTCCCGGTCCGATCGTGATCGCACTGCCAGAGGACATGTTGACTTCGCTCACCGAGGCCGCGCCGCTTTCCGGTCCCCTCGAGCTCGCCGAGCCCGCGCCGTCGGCTTCGACCATGCAGCGCCTGCGTAAGATGCTGGAAGGCGCAAAACGTCCCGTCATCCTTTATGGCGGCTGCAACTGGGCCGAGGGCTCGATGGCCGCCGTTCAGCGGTTTGCCGAGGCTTCCGACATTCCGGTCGTTTCCGTTTTCCGATACCAGGACCAGTACGACAACGCCTCGCCGACGTTCTGTGGCGAAGCCGGTGTCGGCATGGTCGCCTCGGTCAAGGAACTGCTGCGCGACGCCGATGTCATTGTTGCGATCAACAACCGCTTCGGGGAGAACTCAACGGACGGCTATACGCTGTTCGATGTGCCGCAGCCCCGACAGCAGATCATTCATGTTCACGGTTCCGACCTGGAGATCGGCAAGGTTTACCGACCGGCGCTCGGCATTCACGCCGGTCCAAATGCCTTCGCCGAAGCACTGGGCACCCTCGAGCCCGTCAGGGGTGGGTGGGCGGAGTGGCGCGGCAAGGGACGCGCAGCCTATGAGAAGGGCTTCGACCTTCCTGACCTGCCCTCGCCGGTCGACATGGGCAAGGTCACGGCTCTCCTGAACGACATCCTGCCGGAAGATGTCATCCTGACCAATGGCGCAGGCAACTTCACGGTTTGGCCCAACAAGTTCTTCAAGTTCGGCCCCAAGGCGCGCCTTCTCGCCCCGCAATCGGGTGCTATGGGCTATGGCGTCCCGGCCGCAGTGGCTGCCAAAATTGCCCATCCCGAGCGCACCGTTGTCTGCTTTGCCGGCGACGGCGACTTCCAGATGAATTGCCAGGAGCTGGCGACTGCCCTCCAGCATGGGGCGCAGCCGATCATCCTGCTAATCAACAACGGCATCTACGGCACGATCCGAGCCCATCAGGAGCGGCATTACCCGGAGCGTGTTTGCGGCACGACGATGGTCAATCCGGATTTCGTGACGCTGGCAAATTCATACGGCTTCCATGCCGAGCGCGTGGAAGCGACTGCGGACTTTGCGGCTGCTTTCGAGCGCGCCCGGGCATCGAAGACCGGCGCCCTTCTCGACCTCAGTATTTCGCCTGAGGCGCTGACCCCGCGCCAGACGCTGAGCCAGATGCGCAAGGCCGCCCTTTCTGCAAAGGAAACCGCATGACACAGCGTCAAGACATCCGCCTCGGTGCCGATATCGGCGGCACATTTACCGACATCGCGCTGGACGTGCGGGGCAAGCTCTTCTCGACGAAGGTGCTGACCAATTATTCGGCACCCGAACAGGCGATCCTCGACGGTGTCGAAGTCGTCACCAGGGATGCGGGGATCGCGCCGAAGGACATCGACATCGTCATCCACGGGACGACGCTCGCCACGAACGCACTTATCGAACGCCGCGGGGCCAGGACGGCGCTCATCACCACGGAAGGCTTTCGTGACGTCATCGAGATGCGCACGGAAAGCCGTTTCGAGCAGTACGACCTCAGCCTCGTGCTGCCGAAGCCGCTCATCCCGCGCGAGGATCGCTTTCCGGTCAAGGGACGCATCGACGCGCAGGGCAGAGAGCTTCAGGCGCTTGATGAAGCGGCACTGGAAGGTCTGGCGGACGTTATCGCGGAGCGCGGTTTCGGCGCCGTGGCCATCGGGTTTATCCATTCCTACATGAACCCGTCACATGAGGAGCGCGCCCGCGAAATTCTCTCGAGAAAACTCTCGATCCCGATTTCGATCTCGGCGGAAGTGTCGCCGCAGATGCGCGAGTTCGAACGGTTCAACACGGTCTGCGCCAATGCCTATGTGCGCCCGCAGATGTCCGACTACCTGTCGCGCCTGCAGGTGCGGTTAAAGGACATGGGTGCAGACTGCCCGGTCTTCATGATTCACTCGGGCGGGGGGCTGATTTCCGTTGAGACGGCGTCCGAGTTTCCAGTTCGCCTCGTTGAATCCGGTCCGGCGGGCGGTGCGATCTTCGCAGCCGACATCGCCCGTCGCTTCAGCCTCGACCGCGTCGTCTCGTATGACATGGGCGGCACGACCGCGAAGATCTGCCTCATTGAGGACTATGAGCCCCAGACAGCGCGCACCTTCGAGGTGGCCCGCACCTATCGTTTCTGCAAGGGGTCGGGTATGCCGATCTCCATTCCGGTGATCGAGATGATCGAGATCGGCGCAGGCGGCGGTTCCATTGCCTGGGTCGATGCCATGGGTCGGATCCAGGTCGGTCCGGAATCGGCGGCATCGGAGCCGGGTCCGGCCTGCTATCAACGCGGCGGCAATCGACCGGCGATCACCGATGCGGATCTGGTGCTCGGCAAGCTCGATCCGGACAACTTCGCCGGCGGCAAGATCAGGCTTTCGGTCGATGACGCCAGTGCGGCGATTGCGCGCGATGTCGGCGAAAAGTTGAAGCTCGCCGCCGAGGCCGCCTCCTTCGGTATCGTCGAGGTGGTAGACGAGAACATGGCCAATGCGGCTCGCGTCCATGCGGTCGAAAACGGCAAGAACATCTCGGAAAACATCATGATCGCCTTCGGCGGTGCGGCACCCCTTCACGCTGCCCGTCTTTGCGAGAAGCTCGGCGTGAGCCAGTGCCTCATCCCGCAAGGGGCGGGCGTGGGCTCGGCGATCGGCTTCCTGAAGGCGCCGTTCGGCTACGAAGCGCTCGCCTCCAAGATCATGGGCCTATCGAGGTTCGACGCCGGGGCGGTCAATGTCATGCTCGATGAATTGAAGGCGACCGCCGAAGGCTTCGTGCGCGCCGGGACGAATGGCGCGATCGTGCGCGAGATCACCGCCTTCATGCGCTATGCGGGCCAGGGCTGGGAAATTCCTGTGGCGTTGCCCGACCGCGCCTTCACTCAAGCGGATACGGCCATGATCGAAGCGGCCTTCAAGGAGCGGTACGCTCAGTTTTTCGGCCGCGCGGTTGAAGGTCCTGAAATCGAATTCGTCACCTGGTCGGTCAAGGCGCAGGACGTCCGCTCCGAAGGCGAACGCTGTGCACTCGAAACCGACGGCGCTGTGGCCTCCATGCGCGAGACGAGGGCCGTCTTCGATCCCGCCTCGGGCAAGATGCTGGAAACCGCGATCGTGCCGCGCGAGACGCTGGCGCCGGGCATGCGTGTCGTCGGCCCGGCCGTCATCGTCGAGAGGGAGACCTCCACCATCGTCACATCGCCGTTCGATGCCGTCATCCAGATCGACGGCACCATTCTTCTCGTGCGCAAGGGTCATTGACATGAGCGATATCAATGAAATCCGCATGCAGGTCATGTGGAACCGCCTGATCTCGGTCGTCGAGGAACAGGCCCTGACACTGCTGCGCACTGCGTTCTCCACCTCGGTTCGCGAGGCGGGAGACCTGTCGGCCGGCGTTTACAATGCCAAGGGTGAGATGCTCGCCCAAGCCGTCACCGGCACGCCCGGCCACGTCAACACCATGGCCGAGGCGGTGCTGCATTTCATCGCCGAAATCCCGCGCGAAGAAATGTATCCGGGCGACACCTATGTCACCAACGACCCGTGGAAGGGCACGGGTCACCTGCACGACATCACCATGGTCTCGCCCTCGTTCAAAGGCGACGAGCTGATCGGCTTCTTCGCCTGCACGGCGCATGTGGTCGATGTCGGTGGACGCGGCTTCGGCGCGGACGGCAAGTCGGTCTACGAGGAAGGCATCCAGATCCCGATCATGAAGTTCGCCGAGCGCGGCGTTGTGAACAAGGATCTCCTGAAGATCCTGCGTCTCAACGTGCGCGAGCCGAACCAGGTGATCGGCGACTTCTTCTCCCTCGCTGCCTGCAACGACGTCGGCCACAAGCGGCTGATCGAGATGCTGGACGAAGTCGGCTATGACAATCTGGACACGATCGGCGATTTCATCCTGTCGCGCACGCAGGCGGCGACGATGGAGCGCATCGCCGGTCTACCGAAGGGATCGTGGTCGAACGACATGCTGACGGACGGCTATGATGTGCCGATTCGGCTTGCGGCCGAGGTGACGATCACCGAGAATGACATCAATGTCGATTTCTCCGGCACGGACGCGATGAGCCGTTGGGGCATCAACGTGCCGCTCATCTACACCAAAGCCTATGCCTGCTACGCGCTGAAATGCGTGGTCGCGCCAGACATTCCGAACAATGCGGCGTCCCTCGCCGTCTTCAACGTCTCCTCGCCGACCAACATCCTCAATGCCGAGCGGCCGGCGCCGGTTTCAGTCCGCCACGTCATCGGCCATATGGTGCCGGATCTGGTTCTTGGCGCGCTTGCAAAGGCGCTGCCCGGCAAGATTCTCGCCGAGGGTGCAGCCGCCCTGTGGAACATCCATATTTCGGCCCGTCCAGTCGCCGGCGCGATCGGACGCCGTGCCGAGGTGCTGATGTTCAACTCTGGCGGCATGGGCGCGCGCCCCGGCATCGACGGACTGTCCTCGACCGCGTTCCCCTCCGGTGTCCACACAATGCCGATCGAAGCGACCGAGCATACCGGCCCCATCGTTGTCTGGCGCAAGGAATTGCGCCCCAATTCCGGCGGCGCAGGCAAATATCGGGGCGGCCTTGGCCAGATCATCGAGATTGCGCCTGCCGAAGGTCACGAGTTTGACTTTTCGGCGATGTTCGACCGTATCGCGACGCCACCGCGCGGGCGCGATGGGGGCGAAGACGGGGCGCCGGGTTCGGCTAGGCTCGATGACGGAACGAAGCTGCGTCCCAAGGGCTGGCAGCACGTGCCGGCGGGCCGGCGGCTGGTGCTGGAATTGCCGGGTGGCGGCGGCTTCGGGAACCCGGCCGAGCGCTCGGCCGAGGCAAGAGCCGAAGACCTGTCCAAGGGTTACATGACGGAGAAGAAACAATGAGCCACATCGCAAGCCGGCTTTCGGCCGTCAAACCCTCGGCCTCCATGGCCGTCTCGCAGGCCGCCAAGGACTTGGCGGCGACAGGGGTCGACGTGATCGACCTTGGCCTCGGCGAGCCGGATTTCGCGGCGCCCGCCCACATCACCGAGGCCGCCTTTGAGGCAGCGCGCAGGGAGCGCATGCTCTACACCGCGTCCCTCGGCACGCCGGACCTGCGCAAGGCGATCGTCGACAAGTTCAAACGTGAGAACGGCCTCGACTACACCATCGACGAGATCGCGGTTGCGAACGGCGCCAAGCAGATCATCTTCAATGCGCTGATGGCGACGCTGGAAGAAGGCGACGAGGCGATCCTGCCGGCGCCTTACTTCGTCTCCTATCCGGAAATGGTGAAGCTCTTCGGCGGCGTGCCGGTCACGCCGGCCTGCCCGGCCGAGAACGGCTTTCGCCTGACGCCCGAAGTGTTGGAAGCCGCGCTCACGGAAAAGACCCGCTGGCTGTTCCTGAACATGCCCGGCAATCCGTCCGGCGCGGTCTATACAGTGTCGCAGTTGCAGGCGCTCGGCGCGGTGCTCGCGAAGTTTCCGAAGGTCATGATCCTCTCGGATGAAATCTACGAGCACATCATCTTCGATGGGCGCACGTTCGTCTCCTTCGGCGCGGCCTGCCCGGAGCTGCGCGATCGCTCGTTGATCGTCAATGGCATGTCCAAGGCCTATGCGATGACCGGCTGGCGCGTCGGCTATGCCGCCGGCCCGAAGGAACTGATCAAGGCGATGGCGACGATCCAGAGCCAGTCCTGCACCTCCGTTTCCGCCCCGGCGCAGATCGCCGCCAAGGCGGCGTTGGAAGGCCCCCAGGATTGCGTCGCCGAATTCCGCGCGGCGTTCGAGCGCCGCCGCGACCTCGTGGTCGAGGGTATCGCGAAGATCAACGCGCTGAGCCTTGATCCGCCGGAGGGCGCCTTCTATGCCTATATCGGCTGCGCCGCGCTGATCAGTGCGAGAACCCCCGACGGAAAGAGGCTGGAAGACGACGTGGCGGTCGCGAAATACCTTCTCGACGAGGGGCATGTGGCGGCCGTTCCGGGCACCGCCTACGGCCTGTCGCCTTTCTTCCGCATCTCCACCGCGACCTCGGATGAGGTTCTGGCCGAGGCGGTGAAGCGTATCGGCGCCGCCGTCGCCAAACTCGAATTCTGATTGGAAGGAAGCATGTCCAAACTCTTCAAGACCATTCTGATCACGGGGGCGGCCGGCCGTCTCGGCACGCAACTGCGCCGCGGTCTTGCGCCGCTGGCCGATCGACTGCGCCTGGCCGATATCACCGAAATCACGGACTTGCAGCCGAACGAAGAGGCGATGGTCTTCGACCTTGCCGACGAGGCGGCCGTGATGAAGGCGGTCGAGGGCGTCGACGCCATCGTGCATTTCGGCGGCGTTCCACTGGAGCGGCCCTGGCAGGATCTCCTCGACGCCAATATCCGCGGCAGCTACCACATCTACGAGGCCGCCCGAAAACACGACGTTCGGCGCGTCGTCTATGCCTCCTCGGTGCATGCCATCGGCTATCACACGCTTGAGGCCCATATCGATACGGATGCGCCGGTCCGGCCAGACAGTCTCTACGGTGTTTCCAAATGCTTCGTCGAGGCGCTCAGCCGCTTCTATTGGGACAAGTTCGGGCTGGAAAGCGTATGCCTGCGCATCTTCTCTTCCTTCCCGGAACCGGCGGATCGCCGCATGCTCTGGTCCTGGCTGTCCTTCGAGGATTGCATCCGCCTCGTCACCGCCAGCCTGACGGCCCCGCGCGTAGGCCACACGATCAGCTTCGGTCTGTCCGACAACGCGGTCAAGCCGGTCGACAATTCCAGGGCCGGCCACCTCGGCTATGTGCCGCAGGACAATACGGAGCGCTTCCGTGCCAAGGTCGAGGCGGCGAAGCCGCCGGTCGATCCGAAAGCGCCCTCCACCGTTTATCTCGGCGGATGGTTTGTCGATATCGGTCACCCGGATGACGAGGCAACGAAATGAAAGACCAGTATGACGTCGTCATTGTCGGCGGTGCGGTGATCGGGTCCGCTGTCGCCTATTATCTTGCGGCCAATCCGGATTTCAACGGTTCGGTGCTCGTCGTTGAAAAGGATCCGACCTATCTGAAGGCGGCGACGTCCCTGTCGTCATCCTCGATCCGCACGCAGTTCTCCAATCCAATCAATGTGAAGATCAGCCAGTACGGCTCGGAAGTCATCCGCAATTTCGGCGAGATGATGCAGGTCGACGACGACAAGCCGGATCTCGGCTTCCATTCGGGCGGCTACCTGTTCCTGGCCAGCACGCCAGAGCAGGTGCAGGTCCTCAAGGAAAACCATGAGGTACAGGTTTCCTGCGGCGCCGATGTCGTGCTCTGGAACCGTGACGAGCTGGCAAACGCTTTCCCGCATCTCAATGTGGCGGATATAGAGCTCGCCTCTTACGGCCGTTCGGGCGAAGGCTGGTTCAACAATACGGGCTTGATGTATGGCTTCAAGAACAAGGCTCGCTCGCTGGGCGTCGATTTTGTCACCGATGAGGTCGTGGCCATCGGTCGCGACGGCGACAGGGTGACGTCGGTGACGTTGAAGTCGGGTTCCGTTGTCAAGGCGGGCACGATCGTCAACGCCTCCGGCCCCCGCGCGGCGCTCACCGCCCGCATGGCCGGCCTCGATATTCCGGTCGAGCCGCGCAAACGCACATTGTTTGTCTTCGATTGCGCCCGCACTCCCGAGGGAACCGCGAACGTCAACCAGGGGCGGCTTCCCCTGATGATCGATCCGTCCGGCGTGTTCTGCCGGCCCGAAGGACGCTTCTTCCTGACGGGATGCCCGCCCGTCGAGGACCCGGCAGTCGATTGGGACGATTTCGAACCGCGCTACGAAGAATTCGAGGAGATAATCTGGCCGGCACTTGCCGAACGCTCACCCCAGTTCGAAGCGATCAAGGTGGTGAACCAGTGGGCGGGTCACTATGATTTCAACGTCCTCGACCACAACCTGATTGTCGGCCGCCATCCCGCGGTGCGCAATTTCGTCTTCGCCAATGGTTTTTCCGGCCATGGCCTGCAGCAGGGACCGGCCACGGGACGGGGCGTGTCCGAGTTGATCGTTTATGACGAATATCGCACATTGGACCTGACCGAAGTCGGCTATGAGCGAGTCGTGGAGAATCGCCCGTTCCTCGAAAAAGCCGTCATATAACTTATAACGCTGCCGGCTCCGCTCGTGGGCGGAGCCGTTAGCAATTTCTATCGCCTGCCGGAGGGTGACTTGGCTGGACAACATACGCGGCTTCCCCCTCTCAATGCGTTGCGTGCGTTCTGGGCGGTGATGCGCCAGGGGACCTTCCGCAGCGCGGCGGACGAACTCCTCGTCACGCCGCAAGCCATCAGCCAGCAGATCAAGCTGCTCGAGGATACCTTGCACGTGTCCCTTTTCGAGCGGAAAGCGCGGGTCATCGAACCGACGGAACAGGCGATTATTCTTTCGCATTTCGTCCAGGCGGGTTTCGACGAGTTTACGGAAGGCATCCGCCGGGTCACCAATTCGACCTACCGAAACCGCATCAACATCAACGTCAGCCCGTACTTCGCCACACGCTACCTGATGGAGCGTCTCGAGCGCTTCCGCCAACTCATGCCCGGCGCCGATATCCGCATGACGACGATGGTGAATGTGCGCGACTTCGCGGCTGACGAGGTGGACGTCTCCATCCAATGGGGCTTCGGCAACTGGAAGGAGTATGACGTCAAGCTCTTGGTGCACGACCCGAAGATCATCTGCTGTTCGCCGGAGCTGGCGCGGCAGATCACCTCCCCCAACGACCTCGGCCGCATGAACCTTCTCCATCCCGTCATGGCCCGGGGCCTCTGGCACAAGGTGCTGGAGCATCTTGGTTTGCCATCGTTGGAAATGGCCGGAGAGATCGAATTCCAGGATGCGGCGACGATGCGCAGGGGAACGATTTCCGGCATCGGCGTCGGTCTCGTTTCACGCCTTGACGCGCTCGCCGATATCGAGGCGGGTATCCTGGTCGCGCCGCTCGGGATTGATGTACTCGATACGATGGACAAGAAGGACGTTCCCGGCTTCTATCTCGTTGTTCCCAAAGCCCATAAGCGGGTCAAGATCATCTCTGCCTTTTGTGACTGGATCACAACCGAGCAATGGTGAAGGAGTGGGATGCGGAACAGGCAGGCATTGCCCGCCCATTTCCGTGAAAGTGCAGAAAAAGCTCCCGCGTTGCTTCGCCTCGTCACCCCGATCGCGAGCCTGGTGGTCGGGATCGCCAAGTGACTGTGTCTACATTGCCGGCTGGACTTACCAGCCGGCAACCGGGCTTAAACATCACCTTGGCATCGAGACATCAGGCAAGGTCTCCTCAAGCGAGCGTATAGCCGGTCTTGACCGTGGTGTAGAACTCGGCGGCGTAGCGACCCTGTTCACGCGGACCGTATGACGAACCCTTGCGGCCGCCGAACGGAACGTGGAAGTCGACGCCGGCGGTCGGCAGATTGACCATCACCATGCCGGCTTCCGAATTGCGCTTGAAATGGGTCGCGTACTTGAGGCTCGTCGTGGCGATGCCGGACGAGAGGCCGAAGCTGGTGTCGTTGGCGACAGCGAGCGCCTCGTCGTAATCCTTTACACGGATGACGGCGGCGACCGGGCCGAAGATTTCCTCGCGGGCGATGCGCATCTGGTTCGTCGCTTCGGTGAAGAGGGCTGGCTGCAGGTAGAAGCCGGGCGTTTGCCGTTCCAGCCTTTCGCCGCCGAAAGCGAGCTTCGCGCCTTCGCCACGGCCGATCTCGATATAGTCGGCATCCTGCCTCAACTGGTTCTCGTCGACGACCGGGCCGATATGGGTACCGCTCTTCAGGGCGTCGTCAATGACGAGATCCTTCATGCGTTCCGTCATCGCGGCAACGAAGCGGTCGTGGATGCCTTCGGTGACGATCAGCCGCGAAGAGGCGGTGCAACGCTGGCCGGTCGAGAAGAACGATGAGTTGACCGCGGCCTCGACGGCGACGGACAGATCGGCGTCATCCAGCACAACGAAGGGGTTCTTTCCGCCCATTTCGAGCTGGAACTTTCGGTTGTGCTCGATCGAGGCGAGCGCAACGCGCTTGCCGGTGCCGCCCGAGCCGGTGAAGGTTAGCGCATTGACCTCCGGACTGTCGAGCAGCGTCTGACCGACCACACTGCCGCGGCCCATGACCAGATTGACGACGCCGGCCGGTGCACCGGCGCGATGCAGGATGTCGATCAGTGCCCATGCTGAACCCGGCACGAGGTCGGCCGGCTTCAGCACGACGGTGTTGCCATAGGCGAGCGCCGGGGCGATTTTCCACGCCGGGATGGCGATGGGGAAGTTCCAGGGCGTGATGACACCGACGACGCCGACCGGTTCGCGGGTGATGTCCACGTCGATTCCGGGGCGCACGGAGGGAAGCGTCTCCCCGCTTAGGCGCAGCACTTCGCCGGCGAAGAAATCGAAGATCTGGCCGGCGCGCATCACCTCGCCGATCGCTTCAGGCAACGTCTTGCCCTCCTCCCGGGCAAGCAGGCGGCCAAGCTCGTCCTTGCGCGCTATGATTTCGTCGCCGGCTTTCTTCAGCAGCGCATGGCGTTCGAGGATTGGTGCGCGTGACCAGGCCGGAAAGGCGGCCTTTGCAGCGGCGATGGCGGCGCGAGTGTCGTCCGCACTGGCGCGGGCGTATTCGCCGACGATGTCATTGGTGTTGGACGGGTTGATGTTCGCCGAGGCGTCACCGGTCACCCATTCGCCGGCAATCAGGTTTCTGTGCAGCATCGCAAATTCCGTTCAATGCAGGCCGAGATAGGCCTTGCGGACGTCTTCGTTGTCGAGGAGGGCGGCGCTCTCGCCGGAGAGGTGAATGCGGCCGTTGACCATGACGTAGGCGCGCTGCGAGAGCTTGAGCGCGTGGTTGGCGTTCTGCTCGACGAGGAAGATCGTCTTGCCCATCGCCGCGATTTCGCTCAGCACCTCGAAGACGCGCTTGACGATGAGCGGGGCCAGACCCAGCGAGGGCTCATCGAAAAGGATGAGTTCCGGCCGTCCCATCATGGCGCGGGCAATCGCCAGCATCTGTTGCTCGCCGCCGGACATGGTGCCGGCGGTCTGGTTCCGTCGCTCCTTGAGGCGCGGGAAGAGCTGGAACATGGTAGCCCGGTCCTCATCGAAATGGTTCATGCCGATCGGCGTCGTGCCCATCATCATGTTTTCTTCGACCGTCATGTCCTGATAGATCTGCCGGCCTTCCGGTACCAGCGCGATGCCGCGTCGGGCGATGCGGCTCGTCGGCAGGCGCGAAATGTCCTCGCCCCGATGAATGATCTTGCCGGCGGATGCGCGCGGTGTGCCGAAAATCGAGGAGAGCAGCGTCGTCTTCCCCGCACCGTTCGCCCCGATCAGGCTGACGATCTCGCCCTTGCAGATGTGGACGCTCACGTCCTTCAGCGCTTCGACCGGGCCGTACTGGGCGCGAACGCCTGAAAATTCGAGCAGCGGGGCTTGCGTCATGTCGTTCATGCCTGCACCTCTTCTTCACTGACCCCCAGATAGGCGGCAACGACGGCGGGATCGTTCGCCACGTGATCGGGCGTTCCGTCGGAGATCACCTCGCCGTGATCGAGCACGACGATATGGTTTGAAATGCGCATGACGAGCCCCATGTCGTGCTCGATGACGAGGACCGTCTGGCCGTGCTCGGTGCAAAGCCGCTGGATGACCTCGGACAGTTCTTGCGTTTCGGACGGGTTGAGGCCGGCCGCCGGCTCGTCGAGGCAGATCAGTTGCGGGCCAGTGCACATGGCACGCGCGATCTCGAGGCGCCGTTGCCGGCCATAAGGCAGTTCCCCGGCGAGGCGGTTGCCGTCGTCAGTCAGGTTCATCTCGCGCAGCCAGAAATATGCGCGGTCGACCGCCTCGCGCTCGGCCCGGCGGAAGGCAGGGGTGCGGAAGACGCCGCTGAGCAGGTTGTTGGCAGTGACCAGATGCTGGGCCACCAACAGGTTTTCGACGACCGACATTTCCTTGAACAGGCGGATGTTCTGGAAAGTCCGGGCGATGCCGGCGCGTGTGACGAGGTGCGAGCCGCCGGTGACCGGCCTTGTCATCAAGGCGCCGATATCCTGCGGCCCGCTGCTGCCGTTCAGGATGATCTGGCCTTCAGTCGCCCTATAGAAGCCGGTGATGCAGTTGAACATCGTCGTCTTGCCGGCGCCATTGGGGCCGATGAGCGCGGTGACGGCGCCGCGCTGGACAGAGAAGCTGACATTGCGGTTGGCGACGATTCCACCAAAGCGCATGGTGACGTTGCGGACGTCGAGGAGGGGCGCGTTCATCGACCTGCCTCCGCCGTTGCTGCCAGGGGCAGGCTTCGGGCTCCGCTTTGCTCGGGCGAACTTGGGAAGAAAGCCGGCCGCTTGACGCGGACGAGGCCGCGCGGCTTCCAGATCATCATCACGACCATCAGCACGCCGAAGATCAGAACGCGGTATTCGGCGAAGTCTCGCAGCATTTCCGGCAGGACGGTCAGCACGAGGGCTGCGGCGATGACACCGACCGTCGATCCAAGACCACCAAGAACCACGATGGCGAGAATGAGGGCGGACTCGAAGAAGGTGAAGGAGGTCGGGTTCACGAAGCCTTGGTGGACCGCGAAGAAGACCCCGGCGAGGCCGCCCGTCGAAGCCCCGAGCGCAAAGGCAGTCAGCTTGGTGAACACGTGGTTCACGCCGAGCGAACGGCAGGCGATTTCGTCTTCGCGCAGCGCCTCCCACATGCGGCCGAGCGGCATGACGCGCAGGCGCTCGACGGCGTAGATGACGAGGCAGACGACCAGGAAGAGCACGATGTAGATGAACCAGAACTTGTAATCGGCGCTGTAGGGAATACCGAGATACTCATGGATCGGAACGCCGCCCTGCCGGGCTGTTCGGGTGAATTCAAGGCCGAGGAAGGTGGGCGCCGGGGCAGCGGCGCCGTTGGGCCCGCCGGTGAACTCGAGCCAGTTGTTCAAGACGAGACGAATGATCTCGCCGAAGCCGAGCGTGACGACGGCGAGATAGTCACCGTGCATCTTGAGCACCGGGAAAGCGAGGATCATACCGCAGAGACCGGCGAGGAAGGGGGCGATGATCAGTGCGCCCCAGAAGCCGAGGCCGAGGTACTGGGAGCCGAGCGCCAAGAGGTAGGCGCCAACCGCATAGAAGGCGACGAAGCCGAGGTCAAGAAGACCGGCCAGGCCGACGACGATGTTCAGCCCCAAGCCGAGCAGGCAGTAGATGAGCGCGAGGATCGCGATGCCGAGGAAATACTTGTCTGCGAAGAAGGGCAGTGCGAGGCCGGCAAAAAAGAGAAGGGCCAGGATCAGGACGTGGGACTTTTCCTCTCCCGTCATGACCGTTACGCCGGCGCCGTTTCTGGCGAACCTGCCGAGAAGCTTCTGACCGAAACCGGTCGCTCCGACGAGCGAGACCGCGATGCGGCCGGCGGTGACGATTGCAGCGAGCAGAATGGCCCGCGCAAGCTCGGTTCGGAAGCCGAAGCCTTCGAGCACGAGGCCGGATATGGGGCCCAACAGGATGAGCGCGACAGTGAAGGTGAGCAGGGCTTGCTTGGAAAGCGTAAGGAAGCGGTTCGGTTCCATGCTTGTTTCCTCAGACTTTCTGGATTTCCGGTCGGCCAAGTAGGCCATAGGGGCGGAAGAACAGGAGGATGATGAGCAGCGAGAAGGCGAAGACGTCCTTGTAGTCGGTGCTGACATAACCTGCGAACAGCGCTTCGGTTAGCCCGAGCAGAACGCCGCCGAGGACAGCGCCCGGCAGCGAGCCGATTCCGCCGAGAACGGCTGCGGTAAAGGCCTTGATGCCCATGACGAAACCGATGAAGAAATTGAACGAGCCGTAGTTCAAGGTGACCAGCGTGCCACCGACCGCGGCCGTGGCGGCGCCGATCACGAACACCGTCGAGATGATACGGTCAGTGTTGACGCCGAGGATCGCAGAGATGCGAATGTTTTGCTGCGTCGCCCGGCATTCGCGGCCGATACGGGTGTAGTTGATCACATAGGTGAGAATGCCCATGGCAATCAGCGAGGCGAGCAGGATGACCGTCTGCATGTAGGTGATCTGCGCAAAATGGGTGTCGTCACCAAAGCGGAACGCGCCCTTGATCAGGGTCGGGACACCCTGGTCGCGCGCGCCCTGCGAGATCTGGACGTAGCTTTGCAGCATCAGCGAGATGCCGATGGCGGAGATGAGCGGAGCGAGTTTCGTCGAACCGCGCAGCGGCCGGTAGGCCACACGCTCGATCGTCCAGCCGTAGACCGCGGTGATGGCGCAGGTGATCACCAGCACCGAAATGAGCGCGAAGGGAACGGACTGAATGCCGAAGAATGTCAGAACGGCGAGTGTAATGGCGGCGATATAGGCCGAGACCATGTAGACGTCGCCGTGCGCGAAGTTGATCATGCGGATGACACCGTAAACCATGGTGTATCCGACGGCGATCAGGCCGTAGATCGTTCCGAGCGTGATACCGTTAAACAATTGCTGGACCAGGATGTAGAGATCCATGGCGCCCTCCCCCTTCTTGAATTTTCCGGGCATGGAAAAGCCAGCCGGACGAGAGACCGGCTGGCTCGGCAAACTTGCCTTTACTCGACGAGGACGGGGGTTCCCTTGTCGTCGAAGTTATAGAACACGAAATTGAAGTTCTTGATGTCGCCCTTCTCGTCCCACGTGATCTCGCCGATCGCCGAATCGACCGTGTTGTTGCGCAACCAGTCCGCCTGGGACTTGAGATCTTCGCCGGCCTTGAGCGCGGCCACGACGGCCTGGGCGTTCGCGTAGCCGTAGAGCACGTAGTTCGCTGGCGTGACATTCGCCTTGGTCAGCGCCTCCTGGACGTCCTTCGTCTTCGGATCCGCCAGCGGATCGGGCGTTGCGGAGTAATAGACGTTTGCAAGGTTCTCCGCGCCGCCGGCGGCCGCGATGAGTTCAACCTGGGCGAAAGAATCGCCGCTGACGAAGACGACGTCGACGCCCTGCTCCTTCAGCTGTCGGACGAGGGGTCCGCCTTCCGGAATGAGGCCGCCGAAGTAGACCGCGTTTGCCCCGGCGCTCTTGATCTTGGTGACCAGCGCGTTGAAGTCGCGCTCGCCGCGCGTCAGGCCTTCGTACAGGACCGGCGCGATCCCGCGCTCCTCGATCGTCTTCTTGACGGCGTCCACCAAGCCCTGCCCGTAGGTGTCCTTGTCGTGGATCAGTGCGATCTTGTCCCGCTTCAGTGTGTCGAGGATGAAGCCGGCGGCGACAACAGCCTGCTGGTCGTCACGACCGCAACCGCGGAACACGTTGTCGAAGCCGCGCTCGGTCACCGCCGGATTCGTCGACGATGGCGTCATCTCGAGGATACCGGCGTCGTTATAGATCTCAGAGGCGGGGATTGTGCTCGACGAGCAGAAGTGGCCGATCACGGCCTGGACCTGGTCCTGGTCGACGAAGCGGTTGGCGACGGCCACGGCCTGCTTCGGCTCGCAGGCGTCATCGCCTTTCACCAGTTCGATCTGCTTGCCGTTGATGCCCCCGGCCGCGTTCACCTGGTTCACATAGGTCGACACGCCGTTGAAAACCTGCTCGCCAAAAGTGGCATTGGCGCCGGTGTAGGGGCCGGCGACGCCGATCTTGATCGTCTCGGCGGCAAATGCCGGCACGAGGAGCGAGGAGGCGATGGCGGTTGCGGCGAGGAGCTTCGAAAAATTCGTCATGTAGGGGTTCCCTCTGTTGAGCCGTTGAAGTTGTGTCGAACGCGGTTCGCTCCGCTGTTGTTGTTGCAAAGGATTTCGCGCGCTTTGTGCTCACCCTTGGGAGGATTGGAAAAACAGCAAATCAGGGTGCCTCTATCCTGTTTCGCGTCCGACACGCGCGTGCGGATTGCCTGTCAGTCCTATTGCCTCGAAAGGATTATAGGGGGTTAGCGGCCGCGGGCCTGCGTAAGAAATTCCGTCGATCGACAAGCTATCCTTGACACATCGGCGATTTCGGGCGGCTGATCAACGGACGCCCATGGAGCGAGACGAAGGCGTCAAGGCGCGGGAAATCCAACCTTCGGCTCCGGTGGCGCCGTGCCTTGGGAAGGATCGTCGTGGACTAGCACACAGTACGAAGGTCATCCCTTCGTTCGCTGGTCCGCCGGTTCGCTTAACATGGCGCGGTAGCGATTGAGACTTTCTTCCAGATGCGCCGACAGCGCCTGTTTGGCCGCCTTCACATCGCCCTGCGTAATCGCTGCGAGGATGGTGGCGTGCTCCTTGTTGACCTTTTTGAGATAGGCGTTGTAGGAGCGGCCGGACTGGCTGTGCTTCAGCACGAGGTCGAAATTGATCTCCCCCATCACGGCTTCCAGGAACCTTGGGAAGTGCGGATTGCGGGTCGCCTTGGCGATGGCGAGGTGGAACTCGAAGTCGGCGCGCGCTTCGGTACCGGCATCATTCGTATCAAGATTTTCTATATGGTCGAAGGCGCGGGCGATCTCGGCGAGCGCTTCGGGTGTGCGGCGCTGAGCGGCGAGCGCCACGGACTGCATCTCCACGCCGAGCCGCAGTTCCAAAATCTGCATGGCAGATCGGATGTCGTCGATTCGGCTGATCTCAAAGTTCAGCGTCCTTGCATCCTTATCGGTCACATAGACGCCGGCGCCCTGCCGGGCGATGACGCGGCCGGCCACCTTCAGCGATGTCAGCGCCTCGCGGATGACGGTGCGCGAGACGCCAAACTCCTCGCAGAGTTGTGCGCTGGACGGAATCTTCTCACCGGGAGCATAAAGTCCGGAATCGATGCGTTCGACGAGCTTGGCGACTACGATTTCGCCGAGATTGCCGCGCTGCGTGATGATTGACATGCGATGCTGCCCCTAGCTCATGCTTTTAATCTATCACTTATCATACCTGGCATGCCTGAAGAAAGCGCAGGATTTGCTTGCAGAATGGCACGAATGACCTGAAGCGGGTGGAGAAGCCTCCGGCCCTCCATCAAGTTCGCCTGCGATCGGCAGGAGTAGCCCGTTGCCATCACGATATCTGCTGAGCCGGCGGCAGCAAGCGCGGGTTGCCAACTCATGGCATAGAGCGCTTCCGAAAGCGGGCGGTTGCGGACCTCATGTCCGAAGGTGCCCGCCATGCCGCAGCATCCGGTCTCGCCCGTCACCAGATCCACGCCAAGTTTGGCAAAAACGTCCCGCCATTCGCTGGTCGCAGCGGGCAGATTGGTGCGTTCCGTGCAATGGGCCATGAGCAGGTAGCGCTTTTGCCCTTCGCTGGAGGGTAAGGGCGGGCGATCGAGAATGCCGCTCAACCATTCCTGTGGCAGCAGGACGCGCGCTTGAATTCCAACGCTGGAATACTCGCTCCGGAAGGTCAGGGTCATGGACGGATCAATGCCGACCAGCGGCACGCCGGTCTTCGCCAATCGATCGAGGACGGCGGCGGTGCGGCGTGCCGTTTTCTGGAAGGCGTCGAGATAGCCATGCACATGCAACGCCTTGCCATTGACGACCGGCTGCGCGACGAAGGGGGACAGCCCGAGCAGCCGCGCCACATCCACCGCGTCGACAAGCACCTGCGGATCGAAGTGCTCGGTAAAGGCATCCGGCACGAAGACGACAGCCCTGGACCGGGCGGCCGGATCAAGGCGACCCAGGTCCGCTGGCGTGGCGACGGGCACGTTGCGGCGCGCAAGCTCGCGCCGCAGGGATAGCTGCGGAAGAACGGGCAACGCCGTCAGGCCGGCGCAGCGCATAACCGCCTGGCCTGCCGAAGACCCGGCAACAAGATTGTAGAGGGGGCGCATCCGCGCCATCAGCGGCAGGGTAATTTCGATCGCGCCGACCAGCGGGTCCTTCAGCGGCCGCAGATATCGCTGGTAGTAGAGTGCGAGGAACTTGGCGCGAAAGGCTGGTACGCTGACCTTGACCGGACATTGCCCGGCGCAGGCCTTGCAGGCCAGGCAGGTATCCATCGCCGCGCGCACCTCATGGGAGAAGTCATTGCGGTTGGCGGGATTGAGGCTGTTCCACAGACGCCTCGCAAATCCAAACAGATGCCGCCGTGCGGCCTCGCGGCGCGGATCGACGTCCCTTTCGGCAAGCCGCCGCAGCCATTCGCGCATCAGCGACGCGCGGCCCTTCGGCGATTGGCGCCGGTCGCGCGTCGCCTTGTAGGAAGGGCACATCAGCCCGTCCGCGTCGAAATCGAAGCAGGCGCCGTTGCCGTTGCAATAGGCGGCATTGTCGAAGGCGGTGCGGATATCGTTGCCGATCTCCCGGTCGAGCGTGCCGCGCAGGGGAATGGCGTCGATCTTCGGCAGTGCCTTGCCGCTGGGTGCGACGATCTTGCCGGGATTGAGCTGACCCAGCGGATCGAAGGCGGCCTTGATTTCCTGCAGGCGCGGATAAAGCGGCCCGAAGAATTCCGGGACATATTCGGAGCGTACGCCCTTGCCATGCTCGCCCCAGAGCACACCGCCATATTTTCGCACCAGCGCCACGACGGCATCGCTGATCCGGCGCACGAGCGCCGCGTGCTCGGGGCGAGTAAGGTCGAGCGCCGGGCGCACGTGCAGAACGCCGGCATCGACATGGCCGAACATGCCATAGGTGAGACCTTCCCCGTCGAGCAGCGACCGGAACTCCCGAATATAGGCGGCGAGGTTTTCCGGCGGAACAGCGGTATCCTCGACGAAAGCCACCGGTCGGACCGGGCCCTCCACGTTGCCGAGCAGCCCGACCGCCCGTTTGCGCATCGTCCAGACGGCCTCGATCTCGGCCTTGCCATGCGTCGTGGTGAAACCCTTGCGGCCGGGAAAAGAACTGTTCTGCAGCGCCGCCGTCACGGCCGAGAGCTTTTCCGCCAATGCCTCCGGCGTATCCGCCAGCACCTCGACGATGTTGATGCCGTTTGCCGGCAGATCGGCATCGTTGGGAAAGTAGGCTGCGATGCGGGGCCAGATGATATCGCCCTTAGCAAGTCGCAGCACCGTTTCGTCGATCGTCTCGACCGAGGCGACATTGAGCGCCCCGAGATTGCGCGCGTCTTCGAGCGCTGCGTTGAAATTGTCGTAGCGGATGTTGACGAGCGCCGCATGGGCTGGAAGCGGCAGCAGATTGAGTTCGGCCTCTGCAATCATTGCCAGCGTGCCTTCAGAGCCGCATAGCACCGCGTTGAGATCGAACTTGCCGTCCTCGCGGATGAGATGGGCAAGGTCGTAGCCCGTCATGAAACGGTTGAGTTTTGGAAAGATGCGTTCGATGTCGCCACGGTCGTCTATGGCGATTCGAGCGAGGGTGCGGTGGATGTCGCCGATACGGTCGCGCCGGCTTTGCAGCGCCCGTAATTCCTCCTGGCACACCGGCCGGGAGAAAAAATCGCTGCCGTCCGTCAGCACGACGCGCAATGCCAGCACATGGTTGCTCGTTTTGCCGTAAAGACAGGAGCCCTGGCCGCAGGCATCCGTGGAAATCATGCCGCCGATCGTGGCCCGGTTCGAGGTGGAAAGTTCGGGTGCAAAGAACAGGCCGTGCGGCGCCAGCGCCTTGTTGAGCTGGTCCTTGACGACGCCCGCCTCGACCCGCGCGGTGCGTCGCACGGGATCGATTTCCAGGATGCGGTTCATGTGCCGCGAACAATCGACGACGACACCGGTTGTCAGCGACTGGCCGTTGGTGCCCGTTCCCCCGCCGCGCGGGGCAAGCGTCACGCCGGCAAACTCCGGACGGGAAAGCGCCCTAGCGATGCGCTTGAGATCATGGATGTTCCTGGGGAAGACGATGCCGGCGGGCTCGACCTGATAAATGGAATTGTCGGTGGAGAAGACGGTGCGCTCGGCGGCGGATGTGCCGATGTCGCCCTCGAAATCACCGCTGGCGAGATGATGCAGGAAAGCGTCGCTTGGCGACGACGGGCGCCCGTTTGATGGGAGGCGAGGGATCATGCGGGAGTCCAAAAAAAGCTTGTGCTTCACTCAAGCTAGCATATAAGTGATAACATGCTTGTGTGGCAGTGCAACCCAAAAATCGAAGGGTCGGAAACGTGAAGAACCAATCTGTTGTCATCGTCGGCGGCGCATCCGGACTCGGGCTCACGACTGCGAAGCTGATGATCGCGCAAGGCGCAACGAAGATCGGCCTGATCGATCGTAACGAGGCTCTGCTCGCGTCCTCCGCGGCGACTCTGGAGGCGCTCGGCGCAGAAGTGGCGACGGCCGTTGCCGATATTTCCCGCGCCGAAACTGCCCATGGCGGCTTCGAGGCGGTGGCCGCCAAGCTTGGCCGTATCCATGCGCTGGTCAACAGCGCTGCGATCTATCCGCGTAAGCCCATCCTTGAGATCACCGACGAGGACTGGGACCTCGAAAACGCCATCAATGTCAAGGGCACCTACCACATGATGGTGGCGGCTGTGCGCCACATGCGCCAGTTTATCAATGCGCCGGAAGTAACGGGCCGCATCGTCAACGTGACCTCGGTCGATGCCTTTAAGGCGCATCCGCAGAATGCCCATTACGCCGCCACCAAGGCCGCCGTTGTCAGCCTGACGAAGTCCTTTGCCCAGGAATGCGCCAAGGACCAAATTCTGGTTAATTCCGTTGCGCCGGCCGGTTTTGCGACGGACCGCGCCAAGGAACTCGGCTTCCTGCCGGAACTGGCGAAGGCGAGCGCGCTCGGCCGCGCGGCCGAACCGGTCGAAATGGCCGAATGGATCGTCATGATGGCTTCGAGCCGCAATACCTATGCGACGGGCGAGAATGTCGTCATCAGCGGAGGCTACATCTATGTCTGATGCCTATCGCGTCGCCGTCGTCACCGGCGCTACCGGCGGCATCGGCAAGGCCATCGTGCCGATGCTGCGCGCTCGCGGCCTCACCGTCTATGCCGTTGGCCGCAACGAGGCACAGCTTGCAGACCTCGCGCACGCGACCGGTGTGATCCCCGTCCGGGCGGATGTGCGCGACACGGCGCGCATCGCCGAGGCTTTGGCCGGCGTCGAGGTCGATATTCTCGTCAACAATGCCGGCATCCTCTCGACCCGGTCGGCCTTCCAGGACATCGATCCGGCGGAGATCGACGCGATGATCGACGTTAACCTCAAGGCGCCGATGCATCTGACGCGGGCCGTGCTGCCCGGCATGGTAGCGCGCAAGCGCGGGCATCTCATCTATATCGGTTCCAGCGGCGGTCAGGCGCCCTATCCGAACATGGGGGCCTACGGCGCCTCCAAGGCCGGCCTCAGCCTGTTCTGCGACAACCTGCGTTGTGACCTCCTCGGCACATCGGTGCGGGTCAGCGAGATCGTACCCGGTCGCGTTCAGACGGACCTCTACCGCTCCTCCATTCCCGACAATCAGGCCAAGGCCGTGCTCTATGACGGCTACCGGCCAATCCAGCCGGAACATATCGCCCGCATCGTCGGTGACGTGATAGCGCTTCCGATCTATGTGGACGTCGCACGTGTGGAAGTGTTCCCGACCGATCAGGCAACGGGCGGCGGAACGATGGTGAAGTTCGAGGCACAATGACGGTCGCCAAGGACCAGGGAACGCCAACGGATCGATGATGCCGCTCGGCATCGCCTCGCTCATCGTCCTCGCGATCCTCGGTGCGGGCGGCGCCTAGGCGAGTCGCGCGAACGAGGTCAAAGGGACGAATCGCGTCACTTCCGGGGGGCATTGCCGACCGATCTCATGATCAGTTGCACCCGAGCCTCGCGCCCTCCTTCGGTCCAAGCGGCACTGTTTCAGAAGTCATGCGAGGCTTGCAGGTCACTCTCGCGTCAGAGCCTTCCCCTTCCCGGCCCTGATCGAGAGTCTGAGCCGTGCAGATGGCCATGACATGGAATCGCAAAGCCCCCGCGGCCAAGTTTAGGCGCGGGGGCTTTGCGTGAACACGAGTTCTCATGCCGAGCAGCTCGCCGGTACTCAGAACTCCTCCCAGCTGACTTTGGACGTATCGAGGGCGGCATTACCGGAGAAGGCGCTGGCGATCTTGTGGCCAAGAGCACGAGCCGGAGAATTCACGTAGGCTTCCTTGCCCGTCGCTGCGCGAAGAGGGGCCGACGTCTGTCGCGTTCTGCCGGACAGTTTGAATTGCGCCAGAAGCTGGTTGAGTGAACCCACTTCATGCGCCAGACCGTGGGTGGAAGCTGTTGTCTCTTCGACCATTGCCGCGTTCTTCTGCGTATCCTGGTCCATCTGGTTGACGGCGGTATTGATCTGCTGGAGACCGGATGACTGTTCCTGTGCCGCCTCGACAATGCCCGTGACGTGCCGGTTGATCTCCTGCACCTCCGTAACAATGGTTTCGAGTGCGCGGCCCGTATCATCGACGAGATGCACGCCTTCACGGACCTGGGCGCTGGAGGTGCTAATCAGTTCCTTGATTTCACGCGCCGCCGTGGCAGAACGCTGGGCAAGTTCGCGCACTTCCTGCGCCACGACAGCAAAGCCCTTGCCGGCGTCGCCGGCGCGGGCGGCTTCCACGCCGGCGTTCAGGGCCAGCAGGTTGGTCTGGAAAGCAATTTCGTCGATCACCCCGATGATGTTGTTGATCTCCACCGACGACCTCTCGATCTGCTCCATCGCCGCGACGGCACGACGGACGACTTCTCCGGACTTTTCCGCTCCGGCGCGAGTACGGGCGACGAGTTGACCCGCCTCCTGCGCGCGCGCGGTCGAGTTCTTCACCGTGGCGGTGATTTCCTCAAGAGCGGCAGCGGTTTCCTCGACGGCGGCGGCCTGCTGCTCGGTGCGCTTGGCCAGGTCATCGGCAGCGGACCGGATCTCGGTCACGCCCGCGTTAATGTTCCGCGCGTTGTCGGAAACTTGCGTAAGGGTCGATTCCAACTTCTCTGCGGAGGTGTTGAAGTCGCGGCGCACGGTATCGAGCGCCTCGGTGAAGGGCTGCTCGATCCGGTAGGACACATCGCCGTCCGACAGCTTGGAAAGGCCCACCGCCAGATTGTCGACGGCGAACTTCACAGCCGCGGCATCCCTGGCTTCCTGTTCCTGGCGGGCAATCCGCTCCTTCTCGGTGAGGCTGCGGTTGGCGTCCGCTTCCTGTTCAAGGCGGGCCTTCTCCCGGTTGTTTTCGAGCAGGACTTCCAGCGAGCGCGCGAGATCGCCGATTTCGTCATTGGCCTGGATGTCCTTCAACGTGAGCTGCAGATTACCCTGCGCGATCTGCGCCGTCTCGTCGATGATATTGGAGATACGACCAATGAAACGGCGGGCAATCAGCCAGCCGGCCAGGGCGAGCAAGACGGCGGCCATCACGATGATCAGGGCGGCGTCACGCATCATCGCGTCCAACTGCGCGAGCACCGTGCTTTTCGGCACCGACACGATGGCATACCATTTCATATCCGGGGTCAGCACGACCGGCGAGGCAACGGTTATGTGGACGGTGCCGTCCTGCGCGCTTATCTCCCGCTCAACGCCCGGATTGGCAATCAGCTCTTCCCAACCGGCCGTCTGTGCACCGCCGTCCGAGAGGCTCTTCCCGATCAGGCCCTGGTCAGGATGCCCGATGATCTTGCCCCCACTGCTGACGAGGCTCAAGTAGCCCGTTCCCATAGGGTGGAGAGCCGAAAGCGCCTCGCTCGTGTCTTGCAGCGACAGATCGAGACCGGCGACACCCATGGGTTTGCCGTCGATGATGATCGGCATGGCAACCGAGGTGATCAGGACCTCCTGTCCGCCGATGTCATAAGGATAGGGTTCGATGACAACCGTCTTTTGCTGCATGATTGGCAGCTGATAGAAGTCGCCCTCGCCGGCCGTCGCGTAGCCCGTCAGCGAAGTGTGTATAATCTTTCCATCTTGGCCACGCACGAAGTACGGCACGTAGCGGCCCGTCTTGTCGTGGCCTGTCGCACCTGCAAAGTCACTGTCCCTGCCATCGAATGCGTTCGGCTCCCAGCCGGTCCACAACGCAAGCACGTTGGGATTGTTCTTCAGCATGTCATTAAGGACATGGTCGATCCTGGTTCGGTCAGCATCGCTGTTTTCTTTTGCCGTTTCCAGAAAGGAGGCCAGTCCATTGACGATATGAACGGTCCCGCCGATTTCCTTTTCGACGACCAACGCCTGCGCCTTCGCAATCTCGCGCATACGCTCCAGGCTGCTCGTCTTGACGTCCTCGTAGGAGCGAAAGAACAGGAACGCCGACACGGAGATGGTCGCAACGACCCCGCAGGCAGCAACGGCAAAAATGTTTCGACCCGTGGTCGATTTGAAAAGCATAATAAGCCTCGAAAAAGATGAAATGGACAGCATGTGGTTAATCGCGGCCTCATGCTGCGAAGTGCCGGATCATTGAAACTCATAGCTCGGCCGTCGTCGCCTTAACACGGCAGGGAGACAAGGCCCGTAACCCAGCCTGGTTGCTGAGATAGCGCGACACTGCCGCTATGGATCGCAATCCGAGAACCCTAGGCCTGAGGCCCTGGGAGACGCCCAAGAGAACGCCAGAATGATTAATATAATGCCAATAATGTCTTAGGGGGAGACGGCGGTCTTTCGGCGTTTCATCCATGTCGAGCAGTGGACAAGGGTAATCCTTCGCAAGTCGCGGTTCAAAACTGAACCCACCCGAAGCAAATCAGTCCACTGCCCCGGTGCCGGGCCGATGGATCAGTCCCTGCCCTCTGCGCGGCGATAGGCGATGCGGGCCGTTATGGCCGTCACGGTGATCAGCGTTAGGATGACGGAGATCGCCGCAATGGCGGGGTCGATATTGTCGCGCAGGCCCATCCACATCAGGCGTGGCAGCGTGATGGCGTTGACGCTGGTGACGAACAGCGTGACGCCGATCTCCTCCCAGGAAAGCACGAACGACAGCAGCCACGCCGTCGCTATTCCGAACTTGATGTTGGGGATGATGATCTTGGTCGCCCGCTCCCATGTCGACGCGCCGAGACCGCGCGCGGCGAGGTCGATGCGCCGGTCGACCTGGCTGAGCGACACGAGGATCAGCACCACGGCGAACGGCACCGTCACCACGACATGCGCAAGCACAACCCCCAGCCAGGTATCATAGCCGACCGCGCTGCCGATGCCCGACATCGACGTGAGCAGGAAATAGAGCGTGATCGCCGAAACCACCGGCGGCACGATCATCGGCAGCAGCACGAAGCCAACCAGCAACGCGGCGAAGCGCGGCCGGAACATCCAGATGCCAAGGCTAAAGGCCAGCGCGAGCAGCGTCGCCAGCGTGCTGGAGACGATGCCGACGCGCAGGCTGAGCAGGATGCTGTCCAGCCAGCGCGGGTCTTCGATCAGCGCGCGGTAGTGCCTGAGCGACAGAGCGCCCGTCGGCATGGACAGCATGCGCGACGGCGTCAGCGACACCGGCACCACCGCCAACAGCGGCATCAGCAAAAAGACCGCCACCAGAAGGGCAACGAACAACGCAACGGGACCCGGGCGATAACCACTCATGTCAGCCTGCCATCTGTGAGGGCCGCAGGTAGCGGAACAGCGCCGCTGTCAGCAGGCCGACAATCACGACCAGGGTGATGCTGATGGCAGCACCGAGTCCCCAGTCCGGGCTCTGGAAAATACGCAGGTAAACGAGTTCCGCCACCATGACGCTGCGGCCGCCGCCCAGGATTGCCGGGGTGACGAAGAAGCCGAGCGCAAAGACGAAGACGATCAGCGCGGCCCCGATGATGCCGGACATGGTCATGGGGACGAACACCGACCAGAAGATGCGCGTGCGGCTGGCACCCATGCCGCGTGCGGCGAGCAGCACCCGTTCGTCCAGACTGCGCATGGCCGATGCGATGGGGAAGACCGCAAACGGGATGAGGAAATGCATCATGCCGACGACGACGCCGAATTCGTTGCGCACGAGCGCAAGGGGTTCGCTGAGGAAGCCGATCGAGCGCAGCCATGTATTGATCAGGCCCTGGTTGGATAGGAGCGCCACCCAGCCGAATGCGCGCGTCAGCACCGAAATCCAGAATGGCACGAGGATGCAGTACTCCGCCACCAGCCGCTGACCCGGCGTGCCGCGGACCCAGATGTAGGCGATGGCATAGGCGGCGGCCACCGCTGCGATCGTTACAAACGCGCAGATGCGGAAGGTGCGCACGAACACCGATTGCACCAGGGGATCGGTGAGCAGCGCGTGATACTGCCCGAGCCCCGGCTCGGGCAGGGTGAAGCTCCATTTGAGGACGCCGACAAACGGGATGCCGTAGGCGAGCCCGAGGAGAAGGAGCAGCGGCGCCAGGAAGAGCGCCGCGCCGATCGGGTTGGAGCGGGCAAGCATGTGCCGGCTCAGGCGGAGATGATCTTGGTAAACTCGTCGAGCGCCGGTCCGTAGTGCTCGGCGTACCATTCCATGTTGAGCGGGATCTGCTTGCTCATATTGGCGGGATCGACCGGGTTGAAGCGCTTCTTGTCGTCGGGGATCAGGGCGTCGGTCGCCGGGTTGGCAGGGCCCTGCCCGAGGATATCGAACATGACGAGTTGCTTCTGCGGGTCCTGAGCGCTGGCGATGAACTTCATCGCCGTGTCACGGCCGCCCGGATTGCCCTTGATGACCGCCATCGCGCCGGGCGACAGCAGGCCCTGGTCCCAGATGAACTTGATGCGGCCGCCCGAATCCTGCTCGATCAGCGAGGCGCGGGTTGACCAGACGAGCGCCATCGACGCTTCGCCGTCCAGCAGTAGCGACTGGCTTTCCGAGCCGCCGCCCCAGTAAGCGACGACGTTCTCCTTGAAGGCCGCGATCTTGTCATGCGCGCGCTTGAGGTCGAGCGGATAGAGCTCTTCCGGCTTAACGCCGTCGCCGAGCAGGGCGGCTTCCCACATGGCGCTGCCCCACTTGTAGAGCGAGCGCTTGCCGGGGAACGTCTTCACGTCGAAGAAATCGGCCATGCTCTTCGGCGCCTGGTCACCGTATTTCTCCGAATCGTAGGCGATGACGTAGGAGAAGAAGTAGCTCGACGCGGCGTAGTCCCAACCGAAGCCCGGGCGCATCTTGTTCTTGTCGACGACCGCGTAGTCGATCTCTTCCACCATGCCCTGCTTGCCGAGCGTCAGCGCCGAGAACGGATCGGCATCGACGATATCCCAGCTCGGCGCACCGCTCTTGAACTGTGCGGCGATGGCGCCTTCCGTCGGACCGGAACCGTCCTGCTTCACCACGATGCCGGTTTCCTGCTGGAACGGCTGGCCGTAGGCCTTGTCATAGGCCGTCACGGCATCGCCGCCCCAGTTCACGAACACGAGTTGATTGGCTTCCGCCGAGGCGCGCGTGGCCCTAAGCGCCATCGGTCCGCCGGCAAACAGCATCGCGGCGAGCTGGGCAAAGCGCCTGCGGGTGATCTGGCCGCGCTTGACCTTCTCCGCGAGGATTTCGAGGCAGTATTTCTGAAAAGCTTCATTCATGCTCATTCCCCCCTTTGTTGTCTTCAATAGTCTGTCGGCGACGGGTGTCACCTCAACCCGCCGGCAGCAGGAAGCCCGCGTCTGCGGGCCATGTCAGCCAGACGGTGCTGTCACCCTGGAGCGCCTGCTGCGCGGTTTCCGTCGACACGCAAACGCTGAGCTTGCATCCACCGCGGGTCGCCAGATCCAGGCGTGTCGCCGCGCCGAGATAGGTCGATGACGTCACGACGACGGCGATCCCGTTTTCCTGCGGGGCCGGCTCTCGCGCGATCGACATATGTTCGGGACGCACGGCCAGGACGGCCTCGCCATCAACCGCGCCCTGGCCGAACCGCAACGCGATCTCACGGTCCTCGTGCAGCCCTCGGGCGCCCTCCCCGTCAGCGCGGATTCCGTGCAGCGGCAGCATGTTGATCTCGCCGAGGAACTCGGCAACGAAGCGGCTGCCCGGGCGCTCGTAGACATCCTGCGGCGTTCCTACCTGAAGCAGTTCGCCATGATTGAAGATGGCCACGCGCGAAGAAAGCGCAAGCGCTTCGCTCTGATCGTGGGTGACGAAGACGAATGTGGTGCCGGTTTCCTCGTGCAGCCTCTTCATCTCGGTCTGCATCTGGCCGCGCAGGCTCTTATCGAGCGCCGAAAACGGCTCGTCCAGCAGCAGCACGCCCGGCTCGAAAGCAAGCGCACGTGCCAAGGCGACGCGCTGCTGTTGGCCGCCGGACAATTTGGAAGGCAACTTGTGCTCATGGCCCTGCAAGCCAACGCGCTCGATCATCTCGGCGACACGGCGCTTGATCTCCTGCTCGGATTTGCGCCGCACCCGCAGCGGAAATGCGATATTGGCTGCCACGCTCATATGCGGGAACAGTGCATAGCCCTGAAAGACCATGCCCGAGGAGCGTCGTTCAGCCGGCTGATCGGTGATGTCGACACCGTTGTTGAACAACTGTCCCCGGCTGGGCTTTTCGAATCCGGCCAAGATCATCAGGAACGTCGTCTTGCCTGAGCCGGAGGGGCCGAGCAGCGTCAGGAACTCGCCTCGGCCGATATCGAGCGAAATATTCTTCAGCGCATGGAAAGCTCCGAAGCTTTTTCCAACGCCGACGGCCTTGATCTCCGCTGCCCGTCCGGCCTGCTGCATTAAGCGTTCCCCCCGTTTTCAAGAGCGTAAGCCACGCAATCCTCTCACGGCAACCGAATTATTTTCGCCATATTGGAAAATTCTATTCACCTATAGTCGCTCCCGAACGCCTTGAGCATCGGCCGCCTCATCCGCAAGGCTGGACCGCAGCCAGTCGCGGAAAGGCGGAAGGACCGGATGGTCTTTCTTGGTCAGGTCCACGACGAGGTAATAGGACCGTGATGCACGGATCGCCATGTCGAAGGGGCGCACCAGCCTGCCCTCGCTCAATGCCTTCTGCCCGGTAAGCTCGTCACCCATCGCAATCCCCTGCCCCGCAATGGCCGCCGAGAAAACGAGGTTCATGTCGGAAAAGATTATGCCGGTGGCCGGATCGGCGTTTTCCACCTTGGTGAGCGCCAGCCAGCGTGCCCAATCCTCGAAGTCGTTGAGGTGAAGCAGATTTGTGCGCAAGACATCGGCCGGCTTGGAAATGCCGCCGATCCTGTTGAGCAGGCTCGGGCTGCAGAGCGGCGTGAAACGCACATCACAAAGAAGCTCCACACTGTGGTTCGGCCAGTTGCCGTCGCCAAACGCGATAAACGCATCCACTTCCGGGATGCTCACGTCGTCCAGGCGGCGCGGCGTCAGGATGGATAGCGAAACGTCAGGATACATTTCCTGGAACGCAGCGATATGGGTGCACAGCCAGAGCGACGCGAACCCGGGCGTACAGCAGATTCGAAAAGAACCACCGATGCCACCTTCCCGGTACTGCATCCCGGCATCGCCGAGCATCGTCAGCGCCTTGTGCACGTCGTGTGCATAGCGCCGGCCGCGCGCGGTAAGTGCCACCCCCTTGCCGACGCGTTCCAGCAGTTCAAAACCCAGGTCTCGCTCCAGCAGTCTCAACTGGTGACTGACGGCGCTGCGGGTCAGATGCAGTTCCTCGGCTGCCCGCCATACGCTGCCATGACGGGCAAAACTCTCCAGCGCGCGCAGCGCCTGTGTCGATGGTATCCGCAAGGGGTTCCTCGCTGTTTGGTGAACGAAATTTGCGCGAAACGATAAAACATATCACTTTTTGCGCAAGCCTTTCACTGCTTTGCTCTGCAACCAGGCACAACATCAATATTGGCAGAGACATGAGCAAGAACATTGCCGAGGAAACCGCGACACGCTGGGTCGACGAGAACGCGGCTGAGCTGTCGAAGTGGACCAGCGAGATCTGGCACAAGGCCGAGACCGCCTGGCGCGAATACGAATCCGCCGCCTGGTATGTGGAGCGCCTGCGGGCCGAGGGCTTCGAGGTCGAGGAAGGGTCGGGCGGCATGCCGACAGCCTTCGCCGCCTCCTGGACGAATGGCGAAGGCGGCCCGGTCATCGCTTCCTATGCCGAATATGACGCCGTGCCGGGCAATTGCCAGGCGGCGAGCACCGTCAAGGAGCCGCGCGTCGGCCTGAACGAGCATGCCGGCGGCCACACCGATCCACATTCCGCGCTCGGCATGAGCGCCTTCGGGGGACTGCTCGCCACCAAGGCGGCCATGCAGGCCCACGGCATTCCGGGCACGCTGAAGTTCTTCGGCGAACCGGCCGAAAAGGTTCGCGGCTCCAAGCCGATCCATGCCGCCAAGGGCTATTATGACGGCCTCGACGCGATGATCAGCTTTCACCCCTGCTATATGCTGCCGCTGTGCAACACGGTGAACTGGGACACCCATTGCGGCGCAGCCTATGCGATGGTCTACCGCTTCGTCTGCGACGAACCGGAGACCTGGCTGAAGCGTGCCGACGGCCTGCCGATCCCGCAAGCTCACAGCGCTGTGCGCGCGCCGGGCGCCAATGATGCGCTGTTCTACATGTACAACGCCTCCAAGGCGCTGCGCGATTCCATGCTGCCGCATATGGGTGGCTGGTCGATCAGCGAGGCGATCCTGACGGCCGGGCAGGCCACCGCCGACAACCTGCCGGCGCGGCTTTCCGAGATCCAGTACATCATCCGCGTGCCGACCGTGGAGATGGCCGAGCAGGCGACGCTTATTCTCGACCGCAACGCCGAAGCCGCCGCCAAGCTTGCCCACTGCCGCGTCGAAAAGATCTGGGTTTCGAAGTCTCGCCCCGGTCTTGCCAACCACGTCATGGCCGATCTGGTCTATGGCAAGCTTGCCGCCGTCGGTGCGCCGACATGGGGGGCGCGCGCCAAGGAGATCGCCCGCGAGATCCAGGCCAATCTCGGGCTGGAGCCGATGGCCGAGCCCTTCCTGCCCGATTGCGAGACGCTGGTGAGCCCGCAGGAGGCCGAACGTATCCTGCGCCAGGACCTGCCGCCGTCGCAGATCAACTACACCTCGGACGACTACACCGACATGTGCTGGCACGCGCCGACGGCGCGCCTCTATATCGCCCGCCCGATGCTCACCGGTCCCGCCGGCTATGCCTATCCGGACTGGGTGATGAACGCGCTGGGCGGCATTCCCGAGACCATCGACCCGATGGTGATCTGCGCATCGAAGACCATCGCCCTCTCGATGCTCGAACTGATGCAGAACGCCGAGCTGCGCACCGCGGCACGCAAGGAATTCGAGGAACGCACCGGCGGCGGCATCGGCGGCACGAACTGGATTCCGGCGCTGGCCGACTACGAGGCGCCGATCGGCCTGCGCTGGCCGGAATATGTCACCACCGCGCGCGGCCGCGAGTGGTGGATCCCGAGTGCCGGCTATTAAGGCCGGCACGCACGCTCTTCTTCTTACAGGTAACCGATCATGCGCGTTCTCTACGATCACCGCCCGAGCCATTCGGCCCACAGTGCCCATGCGGACCTCGTGCTCGTCAACGGCCGCGTTTACACTGGCGATCCGGGCCTGCCCTGGTGCCAGGCGCTGGCGGTGGCGCGCGGGCGCATCGTCGCGCGCGGCGAGCGCGCGGATGTCGAACATCTGATCGGCGCGCAGACCAAGGTGATGGATCTCGGCGGGCGCTTTGCCATGCCGGGCCTCTACGATATGCACACCCATCCGGACCTCGCGCTCGCCCCGCGCTATGCCGAGGATCTCGACATCGGCATCGTCGACCCGACGCCCGATCAGGTGCGCGATGCCATCCTAGCCTATGCGGCCAAGCACCCGGATCGCGAGTGGATCTACGGCCAGTACTTCGTCCGCTACACATTCCGCCAGGCCGGGCTCGTTCCCGGCAAGGACTGGCTGGACACGGTGATGCCCGATCGTCCGGTCGCGCTGCTCGACCGCATGTGGGGCACCATGATGGCCAACAGCGAGGCACTTCGCCGTGCCGGCATCGCCGCTGACACGCCAGACCCGGCCAATGGCTATCTGGAGCGCGATCCGGTCAGCGGCGAGCCGACGGGCCTTCTGATCGACGGCGCCTACGCGTTGATCCATGCCGCCATGCCGCCGACGCCGGTGCCGGTGCTGCGCGCCGCCTATCGCCATGGGGTGCGCTATCAGTCCGCGCGTGGGGTGGTGTCGACGAAATACGTTCATGTCTGCGAAAACAGGCTGAATGCCCTGCAGTCGCTCGATCAGGTCGGTGAACTCACCCTGCGTGTCGAGGCCGCCATCAGCTGGCAGGACGACATCTTCCCGGTGCGCCGGCGCTGGGAGCTGTTGGCCGGCGAGCGACACTACTACCGGTCCGCCCGGCTCAACGCCAATGCGGTCAAGTTCCACTTCGACGGCACAGTCGAGCCGCGCTCGTCCTATCTCATCACGCCGTGGGATGGAGGCAATGCCGGCTGGAGCGGCAAGCTCAACCTCACGCCCGAGCACCTTGCCGACATGATCTGGGACATGGACCGGCAGGGTATCCGCGTCATCGCCCATTGCACCGGGGATGCGGCTTCAGACACCTTCCTCGACGCGGTCGGGGAAGCGCGCCGCCGGCCCGGCGGGCTCAATGTGCGCCATCAGTGCGCGCACTCGACGATCCTGCACGGCGGCAATCTCAAGCGCTTCCGCGATCTCAACGTCACGGCCGAATTCTCGCCAGTGTCGTGGTATCCGTCGAAGTTCGTCTCCGGCGCCCGCTCCGGCTACGGTCCGGAGCGGTTGGCGCGCGCTTACAACATCAAGGGCGTTCTGGAGGCCGGCGGCGTCGCCGTCATCGGCACCGACTGGCCGGTGAGCCCGCTCGATCCGTGGATCGCGCTCGAAACCATGGTCACCCGTGCCAATCCGTGGGGTGAAGGCGAAGGCCGGTTCGGCGAGCCGATCTCGCTCAAGCAAGCCATCGACGTGATGACCAAGAACGGCGCCTGGTCGATGGGCATCGAGCACGAGGCGGGCTCGCTCGAAGTCGGCAAGTCTGCCGACATCATCGTGCTCGACCGCAACCTGTTCGAGGTCGAGCCGCAGGGCAACATCCACTCCACCAAAGTGGATCTCACGTTTGTGCAAGGCCAGCTGGTGCACGACCGGCTGAACGAGAACTCCGAAGCCGTCTGGCACGGGGAAGCGCCGCAGCTATGGTGACAATGGGCGCCCCCATCCCGGTCACCGTCATCGGCGGCTTTCTCGGCGCGGGCAAGACGACGCTCGTCAATCACATCCTGAGCGGTGATCATGGGCTCAAGGTCGCGGTGCTGGTCAACGACTTCGGCGCGATCAACATCGATGCCGCGCTGATTACATCGACCGAGGGCGGTCTCTACAGCCTGTCCAATGGCTGCGTCTGCTGCGGCCTCAACCAAGGCTTTGTCGAGCAGCTCGAGGAGCTTCTGGCCGCCCGCGCCGATATCGACCACATCGTGATCGAGGCGAGCGGCGTGGCCGATCCCGCCCGCATCATGGACACGGTGCGCTACGCGCGCTTTGCCGCGCGCCTGCGCGCGGACGCCATCGTCGTGATGGTAGACGCTGCCGGCTTCGACGATGCGATTGCGGCTGCGCCCGGCCTCGCCGAAGCGCAGATCGGTTCGGCCGACCTTCTAGTCCTCAACAAGACCGATCTGGTCGACCGTAACATGCTCGACGCCTGGCGCGCGCGCTGGACCTTTCCGGACACCCGCATCGTGGAAACCACGCATGCGCTTGTACCCTTCGGCATTCTCTTTGCCGGCGAAGTTTTCCCGCGTGGCGTCGCCTCGACATTCGGCGCCGAACCCGTCCATGAACCGGCAGTGAGCGCGACTTGGCAGAGTGACGGCGCAGTCGATCTGAAGCGTCTGCAGAGGGTTCTGGCCGGCCTGCCGACAGCGGTCTATCGCGCCAAGGGTTTCTTGCGCGCGAGCGATGGCCGGCGTTTCGCCGTGCATCTGGTCGGCACGCGCCTCTCCTTCGAGGCGATGGCAATTGCGCCGGAAGGTCTCGACGTGGACAATATCCTCGTGTTCATCGGCTTCGGTGAGCGTTCCGCGTTTGAAACCACTCTGGCGCATCTCGACGGCTGTGCCGAATCGACCCCGCCAAACGCCCTGTCGTAAAGCAGAGGGCGCATGGAAGGTCTTTGCGCTTCTCGCGTCAGCCACCAAGGAGCACGGCCGCACAAAGTGCGGCCGTCGGCCCTTGGTGGACGTATCCTCACATCGCCTTTTCCAGCTCCGGCAGGACGTCGAACAGGTCGGCGACGAGGCCGTAGTCGGCGACCTGGAAGATCGGGGCCTC